>CAYMBA010000086.1:0-10460 GCA_964388535.1 uncultured bacterium | reverse complement strand
CCGGAGCCGGAGGTCGGGGGTTCGAGTCCCCCATCGCCCTCCAGCCATTCAAGCCAAAAATCGCTTAAATACTAAATTCCTACGAAAAGCCACATTCTCCTTTTTGGGACATGATGGTTTATTTTATCCCGTGTTATGATAGATCCTTTAGTAGATTTTTTAGTAGAAGCTGTATGTCACAGTTCCAGTCGTCTCCAAAAGTGTGTCATATATGCGGGTAGACGTAGAATGAGGCCTCGTGGCCGTGGCCCTTCCAGTTCGGCATCTCCACATAGGCCTGAACCGTCCACTTGCCCGTCTCGTCGAGGTCACCGTCCTGGGTGACGTAATAGATCTTCGTCTGGTCTTCAAGCTCGGCATCCCATTCGCCGGTGCTGCCGCTGGGCTTCCTGTAACGGATCTTGCGAACGGTGGCCGAAGACACATCGACCCCGCAATCGAGGACGATCTTGGTCCCAACGTCGTCCTTATGGATCCTCTGGGTGGCCATCATTCCTCCTCCTCGGGGAAGATCTGGGAATTGAGCTCGAGCTCCCGCCCGGGCTCGGACTGTAGCAACACCCTCTGCTCCATCGGGGACGGAAGCTCTACTTCACACGTCAGGGTTCCCTCCGCCCTCCAGCGGACTATCAGCCGGCTCACAAGAGCGAGCTCTTCAGCCATAGTGTCCTCCTGATCTTCGAGGCCAGCTTCAAGACCTCACCCCAGAGCCTCGAGGAGCCGAAGCCCCTTGTCAGTATCAATTGATACCTTCCGTACCCCCTTGTGACGATCATACCCTGCGCCTCTCGTAGACGTTCTGCTCTGCAGGCTGGCCCTGGGCATCAAGGAGATCGAAGCGAGCCAGTTCCGTGGTATTGTCCTCATCATAAAAGATCATCTGGTTGTTCTCGATCTTCCAGCGTCCGCCTTCTATGCCCTTGATGAAGTCCACACTCTTTTTAATAGCCTGAACATCCGGCTCGACTGCATTGCGGTGGGCTTGGAGCTCGTTCAAAACATCATCGACCGAATGCAACTCCGCGTTCAAGGCTACAACCAAGTCGATTGGGCGGTCTACCGTCAGCTTGAACTCGACCGTTTTGAAGCCAGGCTTCGTGACCTTCACACGGTGCGGCGAATAGGAATTCAGCGTGTTGCCGGTCGGATATGCGTAGTAGCCGTATGTCACAATCTGTGTGGGTATCCTCCCGTCGACGCCTGTCATTGCAGTAATGACTTTGTTGTCGTCCTTATCCCAAACCTCAACGGCTGCACCGTCAATTGGGTTTCCATTCGCGTCGGTGACCTCGACCTGGAACGTGTACTGCCGGTAGATCTTGTTCGCGTCCGTTGACATACTTTCCCAAGAGATAGTCCACTCGTCCACGTCCGCGTCGATCACGTACATCGAATAGCCGGGTGACTCACCGAAGACTCGGATGGCATACTGGCAGTCCCGGACCTTGAATCTCGACGCAACGAGGTCGCCAGCACCCCAAAGAGGTGACCAGTAAATCCCGTACTTCAACTTGTAGGCGAAAACATCAGACACCTCCTGGATCTGACCCTTGAAGGAAAGCCCATACATCGTCCATGTTTCATCGTGAGAGTGAAGCACGCTCTCCTTGAAAACAGAATTCGACCCACCGACACGCATACCCATGAACTTTAAGAACCGACACCCGATGATCTCGTGAGTCGGCGGGACAGCACCACGGCTCCAAAGGTACAAGAACGCCGGATAGTAGATCGAACAATCATACAGACGCCAAGCTCCATTGTCGGAGCCGTAGAATGCAGAGTCGCCCTCGTAGTTGGGCACCCGAAAGTCGCAACCATTGTAAGGATGACCATTAGCGTCCTTCTCGCCCAACTGGAAGATAGCGTTGTTGCCAACGTAGAAAGCGTCGTTCGTCGCAGGCGTGATGATGACTTGCTTGTTCGTATCCTTGAACCAAGTCTCCGTCGAACCGTCCCCAATTCGCAACTTCGCATCGATCGTGAACTGAGCGTCACCTTGCTTGCTAACAACGCCCCACCCATTGGCTTGGTCTGCCTGATAAATGTCCTCGAACGTACAAGGTGAGGCCTCACTAAAACCAGTTACGGTTATGGTGTTGGTGCCGCTGTCGTAAGTGATTGGCATTTCAGACCCCTAAAGGATAACTCTCCGGGACTTGAGTGCACTTGCTTAAATCGATTTCAACATCCGCACTCGTCAAATCTATCGTGCCTGTATCGTAAGGCTTGAGCCAATCTGGGATTTCAATTCCACTGAGTTTCAGGTAAGCGACATAAAGTTGCTTATATCTCTCTGGGACATCTTCCCAAGACATCCTGTACCATTCTCTTTCCTGTCCGTAAGGGAAGACGATTTCCCTCCCTTCGCGAGTTTCGTTGACCCGGATCGCGAAAAACCTAACTCTGGCCATCACAGTCCCTCCTCCGTCTGATCTGCGATCTTGGGCAGGGGATAAAGGAACTCCCTCATCACCAGGCGGTCCTCGTCCGTGATCTGGACGATCACGCCTCCGATGTCGGGCTGCATCTTGCCGTAGCTCTTGAGGTAGACCCGATTGGGGACGAAGCAGGCCCACGCGGGCACCTGGATCTTCCACTGGCCGTTGGTGGCATCGAAGTAGAACCAGTGCCAGTGCCCGCGGACCATCACGTGGGTGAATTCGATCTTGCCGAGGCCCGCCGCGGCGTTCATAAAAATCTGCTCCCGGGCCAGGACCGTCTCCCGGTAGATCATCGCCCCGCTCTGGCCGTGCTGAATGTTCCAGACGAGCTTCGAGGGCGCAAATCGTCCCACACAGAGAGGACCCTTCCAGTGCCCTCCGAGGAGCTGCACCACCATCTGGTCAGCGCTGACCCCTCCGGGCAGGACGTGATAGCCGCTGCCCTCGATGCCGTAGACCTTGCGGCCCACACACAGGGGTTTCAGGAGCTCCACGGCCATCTCGATCTGCTCGTTCAGGTCCTGGGTCATCAGCAGGCGGCCGAAGCCCTTGCGATTGGGGCCATCCACCAGGTCGCCCATGAGGAAGACCGTATCGACTTCGAACTCATCGCAGCGATCGCAGAAGTCCTGGAAGGCCTCGTACAGCACCAGTTGCCCTTCGTTCAGAGGCAGGGCGCTTCCCTCCCTTGACCGCCACCACTTGGGGGCCACCGCGTAGCGGCTGCCCACGTGAAGATCCCCGACGAAGGCCAGGCTCCTCTTCACAGCACCTCCACTTTCCGCTCCACCGGTCCTGCAAAGGCAACCCGGGGATCGGAGAAGGTACGCCCACATCTCGGGCACACGTATCTCGACCTCTCCTTTTTGATGGGAGGCCAGTAACCGCAGCGAGGACAGGCCGGTCTATTGTCATTTGGCCTGAACTCCCTTGATCTTTTGGCCTTGCGCCAGTGCCTGCCGCATCTGGGACACGCCCAGTCAAGGCCGTGGCTTGTCGGCGGCCAGTGGCCGCATTCGGGACATGGCGGTCTCCGGTCCTTCGGGGTCATTGTTCCCGAAACAGACGGTCTTCGATCCTGCTCAGACGCCCTTCCAGGCTGTCCATCCGCTTGGAGATGAAGTCCTTGAGGTCCCCGATGCGATCGCCGTTGACCTTCTTGCGCATCCGCCACTCCACCGATCCGGTCCATAAACCGACTATGAACAGGACCAGCTTCATCCAGAGCCCGTTGGGTTCAGCCATCCTCCATTACCTCCCGCGAGAGTCCCGAGCCAGGCACGGTACTTTCGGGCACCGTTGGAGACGCGCAGCGCGTAGACCACGTTGACCTTCCACAGGCAGAGATCCCTGGCGCAGACCCGCTTCTGCTCGGAGAGCTTGCACTTGTCCCGTCCCAGCTCCTCGAGAAAGTCGAGCTCCTTTTCGAGGAAGCGCCATCCGCCGTTGTAGATCCTCGTGCCGAGAAGGGCCACGTCCGCGGGCTCGCGACAGCCGCTTAGCCGCTCAGCCAGCCTCAGGGCCCTGAGTTTGATCGAAGCGCCAACTGCCAGGTTATAGCCCGGATCGAGAAGCCTCCCCTCGTCCAGCTCGATGCCAGCCGTGCGGGGGGTGACCTGTGTCAGGCCGTAGCCCCCGTCCCTCGATACGATGGAGGGTCTCCAGCCGGACTCGCACTCGATCTGGGCACAGAAGACGGCGGGATCGAGCCCGTAGTGAAGGGCTGTCCTCAGGGCTAACCGGACGTATTTTCTCGCCCCGTAGGGTATTTTCCGGGGATGGAAGCAGTAGAGCCTCCGGTCCACATGGCGATATATCCTCGTGCGGGGCGAGCACTCAGGGCGGCAGTAGCAGATGTAGTGCTCGGGCAGGATTTCCGCCCGGACCATCACTGCCACCGAAAGGACAAGGGCGATCATCGTCCCATATTTTGGAAAGGATCCGCCCCGGCACCGTCCCAAAAACCGTGACGCCTTCATAGCCCCGTAGCCACCCCCAGGATCCAGGCCAGGTAGTAAAGACCGCGAAAGATGTTGAGCCCGAGGTACTTGATGGCCGCCTCAGAGCCCTCCCACTCCATCAGGATCTCCCGCGTGTGGGCGTAGTACATGAGGTTCTTCCAGGTAAGATGGGCCAGGGCCGCTCCCACGGCCACAAGGGCCGCCTTTCTCAACACGAGAAAGAACAGGACCGGCTGGCCGTACTCCACATAGGGGTTAGCGGCCAGGACTATCAGAGCCAGACCGAGCTGGCTCAGGACCCGCAGGTTCTGCCGGAGAAGATACGCGAGCGTTCTCATCCTCTACCTCCTGCAGCACTTTGATGGTCGAGTAGCACCTGTCGGCATACTCGGTCAGGAGCTCGATATCCGTGATCAGCCTCTCGGCTCCCGAGGGCGTCAACACGTAGAGCCGTTCGCCATCCACGACGAGCAACTGCCACTTCACCGGATAGAGCTTGGGAGGCTGCTCGATGTCCACCCTCGGCAGCTCCGGACAGACGACAGCCCCCGGGGTCACTTCCACCTTCGCCGGATGGGTGGCACAGGCGAAGGCGAAAAGCAGTCCAAGGGCGATACCCAACCGCTTCATCTCGATCCCTCCTCAAAGAGACCGTTCAGCCGCTCAAGCAAGGAGTCTCCCTCCTCCTTCAGCTCGATCCTGGGGCACTCTTCCTTTTCCACCACCTTGATGGTCACAGGCTGCTGGGGCTTTCGTTTCATGCACTGAGCGAGTAGCCGCCGGTAGCGGTTTACCGCTTCCTTGTGCACGGCCTGCAGACGCTTCAGCCGCCCCGATAGCTGCTGGTAACGCCTCTGGATCTCGCGAACGGCAGCGTTGGCTCTTTCCGCCTGGACCTTCTGCGCCTCGTAGGCTGTGCGGTACTGCTGCACCTGGGCGCTGAGGACGGCAACTCTGTGCTGCAGCGTTTTGATCTTCAGGTAGACGCCGCCGACGATGATGAGAAGAAGCAAGGCAAGCCCCAGATACAGAGCCAGCCTGCTGCGGGCTATGGCAAACACCGGATAGGGGAACATCAGCTAAATCCTCCGTTCTTCAGGTCATCAGGTAACTCCGTAAAGAACAACCGGCTTTCTACCGAGGGGACGAATAGCTGGAAGTGCTCTATCCAGTAACCGATGGAGTCCTGTCCGGCGTTCTGGGGGGCGAAGTAAACCCTCACCTCGTCGAAGGCGAGGGGGTCATCCGTCCACCCGGAAGGTGGGGGAGGCCAGTAATCCCAGGTGTCATCGTAGCAGTAGGCATCACAGGGCAGCACCCCGCACTGCGTCGAAGCCTCCTCGTACTCATTTCGGGAATAGGAGGACTCCAGGCGCACATAGTAACTGTCGACCGAGTTTCCCAAGGACCGCAGAATGGTGATCCAGGGACACATGCTGCAGCGGTAGCTTTCCCCCCCGGGGCGCCAGACCATCATCGTGTGTTGGCCGTCGCTATTGCAGCCCATGCCGCATGCCAGACCCGCGGAGTCGTAGTCGTAGAGAACCCCGTATCTCCAGTTCTGCTCTTTACGGGCTGCTGGACGGGCGTTCGAGTAGTAATCCTGGCTGTGAACGTACAGCAGCCAATCTGCCCCCCCGCCTTTGGAGAAGGTGTGCCGGTGATAGATCCTCACCCGCCAATCGGTACAGAGGAACTCCGAGGCGCAGCACCATCCGGTGTCTCCGGCCACTGGACCTTCGTCCCAGGAGGCGTTCACTTGGCAGAGCTGGGCGGGGTAAGTGCGATATTCGTAATCCTGCCTCCTGAAGGAACCGCTAACCCGCAAGCGCATAGGGGGCAGTTGCTGGCCTCCTGAAGGCTGCGAGCGCCTCACGGAGATCTCCTGCGGCACGCCCGTGAGCTCGATGTGATCCGCATAGCTCCAGGCGTGCTCGTCCATCTCCACGCCGTTGACCTGGAAGCTGTCGATGTAGAAGTCCCCTTCGTCTATCTCTATGGTCAGGTCCTCGATGTATTCCTTCTTGACGAGTTCCCACGCCCACTCCTTCTTGCTGTCCACCCATCGGACGCCGATCTTCGTGGTAGAAGTGCGTGGATCGCTCAAACACTGGTTTTCCACCATCTCCTCCGTGGCAAGCAGAGGAAACAGGACCGTGCAGCGCTTAAGCCCATCTTTTCTGGCGACGACCCTGCGGACGTTCTGAAAGCCATCGAGCTCCACGATGACCTCATCTCCTTCTGCAAAGGCAGCGGCAGCCCCTTCCAGGGCGCCGTTGGAACGAAGGGCTGAATCGGGCTTGCAGTGGTAGAACAGCGGCACGTCCTGCCACTGTTCCCCCGTGGGTTGCTCCTGGGCATCCAGCAACTCTATGTCCACCGTGTCCCAGTCGCTGTGGACCTGGAGCACCCTTGCCCAGCGATATTTGTGGGCTGCGAGCTTGTCGAGGTTGGAAGCAGCGATCCTTGCCATCAGCAGTACTCCACCGGCACAATCACGTCGTTCTGGGGCTTCAGCTCGTAAGTGACGTTGTTGTAGCTCAAGAGCCTCTCGTCCTCGGTCGGCATGTAGCCCGGGTCATCGCCGAAGACCGGCCCCCGGCAGGCGGGGCACTGGTACTTCTGCCCCTGGGCATCGAAGAAGGTGGCCAGCCCGTCCTTATGGATGAGGGCGACATCGCCCACGCAGTAGCTGGCGAAGTCCGAGGGCCGGAGCTCATATTCCTTGCCCTTGTAACGGACCACGTATCGCAGGCTCTCATCCCCGACGAACTCCTCGGGCAGGCACCCGGAGGTCACCTCCGCCGTGTCGGTCCTTATGGCCACGATCTCAGCGGAGGTATAGCAGTGGGTCTCAAACCAGCCATAGGCGACGATCACCGGATTGCACGGGTCGCCCTCGTAGCCCCGCAGGTAGCCGTAAAGGAGAAGCTCCTCCCCGGGGAAGGGCCTGCACTCCGACATGGGCCAGGTCAGAACGTATTCGTCCTTGAAGGTCAGCTCGAGGCCTCCCCCGCAGGGCCCTTCCCCTCCGAACTGCCAGACCGCCAGCGGGCCCGAAACCGAACCCCACAGCACCATCTTCTCGAAAGCACACACCTGGATCGTGGGACACGGAACGAGGATCCAGGGGCGAGGGCTCCTCCTGGTCACCCACTCGCCGTCGACGAAGTCCTCGTACTCCTGATAGTCCTGCTCCCACCTGAGCAGCTCGACGCACTCGAAGTTACAGGGGAAGTCGGGCTTGGGGACATTGGCCGGGAGCTCGACGGCGCTGTCGGCAAATTCGGCGACGAAGACGTACCTCATCCGCCTCCTGGGCGGCGTCCCATAGACCCAGTCCTTGCGGGCATAACCGAAGCCCACACGGGTAAACTTCGGGTTGAGGACGTTTCGCCTGTGGCCCGCCGAGGACATCCAGCCGCCGAAGACCCGCTCGATGGCCTCCTCCCACTCCAGGTCATCGTCCTCCACCATCGCCACGTTCTCACCGACCAGGGTGAAATCGCCAACACCCGAATGGCTGAGCCGCTCCCAGGGCTGTTGCCCATCGCAGACGTGGCCGTAGCACTCATGAAGGAGGCAGTAGAAGGCGTAGCTCATGGCACATCGGCACATGGCCCAATCGAGCTCGAGGTCAGGACAGGGGGGCTGACACTCGGCGGGGAAGCTATGCCGGGCCTGATTGTGAAGCTTGAGCAACTGCTCGCACCGCTGCTGGACCCCGGGCCGAAGAAAGAAGTCACGGCCCGCCTCGTAGCAGAGGAGGCAGTCCAGAGGGCTTCGGCCTTCAGGGAGCAGATAGGCCGTGACCTCCATCCCCGTGCAGTCGTAGCCAAGCGGACAGAGATAGGCTTCGGCCTGTACATCTTCATCTTCTCGGACAAAAGTGCGGAGTTTCGGAGCATATACTTCAGGGTGCACGATCCCAGTGGGCTGATAGGGATCAGGACACATGTACGCAACAAAGTCAGAGCTCATTCTTGCTCCTCCACCTTCAGCAACAGCCTGTTAATTCGGCAAAGAATACATCCTCGTCTCAACCCATACGTGCTGAACTCAAAATTTGATTTGGGACATCCAGCAAACTCGTGCAGCCACCCAGTGCGTTCGTTTATCTCTTTGATCAACCCCTGAACCAACACCACCAATTCGGCCAAAATGCTTTCACAATTCCGCATCTGCTAATCCTCCGGCACCACCAGCTCGTCGTTCTTGATGAGATCGACGTCGGAGGCCTGGTATCCGTCCTTGATCAGCCTCAACTGATGGGACCCGACGCGCAGGTCGCCGAGGTTGATGCGGCCCGAGACGTCGGTCAGTCCCTTAAACTCCCCGTCCACGTACACCGCGACGCCCTCGAGCGGAGCCCTCGTGCAGGCGCACTTCACGGTGAGGTACACGGTCCGCTCAACGTGCTCCCACTGCAGCACGATGTAGGCGTAAAGGGGCTCATCGAAGCCTTCGAGCACCTTGAAGGCCTCAAGGAGCACATCGGTTTCCTCGCTGCAGGTGACCCTGATGCGATCGAAGAGGCTCTGGTAGCTCAACCACAGCACGCCGCTCACCCGCTCCGCGAAGCGGACCTCCCACTCGGAGATCTGGGGCTGAGGAGGCTGGCCACTTTCGGTGAAGACCCTGCCGACCCACTGCCACTGGATGGGCGCTTGCAGATCGACGGGCCTCGGCAGGCTCAGGGTGTCGGTGTTGGCCACAGTAAAGTAGTCCTGGACCTGAAGGGGAAGACCGACGGCGACGATCTGGGCCGTGCCCACATTGGTCCTCAGCTCTGGGTAAAGCCCCGAGGGGAAGAGCCTTACGTAGGCATCATCCACCCCCGGCTCAAAGTGGGCCCTGCCGCAGTTGGCCTCGTCGTCCAGTTCCAGCAGGAGCCTTCCCCTTTGAACGAGGCAGGTCTCATCGAAGCGGATCTTCAGCCGTCCCTTGACGCTCATCCCTTCACATACACCCGCCTTTTTTCGCCTCCCGCCTGCCCAGACGGGCGCACGACGTAAAAGGCGTTGCCCACCCTGGCCAGCAGTACCCTCTGCCCGGGCTCCAGATCCTCCTCGGAGCGCGCCGTGACGAAGTTTCGGCCCATCTTCACCATCCATCGGCCCGCGCCCTTTGGCGCCACCACCTCACCCTCCCGGATCTGGGGTTCAGGCTCAAGGACCAGGCGGAGCATACTGGTGCACCTCCAGCTCCTGGTAGACTTTCACGGCCTCGGACCGCTCGATCACCACTTCGGCTGCCTTCACCAGGTGGTTCCCCGTTATGCCCAGGCGCTCATCGTTCACCTGGACCACATCGCCATCCTTCACCCCTGCATAGGGGACCCGGAGTCTGCGCTTGAGCTTGCGGTAGTGGTGATCGTCCAAAAAGGCCGTGCCCCGCACGATGGCGAGGCGCTCCGTCCGAACAAGCTCGTCCGCGATCTCCGGAGCCTCCCTCGAGCCATCTCCGATCACCACCTCGACCTGCGGGATTTGCTCCTCGCCGACCAGGGCGCAGATGAGGACCTCCTTCGGCTCAGCGCAGGTCACCCTCCAGAGGTCGTAGCGCACCCGGTAAGTCACCTCGAGGAGCCCGCAGGTCATCCCCTGAAGCAGCACTTCCCGCGAGCCCTGCTCCCACGATGGGGTCCCTCCATCTCGGCCGACCCAGGACCAGTTGAGCAGCTCCCAAATGGGGTAGCGGACCGCGCCCCTGCCGTCTGTAATCTCGATGGTCTCGGTTTCCTCCCGGTACTGGGAGGCGATGAAGGAGACCTCCCCTGCCGTGACACACAGGTCGTACCGGAGGTCGTAAGGCTCGGGGTAGGCTCTGATCAGGGCCTCCTGCTCGAGCAGATAGCAGGTTTCGTCCACTTCGAGGGCCACGCGCACACGGCTCGATGGCGAGGGGGTCCCCGAGACGGTCACCCTGTCGTAGAGACCCCGCTCTTCGGAGTAGTCGAGCTGAAGGATGTTCTGCCAGCGATCATAGCTCACCACGGGGCTTGCATCTGCCAGATCCACCGGCCGCACCGGGAACTTCGGCCTTACAAGGATCT
>CAYMBA010000085.1:0-10485 GCA_964388535.1 uncultured bacterium | reverse complement strand
ATGCATAAAGAAGATAACCTCGGACCTGGAAGCCAAGGGGCTCGCCAAGGCAACAGTTCAGTACAGGCTCAGGGATTGGTGCATCTCAAGGCAGCGTTATTGGGGTCCCCCAATCCCGATGGTCCACTGTCCTCGTTGCGGAATCGTCCCAGTGCCGGAAAACGAGCTTCCGGTGCTGCTCCCAGAGATAGAGGACTTCCGCCCAGACATCCCAGGCGGCCGGCCGCTGGAACGCCACAAGGAGTTCTACGAGACGACCTGCCCCCAATGTGGAGGTCCAGCCCACCGGGATCCGGATGTTAGCGACAACTTCCTAGACTCCGCTTGGTACTTCCTTCGGTATCCCTCAGCCCACGATGAAGACCGCGCCTGGGATCCGGATCTCACCAGGAAGTGGCTTCCGGTAGATCTGTACGTCGGCGGCAACGAGCACGCGGTCCTGCACCTCATGTACACACGGTTCCTGTGCATGGCGTTGAAGGACATGGGCCTCATCGCGTTTGAGGAACCGTTCAAGAAGTTCCGCGCCCACGGCCTTCTAATCAAAGAAGGCGCCAAGATGTCAAAGACGCACGGCAACGTGATCAATCCCGACGAGTACGTCGAGGAGTATGGCGCAGACACCCTGCGCATGTACCTGATGTTTCTTGGTCCCTACACCGAGGGCGGGGACTTCCGGGACTCGGGGATTATTGGGATCAGGCGCTTCCTCGAGCGGGTGCACAGGCTCTTTGCGGGGATTCTCTCAGGACAGCCCGAAGAGGGAATGCCCTCGGAAGGCCCACTTGAGGAAGCGGCTAAGCGAAAGCTGCATCAGACGATCAAGAAGGTCACAAACGACATAGAAAGCCTCGATTACAACACGGCAATCGCAGCCCTCATGGAGCTGCTCAATGCCCTGCGGGCATCGAAATCGGTCGACAGGGAGGCATTGGGCAGCTTCGCGCTACTCCTTGCCCCTTTTGCGCCGCATGAGGCCGAGGAGCTTTGGCGGATGCTAGGGCATGAGGGCACAATCTTCGAGGCTTCTTGGCCCGAGTACGACCCGGCACTTACCATCGAAGAGACCGTTGAGATTGCGATACAGGTAGGCGGAAAAATGCGAGGAACCGTAAGCGTCCCCCGGGACAGCGACGAGGAAACGGTCAAAGCGGCAGCCCTGGCTGATGGGAAGATCTCGAAGCACCTAGAAGGTCGTAAGGTGCTCCGCGTCATTCATGTTCCCAATAGGCTGATGAACTTCGTCGTCAAGTAGCAGGCCTAAGCGGACGCGCGCCAAGCGACCACGACTGGCGCGCTCAGCCACGAGTCAGCTCTGTGCAGCGGCCCTTCACTCATCCGGGTTCAGATGGAGGTGGCCGAGCAACCACGTCGTCAACTCCTGGGTCTGCTTCCACTTGAAAACGGGAACCTCGGCCTGCACCTGCGCCGGCTGCCCTTTGACCCCTGGACCTAGCACCAAAGCAATGAGTCCCTCCTGCGGGGTTACCCTCGGAGGCTTCGGGTTGCCCACCGAGTCGGGCGGAAGCACCTCTATCTTCTCGGCCCCGTAGCTGGCCCAGCCCTCCATCAGAACGAGGTCCATGCCCCCCAGGAACCTTTCCACAAGCCCCTCTACCTCGGGCTCCTCGGTTGGCAGCTCGAAGTGATATGAGCCCGCCACGGCAGTGATCACGAGGGTCGCCAGGGCGCCAGCTTCCCTGTGGCGCCAGGAGTCACTCTTTGGCCGATCCAGTGGGTGCGGGTGCGAGCTGTGCTTCACCGTCCCAACCCGTAGCCCCCGCCGGCGAAGCTGTGGCAGGAGAGACTCGAGGAGCGCGGTCTTGCCGGACTTCTTCCGGCCCACTACCTGAATGCACCGCATCAATCCACCCCATCCGAAATGCTAGCCCTTCCCACTATGGCCACTCCTGCATCTCGCCGTCCCGCCTCCGGGGCCGGAGGCCTTCGTTGCCTCAGGAACCTCAGCTAGCGGGCCGCGCCGTCACCTTGCGTAGCCGACCAGCGACTGCGTCACAGCCAAGATCGGCATGGGATCCATCCTGGCCCCGAGTACGATCTTGCGCTTCAGAAGCCTGTCCACGTAGGCCCCCACGCGCCTGATTCCATCGGGCCCTCTCAAGTAGGTCAATAAGCCGAATCCCTGCCCGTAGATGCAGCTGGTGAGGGCACCCCTATCCGTAAGCCCTATCCGCCGACATTCGCCGCAGAAGTGGTCCGTGATGTTCGAGATGAACCCCACTCTTCCCGCGTACCCCGGGATCGAATACATGCGGGCCGGGCCAGCTCGGGGAGGAACGTCGACCGGAACCAGTGGCGGCTTCACTGCTGCCATCACTTCCCAAGTAGGCACGAAGTCCTCGGGCGAGGGAGCCTCATCGCTTGCAGCGTCGAACTCGACGAAACGCACGTCGAGGGGCTTTGTGGCGGTCAGGGCCACGAACTCATTGATCATCCCATCGTTGCTGCCGCGCTGGAGCACCACGTTGAGTTTCACCGTCAGCCCGAGCCGAAGAGCCTCCTCGACTGCTCTCCAGGTTTGGCGTTGTCCGGATGTCCCTGTCCCAACTCGAGAAGGTGGCCGATCGACCCGGAAGTTGACAGTGTGCAGCCCCCGTCGCGCCAATGCCTTCAACCGCGGGGCCAGACCTATACCGCTTGTGGTGAGGCAGACCTCGATGATCTCATCAATACCCGAGACGAGCTCGACGAGATCCTCCAGGTCTTCGCGCATGCCAGGATCGTCACCACACAGCCGTACCTTCTCGACTCCCCAGCCTGTGAGAATCTTGATCAGTGCGCGTAGCTCGGAAGGAGTGGGCAAGTCGAGTGCCAGGTTCCGTTCCCTGCGGCCGGGCTCAAGAAGCAGCCCGTCGGTGTCGGCGTGGAGCTGGAAGCGGAGATAACGCCAGACGGCGGGCCCTTTTGCCATCGCCTGCTCCTCTGCTTGGGCGCAGCAAACTCACTGCACCTATCCGAGCCCCCGCCGACATCCCCTTCGGGTAGGGAGCGGAGTTTCCTCCCTTGGACCGAGCCTGTCAAGGGCACCAGGAAGGGAGATGAGCAGGAAAACAGCGGCTTACCGGCCTGGGAAAAGTCCGTCCTCCTGTGCCGGAGCGTCGCTGGGCGAAAGATGTGCCCCGGCTGTAGAGGCCCGGGGGCCCCACCCTAGGAAGCGCTCAGATTGGTAAGAGCATTCGCGGCGGCCACAGCCGTCTCTGGATCAACCATCCACCTGCGGAGTACGGGCTCCACCTCGCGGCGCCTGATTTCCACGAGGTTGCGCATGGCGCTCGCCGCAGCCTCCCAGACGAACCGCCTCGGGTCCTTACACAGGACCCCAAGGATCTCCAGAGCCTCTTTCCAAACGCGCCCGGCAAAGGGCGACGTAAACGCCATCGCCACATTCCAGCGGACGATCTCATCGTCTCGGTGGCACCACTCTAATAGCCGCTGAAGAGTCTCCCTTGGGTAGGCCCTCAGCATTCCATGCCCGAGCGCCACCGGGCCTAGATTGGCCCTCACATACGGATCCCTCTCCCCCAGGTGGGCCTCGAGTAGGTCCAGGAGTGGGGCAGCCCACTCGGGATGCTTCGAGTCCGCAACTGCGACCACGCTGATGATCATCTGGCGCCTGATTGCAGGGTCCGGCAGGTTGCACCAGCGCTTCAAGTACCGGAACCGCCTCGCAAAGTCCGCTCTTACGATGCGCCCAATCGTGCCCAAAGCATAGCGGCGTACCTCGGCATCCTCATCCTTAGAGAGATTGAGGGTAATCCGCTCCACGTCCCTCCTGTGGTCCCTCCAAAATAGATCGAGTAGCGCGCAGGCCATTTGCCGGGCTTCCCGTTCGGGACGCGTCGCGCCCAGTCTGGTCCATTCCCAGATCCTGGGGCGCTGCCCAGCGGCTTCCGCTTTTTGGCCTAACTCGCGAAAGAATCTTGCCTTCGTGCGTTCGGCCTCGCGAGCAGGAAGCCTCGAGGTAGCCCCGAGCGCCTCTACCAGGCGATCAATGTCCCCGGTCTCCAACGCCCCCCGAGCCGCGTCACCAAGGGCCTCAAGCGCTCTATTGGCCCCTCGGCCCTCGGCAACAGCCGCTGCAGAAGCCGACCGGGACCTCCTCGCTGCACGATATCTCTTGTCCGTTGCCTGCTCCATCTCCGCGGACCCCGCTTTCTATCCACACGATCCACAAGATGTGTGGATAGCCGTCCCTCTTATCAACAGAAAGGCCGGTCATACCAACAGGTCCACCACCCCGCTATGGCGCCCATAATAGCCTGAAACTACGTCGGTTACGAAGAGACGCCTGCGCCCTCGCCCGTCTCTAGAGGAACCACTCCCCCGTCGGCGTGGGCCCGATGGGCTCGCCAGCCGTTAGAAAGCCAAATAGTTTGCCAGGAAACCCGCCCTTTGTCAAGGCCCCCGTTTTCGCCGATCTCAGAGAGGGAGTTTTCCACACATCCCATGGTCTTCTGCTCCCACAATCATAACACCTCAGATTGCAATTTGTGCCAGCCAATTGGGCCTCCGGGCCCGGAAACGCGCCTTAGTGACACCCCGGGGGCAGGAGATTGCAGGAACCGAAAATGTGGGCTGGTACGGAAGCCTTTGTTAGGAATCCCTAGCCCAGCAGCAAATCGCGCAGCCAGTCCGGCACTACGACGGTCTTTCCACTGGAAGACTCTACACTCGCATGTGTCGTACTCCCAGTAGCAACAACACGCTCGGCTTGGTCGCGGATCTCATACCGGAACTCCACTACCCGGCTTCTTAGCCTGCCGAGCCAGGTCAGCACAACCAGCAGGTCGTCGTAGCGCAGGGGCTGGCGGATCCTCAGATGGGCCTCGACCATCGGCAGGTTGTAGCCCCTCTCCTCGATCACACGGTAGGGCGTTCCGAGGGCCCTCATGAACTCGGTTCTTCCCACCTCGAACCAGGTGAGATAGTGTGCATTGTAGACGATCCCCATACGGTCCGTCTCAGCATAACGCACCCTCAGGCGCACGATGCCCACGCGGCCTCTCTGGGGATCCTCGATCAGCCCGGTCTCGAAGCGCATGCGGGAATCATAGGGGCAGAGGTGGGACTGTCAACCTCACGCCGAGCGAAGAGTCAAGGCCGGATTGGCGAGCAAGACTCTAGAACGGGTGCCAGAGCTGCGGCGCTGCTGTCGATCGGAGTCAATCTAGCCCTGGCCCTTGGGAAGCTCATTGTCGGAGTGAGCGTACGCTCGATAGGTGTCGTCGTGGACGCCCTCCACTCAGCAGCCGACGCCGGAACCTCCCTGATCGTCCTTCTTGGCCTTCAGGCCGCTCGCCAGCCACCCGACGACAAGCACCCATTTGGGCACGGGAGAGCAGAGGAAATCGCTGCCCTACTCCTCTCCGTGCTCCTGCTGGTCACTGCCTTCGAAAGTGCAAAGGCCTCGTTGGCGAGGATTGCAACCCCCGCGGCCTCCTTGCCCGGTAGCGCCACCGCCCTGGCCGTGCTGGCGGGCACAATCGTCCTCAAGGAAGCCCTCTTCCACTTCAGTATGCGGGCTTCAAAGCGCAGTGGTTACGGATCGCTCGCAGCCGATGCGTGGCATCACAGAAGCGACGCTCTCTCAACGCTGGTCGTGATGGCGGGGCTATGGCTTCGGTCACACGGCGCACCGTGGGCAGACGCTGCCACGGGCATGCTTGTCGCTGCCTTCATCGCCTTCATGGGCTTCCAACTCCTGAAATCGGCAATCGACACCCTCTTGGGCACGGCGCCCTCAAACGAGGAAGTCGAGAGGATCGTAAGGACGGCTCGATCGCGTCCCGGCGTCACAGGCGTGCACGAGGTCCTCGTCCATTCCTACGGCAAGCGACGCTGGGTCTCCCTCCACGTCGAGATCCCAGCGGGAATGAGCGCCAGGGAAGCACATGCTATCGCCGACGACATCGAAAAGACACTCATGGCGAACGGCTGGGACGTCGTCATAGTCCACCCGGATCCGGCGGACGCAGAAGACGGAAAGCCTGAGGATCCAAGACAGGATACAAACCGCTAGTGGGGTGCCGGAAAGCGTTCAATCCCGGCCGTCGGATCGTGTGGGGCATCACTCCAACGCCTCCCTCGCTGCCGAAACCACCGGGGTCCGGAAAGGCAGAGGCCCCCGCCAGTCCCTCCCGACCGGCGGAGGCCCCGCCACATCTTTCCTACCGCACCTCGCAGGCTAGCAGGCGATGGTGTCTTCCGCCGCCGCGGCAGATTTGCTCACCTCCGAGCCTACCAGGAGTGGCCGAGTGTGAATGAGAAGACATACTCCCCGGAGTCGTCGTTCACCTGGTCGTCCGCCACGTAGGTGTACGAGAAGCTCGGACCGAAGTAGGCATTGCCCACACTCCACTGGACACCCACCGAGGTTCCAACCTCCCTAAGCGCAGGGTCCATGTCCCACTGCCCGGCGTTGTAGCCGACCCAATAGTTCCAGTTCACTGTGGCCCCCGGATTGAAGGAGTAGTCGTAGCCGCCGGTGAGACCCAGATACAAACCCTCGGCCTTGTCGAAGTCGTAGTAGGCAGTAACGGTGGGCGAGGTGGGAGCGGTGGTAAGCCCTACCCCGACGTAGAACTCTTCAGTCCTGCTGTCGTCGATCTTCGGCACAGTATAGACGATCAAGCCAGCGGAGATCCCCACCGAGGGGCTCAGCGATCCGTCCCATCCGGCGGTAAAGTCCACCTCGTCGTAATCCCCATAGACGTCCCTGTCGGTCACGGCCGCAGATCCCCAGATGTCGAAGAACATCCCTGTCGGATTGTGGCTGAAACACAGGTCCCCCTGGAGGGCAGGCTTATCATCCGAAAGGACGTCCATCCCTCTCCAGATGTACCTGCTTACCGCCGTTGTCGACACATCCACTCCAAACGGCTTCTCAATACCCGAGGCGAAGCTGGGCGCCACAAGGGCGACAGCGAAAACCAGGCATAGCGCAGTTCTTCGTCTC
Source organism: uncultured bacterium (assembly GCA_964388535.1). Taxonomy (GTDB): domain Bacteria; phylum Eisenbacteria; class RBG-16-71-46; order CAIMUX01; family WJJG01; genus CAYMBA01. The sequence continues at coordinate 3,509 of CAYMBA010000085.1, read as the reverse complement.
ATGGAATCCTCCTGATTCTAGTGTCCCCTCTTCCAGCCGGTCGGCACACGCGCTCGAATGGCTGGAACCGAACACCGACGTTCATCCCAACCGATTCTCGGCCACCCATAGGAGGATCCTTAGCGGGACCCCGCTTCGCTCACTATCTCGAAGACGCTGTCTGGGCACACTCACCGAGTGGTACAATAGTACAGTTGCAAGCACCGCTGAGCCCGGAACGGATTCCCGGCAGCGGGGCCGAGCCGCAGCCTGGCATGAGGAGGAAGGAGGTCGCTCACGATGACGCAAGCTTCAAAGGTGTGTCTGGTTCTCGCTGGCCTGCTGGCGATGCTGCGGCCTTCCCCAGGCGGAAGCCAGGCGGCAGAGCCCAGCGAGTCTCAAGTCGCGGCCCCGGTACTTGCTGGAGACCAGTGCGCAAGCCCTGCCCGTGTCCATGTCCGCGTCCTAGGGACTGCACGCCGAGACAACAAGCGGTTTGTCGAGGAGGGTTTGGACATCCTGGCAGCCCACCCGAGCGGGTGGACTGACCTCGCGGTAACGCCCGAGGCCCTCGAGTGGCTCAAGAATGAGGGTTACAACGTCACGTTGATCGAAGCCCCGCCCCGGAGTGTCCCAAGTTACTTCCACAGGTACGGCCAGATGCTGAGCATCCTGCAAGGCTATGCGAACTCCTACCCCGAGATAACGAAGCTCATCGACATCGGAGATGGGTGGGGCAAGATCTACGACGACCCGGACTACCCGTCGTACGACATCTGGGCTCTGAAGATCTCCGACAACCCCGACGTAGATGAACCCGAGCCCGTGATCCTCTACACCGGCGTCCATCATGCCCGCGAGCCGGCCACCCTTGAGATCTGCCTCGGTATCATCGATCACCTTCTGTCCAACTACGGCACCGATCCCGACGTCACCCGCTGGGTGAACGAGCATGAGACCTGGGTAGTGCCATTGGTGAACCCAGACGGGCATTGGTGCTGCACCGACATGGACTGGACCGACTGGCGGAAGAACGCGCGCGACAATGACAACAACGGAAGGCCCACTGCACCATTCTTCTGGTGGTACCCCGATGGGGTAGATCTCAACCGCAACTATGACTGGGAGTGGGGAGGCGAGGGCGCAAGCCACAGTCAGGATAGCGAGGTTTACTGCGGCCCATCACCCTTCTCTGAGCCGGAAACTCAGGCCATGCGGGACTTCCAGCGGACCCACCTTCCCGTCTTCACGATCGACTACCACTCCTACAGCGAGCTCGTGCTCTGGCCGTACGGCTATAGCGACTACTGTGAAGCCCCCGACGACGAACTACTAGGTGAAATCGCTACGCAGATTGCCTACAGAATCCCCGCCTGGGGTGGCGGCCACTACACTCCCGAACAAAGCAATCAGCTCTACCCAGCCTCGGGTACCTCTAGCGACTGGGAGTATGGTGAGCTGAACATCTTTGCGTATGTGGTAGAGACGTGCACGTCTTTCTACCCTGGCGAAAACGAGCTTAACCACGCCATCCAGGGCAACATCCAGGGAGCCATGTATTTGCAGGAACGCGTGGATGGCCCCGGAATACGGGGAACGGTGAGAGTCAACGGGCAGCCGGCCGAGGCCACCATCACCATCATTGGCCTGGACGACCCGCCGAACAACACACCGCGGCACTCGCACCCAACTGTCGGTGACTACTACCGCATCTTGGCCCCGGGGACATACGACATCAGGTACGAAGTGCCGGGATGGGACCCCTACATAGCCGAGGATGTGGTCGTCCCCTCAAACACCCATGTGACGATCGACGTCGACTTCGGTACATCGGGCACACTAGAACAGGCCGGGGCCAGGGAACTGCGGCTCTATCCGACTACGCTCACAGCCGCACAGACCCTGCACCTCGTGCTGCCTGAAGGTATTGCGGCTCGTCGGCTCCTCCTGCTCGATGCCTCAGGAAGGCTCGTAGCGGACGGAACCGCACTGCTGGGGGGCGGACGCAGGGAGATCGCCTGGCCTCTGCGCACTGTCCTCGATGGAGCGCCTTCGGGCATTTACCTACTGAGGCTGGAAACCGCCTCAGCGTCGATCTCGAGACGCCTACTTCTGCTCAACCGCTAGCCTCAATCTGCGCGAAGGGCCTCGGGATGCACAACCGAGGCCCTTCGTGTGCCTGCCAGGCGTGGGCCAACGCTCCGGGGTCAGGCAGCCTCCTCCCTGACGTAGACATCAAGCCAGGCCGTCCCCGCATCGGCGTCGAGCCGTGAGCGGAAGTGCCGAGCTCCTTTGGCGTTCTCCACCTCGTACTCGTGCCCGCTGATGACAGAAGGAAGGGAAATCTCGAAGACCAGGTCGTTGTCCAGGAGCCGATTCTTCATCCGCCCTGCAACCATGTTGGCAATCTCGCCCACGGCGTCTTTGACATCCTCTCCAGCGTCTTCGATCTCTGCCTCCGGAAGCCCCAACATTGCTGCTGTCGCTTTGACCGCCATCTCGTCGGGAAAGTGGATTATTGTGCTTACTTTGTACTTCTCGCAGACAAGGCTTATGATCCCGCACACAGAAACGCCTTCCATCGCTGCGTCTGTGTTTTCCCGCTTGGCTTGCGTCTTCATCTTCATCATGGTATCGAAGACTTCTCCGGCTGCGCCGATCGCCGCCTCTGCAATGGCTTCAGTCATTGTCGATAGCCCCCCACCTTAGGCAGCCAGTGCCGAAACACCCTCGTCCTCGGCCATGACGAGATTCAAGTTCTGTGTCTCCAGCAAGCCCTTCAGCTTTGCACGAACGTCTTCGGAAGGAGAGATGTACGCGTGCTTGAGTCCCAGAGCTTCGGCCTTCTCGGATATGGCGACCCAAACGGAAACATCACCGAGCTCCGACTCCGGGACCTTGCTGAAGTCGAAGAGGACCTTGAAGAACCCGTCCTCCGCCGCGGTTTCTATGGCTTTCAGAATCGCTGCCATCTGCGTCTGGAAGGGAGTCGCGGCGCCCACGACGATGAAGACATCGTCCTTTGTCGTGGTCGTAACCTGTTTTGCCCCTCCGGCCTCCAGCGCTTTCTTCACGTCGTCGGCGGTAAACGGCTTTGTCAGCACAGTCAGGTACCCTGTGGCATTGGCCCGGGAGACAAGGTCAGCGGCGGTCTTGAGGCACATACCTATGTACCTGACCTCTTGCCGCTCGGGCACCTTACGCATCTGCATGAACATGTCAAAGCTATCGACGTCGGCCATGGCCAGATTGGCCATGACCGCCACAGGGGCCTTGGCCTTGAATAGCTTCAGCGCAGCAGAAGCAGAACTGACAGTAACGACCTCCGCTCCCTCCACTCCGTCCCCAATAATCTTGACGATGTTCTCCTTGTCCTCCAGCACGATCACGTAGTCGCCGTCTGGAACCCTAGGCCCGGATTCACCATCGGAATCCGTCCTCTTGAGCTTGGCCACGACCCCACCAACCTTATTTAGGAACTCCTCCTTTTCAAACGGTTTGATGATGAACTGAGATATGCCTAGTTTCAG
>CAYMBA010000084.1:0-10493 GCA_964388535.1 uncultured bacterium | reverse complement strand
CGCGAAGCGAGAGGCGCGAATCGGCGCCTTTCTGAGGTTTCACAGACGCAACGGTGATCTTGTGAGCATTCCAATCGAATCCTCGTTCCGCTACAAGAAGGGGGAGACTGTTAGGAACGAGCGCGAAGGAAACCCCTTCTACAATCTCGTGGCCCTGGCTGACGCCATCCTCGCTGCCCCGTACTTCGAGAAGTACGAGATCCTGAGCTTTGATTCCCGCGGTCGCCTGGAGCGCGTCGTGACGAGACCGTACGAGCACGTGCCAAGGACAGAGCAGATGATGCAGGACAGGCGAGAGAAGATGATGCAGGACTTTCCTGGAATCCGTGATGCGGAAGTCTTCTCCTTCATGCGTGACATTAGCGGCCTCTATGCGGTGGATGGCGAGCTATGGGTAGAGACCAGCCGGGGATGGCACTGCAACAGTGATTCAGTCGGTGTTGCCTTTGATGTGATATCCAAGGATGGCTCGTATGTGCGGAAGGCGAATCTGATCGGCGAGTTGAATGGGGAACATGATCTTGCTGTACCCCTGGACGGGGGCTACTTGATTGTTGTCAAGGACTGGGATGTCGTCATGTATGGGTCGGCCGGCTACCACGTGAGCAGCTTCGAGGACTATGAAAGCTCACCGGCGGTTCTGTGCATGAAGCTGGTGCCTGTCGACCTCTAGGACTTCAGGGCGAAGGGGTGTCTGACGCAGAAGCTAACAATAGGAGGGCGAGATGAGAACCATAGGCGTTGCACTTCTCGTTGTGGTTTTCCTGGGACTTGCCGCAGGCGGGGCGTGGGCTCACGAGGAAAAATGCGAGTACTTCGCCGGCCTGATGGATGAAATCCCGTTTGGTGGCTACTGCCTTAGTGGCGCCCCTGACACAGCTGGCAGCGTTGGGGTGCCGGAGGCCAGTCCGGGTGCGCCCAGTCTCCCGCCGGCCGGGAGGCAGGGCTGACCGTCCTTGCGATACCAAACGAAAGAGGTCCGTCAGATGCTTCGCGATGTGTATACTATACGGGGTGCTTGCTAGAGGTGCTAGCATAGTGCTATGATGGCGCAGTGGGGCAGGGGTCCTGAGCGTACGGCTCTTGAGCGGCGTGAGAGCGACGGTCTTCGGGGCCCGGTCGAGCCAGGTTGGAGGGCTGTCAATGAGAAAGCGTGCCGTCGCGGGTTTCCTGGGTGCTGCTTGGGGGCAAGGGCACTGCCGCTGCCGCTTGGGCGCCCTACTAGGGGTGCTCGTGATCGTAGCCGCCACATTTGGCTGCGGGGAGGGAGAGAAGCAATCCCCTGGCGTTCGCCGAGAGATACGCGACGGTGTGGAGTACGTGTACAACCCGGCTGAGCCGCTGGAGGGGGTGAAGTACTACCGGATGGAGGAAGTGTGGAGGTGGGAGGCGGAGGACGACACGGGCGGTCTCAGGTTCGGGTGCATCACGGATGCGAGGGTGGGTCCCGACGGGACGTTCTACCTGTTGGATTTGGGTCTGAAGACCGTCCATGTGGTGTCACCCCAAGGGAAGCTTCTCCGCAGGCTTGGCCGTCCTGGGGAAGGACCGGGGGAACTGAAGTCGGCCCAGGCGCTGTTCTGGTTCTCCGAAGACACGCTTGGGGTCGTCCAGGGAAACGACCGCTTGGTGCTGTTACCAGTGGACGGGACGGTGGGGACGACCTTGATACCTGTCAAAGACTCCAACGAGGTACTCGTCGGTCTCGAGGTGGGCTGTACTTGCGGTGACCTAATGGCGTTCTCGGGCTGGAATGCGCGGGTTTTCCCGGCCAAGCGCGAAGTACGTGTAGGGGCGTTCCTGAGGTTTCATAAGCGCAACGGTGATCTAGTGAGCATCCCAATCGAGTCGTCCTTCCGTTACAAGAAGGGCGAGACCGTGAGAAACGAGAGTGAAGGCAATTCATTCTACAATCTCGCGGCCGTCGGGGGCCGTTTCTTTGTAGGTCCCTACTTCGACAAGTACGAGATCCTTGTGTTCGATTCAAAAGGGCGGTTGGAACAGATCATTACGAGACCGTACAAGCACGTTCCTCGGACGGAAGAGAGGATTCAGCATGCCAAAGAGAGGCTGATCCAAGACCTCCCCGGGATTCGCGACGCGGAGGTTTTCCCTTTCAGGCGCGACCTGAGGGGCTTCAGTGCAGTGGACGGGGAGTTGTGGGTGGAGACGAGCCGCGGGTGGCACTGCCAGAGCGATTCCGTGGCCGTTTCCCTGGATGTGATAGCTAGGGACGGAACGTACGTGCGAAAGGTGAGCGTACTGAAGAGTTTTGATCTCAATGAACGCAATGACCTTGCAGTCTTCCTGGATGGGGGCTTCGTGATCGTGGTCAAGGACTGGGTTGCCTTGGCATACGGGTCTAGGGGTTACCACCTCAGCACTTTCGAGAACTACGAGAGCAAGCCTGAGGTGCTTTGCGTGAAATTGGTTCCTGTCGGTGCCTGATGGCACTGGCAATGTGCATTGGGTGAATAGGTAGATCACAGGAGGGTCTGAGATGAAGTGGAAGTGGATGATTATTGCGGCGCTGCTGGTTGCTTGCATGGTGCTCACTCCCACTGGCGCTGTGGCTAAGCAAAATCCGCCAAGTGCCAAGCAGGACTATGCTGGCGTGATGGATGAGATCCCGTTCGGTCCCTACTGCCTGGAAGGTCCCGGCGATACCGCCGCCAGCCTTGGCATTGCTCAGATGGACCCGGTGTTTGCTTCCGTACCCGGATGGAGGGCCCCACACGAGGCGAAGGTGAGGTAGTGATGATCTCGTTCGGACCCTGTGGAGTACGGGATAGCGCCTTTGTTGCAGGCGCGGTCGACCGGGAGGGGTGAGATGGCATCGGAGACTGGAGGCAGTGGCGTTTGCCTTGGTCCGGAGAGGACTGCCCCGCTGGCGGCGATGTGGGCGCTGGCGAGGGCTGGTGCCTGGAAGGCTGTAGTGGGCCAGCTTCGCGAGCTGGTTGCCGGCACGGAGAGCCCGGAGGGATCCCACGGCGTGGAGGCGGTGGCCCTCCTGGCTGTAGGGGCAGCGCACACAGGTGAGCGGAGCCTCTTCGAGCAAGCCGTTGAGGTGCTGGAACACTCGGAGCCGCAAATGGCTTCTGCCACTAGAGGGTTTGTGCTGGCCTGCTGCGCAAAGGCGTCTTGGTACGCGGAGAGTGGCGAGGCAGCCCGGGGGCTCGAGCTTCTGGAGAACCTTGGCGAGGATCACCTTGGGAATTGCGATGAGTGGTTGCTTGCTTTCCTCGAGATGGTCAAAGGCAAGTGCCTCTTGCGCAGCGGTGATCCGGACGGAGCACTGGAGTTTGCGACTGCGGCGGCTGAAAGGGCGCGGGGTGAGGGGTTCAATGCGCTCGCAGCCGATGCATACTCCCTCGGTGCGGCAGCTGGCCTTAGGGAGAGAGACCATGATCTGGTGCAGCAGCTCCTGGCAGAGGCAAGCAATCTGTATTTGAAGGCCGGGGACATGGATACGGCAGCGCGGGTTTCTTTGACGCGCGCGTCCCACCTTGCAGTGCGAGGCCTATTGGAAACCGCCCGGCCTGTGTTCGAGCAAGTCGCGGCGTGGGCTGCGGAAAACGGAATCCTCTCCACCCTCGCACGAGCCACAGTGAGTCTAGGGTGGGCAGCCGCAAGGGAGGGGAACGTGGACGGCGCCCTGGAAACCATCGCTCGGGCCCGGTCCACACTCGATGAGGTGGGCGTTCCGGCCGAGAAGGCCATGGCCCTCGAGTACCTGATGGACGCCCATCTGCTTGGCGAGGACGTCGCAGAAGCCAGGAGGGCACTTTCTGATCTGCGTGATCGATATCAGGACGTCCTCCAGTCGCGGGCGGATCTTGCAGTCGAGGTGGGCCTGAAGGAGGCCACACTTCTGCTCGGAGAGGAGAAGTTCCGGGAGGCCGTCGGAGTGGCGAGGAAATGGCTCGGCCAAGCACAGGAGGAAGGCCTGACCTGGGAATGCGGCAGCCTGCTGAGGGTCCTAGGGGCGGCGCTTGTGAGGCTGGGCGAGTGGAAGCAGGCCTACGAAGAGCTGGAACGTGCTGAGAGAACCTTCGAAGACATGGGCGAGGTGCTCGAGATAGAGGTGGTTAGGGCCTGGAAGGCCGCACTCGAGCGGGCCGTGCCAGAGAAGATCGGGGTTCCCAAGGAGCGCGTGCCGCGCAGATTCGGGGTGGAAGGCGGCCCAGACGGAGCCGTGCGCTTCTGGGTGGAGCACGAGTTCCTCGGGCCTCTGGCCTGGCTGGAAGAGCGCCTTGGCGAGGAGGAGGCTCGCGCGTTTTTCGTCGATGCCGAGAAGGAGGCTCCTTCGGAGACGCATGAGGCCGGTCGCGAGCTCAACCTTCGCCGCGGGGTTGCCGCGGCCAGGAGGCACCGTAGGAAATGGAAGCCCGCAGAGCTGTGGTGGAAAATGGGCTTCCGTACCAGGAGCGAGAAGGCCCTGGAGGCTCTCTATCTCGCCGAGCAGGTGGCTCGCGAGGAGATTCCGGTCCTCATACTTGGACCGAGTGGCTGTGGTAAAGAGATTCTGGCAAGGGGCTTACACGCGCTGAGCGGACGAAGTGGACCGTTCGTAGCTGTGAACTGCGCCTCAGGGCGCGGCGAAGTGTTCATGGCCGATCTGCGCGGTGTGAAAAAGGGAGCTTTTACAGGGGCCACACAGGACCGCGTCGGGTATCTCGAGGAGGCACACGAGGGTACGCTGTTCCTCGATGAAATAGGCGACCTTGGATCCGACGAGCAAGGCTACCTGTTGAGATTCCTCGACAGTGGCGAGGTTGTACGGCTGGGAACGGCGAAGAGCAAGCATCTAGATGTCAGAGTGATCGGAGCTACGAACCGCCCGATACGGGACCTGGTTGAGTCCGGCAAGTTCCGTGAGGACCTCTTCTTCAGGATCGCTGGCGTCATCCTCGAGCTGCCAGGCCTCGAAGAGCGGGCCGAGGATCTGGATCTCTTGATCAGGTACCTTTGGGTGCAAGAGGGAGGGAGAGAGGAAGACGTCTGGGCCTTCGTCCAGCCCGGCGTGATTGAGGTGTTGCGCTCGCGCAAGTGGCGGGGCAATGTCCGCCAGCTCAGGCACGAGGTTGCACAAGCCGTGCTGTGGACAAAGCATCACGGCGTCGAGGCGGGTGTGACGAGGTTCCTGCAGGTTGCGGGGCGTATGGGAACGGAGAAACGGGACGGCTACGAAGGCGAAGTGCAGGAGAGCGAGTTCCGGCACGCATGGCAGGTTTCTGGCCAAAGCGGAACTGTGGCCGGGATGATTCTTGGTGTCACCCGGCCGTACACGTACAGGATCAAGGAACGCTTCGGGGTCGACGGCCCGGAGGCGGCCACACCGCCGGCCTAGCCGTGCGGTCTCTGGGTAGTGTGCCCAGGTCTCGGGCGCTGAGAAGCGGTCGAGCCTGGGGCGGCACCAGGAGCCGGGAGTTGCCTGGTTGGTGGCCTGGGGTCGCCCCAGGGACTCTCTTGGATTGGGCGGAGAAACTGGCTTCCCTTCTGCTCCGGCGGCTTTGTCTGCGTGACGCAAGCTGGCCGCACCGGTGTCAAGATCCCTCGAGTTGGCCGCTCCGTAGGGGCTTTCCGACTGGGTGTGTTCAACGCCATTGGCTTCTTTGACGCCAGTGGCCGGTGCTCTTTTCTCAGAGTCTTCAAGCGAGGAGCGTTCGTCGTACCGGATCGCATGCCGCAGTGGGGAGGCAATCGAAATCCGCAACTCAAAGCACCTGCTGCGGTCATGTTCGGCCGGGATCCGACAGACAGAGCTCGCAAGGAGCTTCCGGGTGCCCGGTCTTCCGGACGAGCCATATACACCAAGTGTGTATTCACCCGGCGACACAGCCATGAAATAGAATGTACCATCACTGAAAACATGCGACTGATAGTGTCTGCCATTCTTCCTATCCTCCAATACTACTGTTAGACCTGTTGACGGCACTAGGAAGTCTTCAAGCGCTTCTATGTTCCCACTTACCTCGACGCCCGGAACTAGGGGGATATCCAGCGTCGTGAACGCGTTCGGTGATATTCCCACAGATGCCGATGTGAACTGAGGAACCATGAGAGGGTCGCTCATGCTTTCTTCGAGGACATCGACTCTGCATGACGCGAACGAGGGAAGATTCCAGAATGTGAAGGTCCCATGCTCGTCAGTTTCACGCGTCTTCTCTCCGACTTGCACTTTGACACCAGTTACGGTCGGTTCACCTGGGTCCTTGGTTCCGTTGCCGTTGAGGTCCTCGAATATGGTTCCACGAAGGCCACCATGTCCGATGGCTCCATGTGGGAGGGGAATCAACCGCCGCGTGTGCAGGTCGAGGGTCAGCGATCCAGAGAGCATCGTGGTGGCTGCGGGGGATCGCTGCTCGGAGAAGGCGGCGCGTTGGGCAGCCCGGAGCCCGTCGGCCTCGAAGGTGATGCCCAGGGATACGTGCAGGCCGTCGATCCTCCGCCACTGGGTTTCCGCTTCGAGTCTAAGGGTCCGTCCCAGATCGCGCGAGAGCGAGAGGGAAGCGGCCTCGATCCTTGATGCGAGGGCGTCGTATGTAGTGGCAGCCCTTAGATGGACTCCACGAAGGGCCCTGGGCGCACCGGGGCCGAATGTGCCTGATGTCGAGAGGTCGATCCACTGGCCCTTTGGAGTCCAGTGCTCTTCTCTGCGCTGCCATGTGCGCCAGCCCAGGCTGAGCCTGGCTCCGCCGGCGGGTACGCCGGCGCGGATCCAGCCGGAGATGTCATCATAGTCGTCTGCCCGCTGGAGGGAGGCACCGCCGTCGAGGACCAGGAGACCCCGGTGCGGCATCGGGTGCCAGGAGAGCCCCAAGGAGCTTCTGGAGAGCAACCCCGCGGCGCCCAGACCGGGGATCGAGTCCGCATCGGGGGCGTAGATCCTGTGCCGGAGGGAGAGTCGGGACTCCGGCGACGGCTCCAGGCGGATCTGGGCGTCCGCCAGGCCATGGGCAAGGCCTTCCAGTGTAGTGGAGACTCCCGTGGCCGGCGATCCCGCAACCCCGATGTACGGATACGGTTTGGGGTCGGCGCCTTCCCAGCCGTATGCGTCACAGCCCAGGCGCGCCGTCCAGGCGGAGCTGATTCCGTAGCGCCAGTCGGTATTGGCAACGGCGCGGAGAGCCGTGGGGGCCGAGCCCCGCGGCACACCGAGGCTGATCTGGTACTGCAGCTGGCCTGCCGGCACCTGGTCGAAGTCTACGGGCAGAACCCGCTCGAGGACGTACATCTCTCCGTGCGGGCCGTACAGGCGGAGCTCATAAGGGTTTGCCCCGTAGTCGATTGTGGTGTGTAGCTCGTAAGAGCCCCTTTGATCGGCGAGCGCGAAGTCCTCGAGTCGTCCGTCCTTGTACAGCTCCACTTCCCAGCCCGGCAAGGCCCTGCCCCTCAGTAGCGCCTCCCCGAAGACCCTGGGTCTGCGGTAGGGGCTGTTGCCCAGGCGCATGCCACGCAGTGGCAAGGGCCTGAGCCCGTCCGGCAGGATCGAACCGATCCAGACTTGTCGAAGCAGGCGATTCTGTGGCCAGGCCCTCTTCCATGTGAGGTCCCACGTGGGGGTGCCGGGAGACGCGCCGAGGGGACCTGAGTAGCGACCCTCGAGGGATCCACCTAGGAGAGAGGCGCCGAGCCCCACGGCTGCATACCCGGCGGACGATCTCCCCGAGGCCGATCCGACGATGCTCCAGTCGATCACCGGACCTGCAGCGAAGGGGTGTGGGGCCGGCAGGACGAGATCGGGCACGATTTCGACTTCCTGGGCAAGCAATGCGTCGCGGGCCCGCTGGCGCTGGATCCTCCGGCCGAGGGGCAGGTGATCGACCGGCTCGAGGACGGCCAGCAGGTCACTCAAGTCGAAGGATAAGTGTGCGTCGAGGAACTGCTCCAGCGCGGCAACCTCGACAAGGACGTCTCCTTCCACGCGCTGGCACCTGACCGGGTGGCCCGGGGGCTTTTCGGCCCCTATTCGAACGCGGCCCGCCTCGGGATCGAGAAGGAACCGGTATCCCTCGGGGTGACGTTTGGCTGAGAGGATCTGCCCCGGCGGCTCGTATGTGTACGACACTTCCAGCAGGTCGAAGACGGCGCAAGCCGGAAGGAGTATCGTTCCGTCTTCCCTGCGGGCGTAGATCGTTGCGCTTGCAAAGGATCCAGCCTGAAGCTCGAGGATCAGCTCGTCGAAGGAAGACTCCCCGAAGACTCCAGGGGGAGGCCAGGGGCCGGGGATGTCTGGGCGCTTGGGGGCTTCCCGATATGCCGCATGGGCAAGCTGTTCCGGGGCCTGGGGCTCCGGTCTGCTCCTTAAGTGTTGGTCTCGACTGGGCTCAAGCTGAGGAATGGGGCGGCGGGAGTGCTGGGGTCCGGACGCGCAAGGGCCTTGTTCCTCCGCAAGATCGCTCCTCGAGATCCGCGGAGCAGGAATGGCGCCCCGGGCGATGTTTGCGACTGCGCCGATCCTGGCTCCGGCGCTCCTGGAGGCATCCGTGGAAGGAGATCGGGGGAACCTCGCGGGAATGGCCAGCAGTAGCACGGCGAGTGCCACGCCCAGCAGGAGATATGCCAGTCCCCTTCGCACTCCGGAGACTCCTGTTGAATCTATCGGACCGCGATCTCCCTGACTTCGTTGTAGGGGCTCGCGGGGAGAACCACCTCGGGCGGTAGATCGCTGCGGTCCGTCGTCACTGAAACGCGCAAACGGTAGTGCCCCGGCGGAACGTCGCTGACGTCGAAGGCATAGACGCGGTCGAGGTCGTAGTAGACGGCCACGACACGGTCCCACAGCCTGTGAAGCTTCCCTTCGCGGTCGCTGAGCTCTACCGACACCGTGCCGAGGAAGGCAGCGTTGCCGCGCCTGTGCATTCGCAGCTTCACTTCGAGTTCCCCGTTCCTCGCCGAGGCGCTGAGCCACTGGACATCGAGGGCTGTTTCAACTGGTGTGCGCCGGTGGCAGTAGGAGATGACGACTCGTGTGGCCAGGTTGAGGCCGACCCGGATCTGCCCCGGCGGCGCGGGGGGCTGGGGTCCTGGCGCGGGTACCGATCCGACAGCGACCCTGGCCCAGTACTCCCCGGGGGGCAGATTCTCGGGCGGTCGGGCAAGGATGCGGACTACCTGCCGCTCCTTTGGGCCCAGGAAAATGCGCCTCGGGAGGGCCCGGATCCATGAGGCTGCTGAGGGGGCACCGTCTGGAGGTGTCTCGAAGGTCTTCAGATACACATTGCCCGATGAGTCTGATGCCGGATAGCCGAAGAAGACCTCGATGGCGACTTCGACAGGTAGAAGGCCTGTGTTCTGCACCGTGAACATGCATGACGGGTTGGTGTCGTCGGTGAAGAGGGCGTGAGGATGAACGAGTATTGAGCCATGGGCGGCTGTTGCCAAAGTTGCGACGATCACCGCGGCCAGGCCGACGAAGACTGCGAGATTCCGGCTGTTTCTTCCTCGTGAGTTTCTCACTGATATACTACGTCCAGCGTTATTGTCCCTGTATACGCCCCTTGAGGTGCCGCCTCTGACGGTTGGACGGTACCCCCTATCCACACATATAGGTCTCCGGATGCGGAAAGAGTCGCATTAGTGCCTACCGACGGATCGAAAGTCGTGGCTGAAGCGGGATCGTCACTCGTGCAGTATCCCGCCGCGTTGGCTCCGTAGGAGATGGGGACACTGTTGCCCCCACAGGTGAGCGTGTTGGGAAGGTTGGTGAAGGTCAGGGTTACACCCGCATTTGCGTCGCCCTGGATGTGCCACTTTCCGGATCCTGCGTCGGTAATGGATATGGTCTTGTTGACGCCGGGATAGACAGTCGAAAACTGAAGGTTCCTTTCAGCGGATATGGTTACGGGGGCGAAGTATCTGGAACGGGCTGTGGAGACGTGGCTTGTACCCGCGAAGAGGAGTATCGCGAGCACTGCCGCGTATGTTGTCATCCTGAACCGCATCCTGTCCGTCCTTTGACAGAATGGCGTGATGGCAGACTGCTCTGTCCTTCCCTGACAGCTGCCCTGTCTCGAGACCTCTACAAGATCAGGATTGGTTGCAGCCTAGTTTCCTGTATAACTTACGTTCAGGGTGATCGTCGCTGTATAGTTTCCAGCCGGCTGGGTTTCGGGGGGCTGGACCTCGCCTCCGATCCACACGTACAGCTGGCCTGTAGCAGCATCCAGATTCGTTGTCGCGCCCGCCGCTGGATTGAAAGACGTACCGCTACCGGGTGCGTCGCTAGTGTGATAGGCAGCTGCGTCGGCACCGTATACGATCGGAAGACTGTTCGCACCGCTGGTCAGATTGGCCGGCAGGTTTGTAAATGTAAGCTGCACTTCAGCTCCATCTTGGCCCGTTATGTCCCACTGCCCGGCATTGGCATCCGTATAAGGTATGGACTTGTTTACACCAGGGTACACAGTCCCGAATACGAGGTTGTGGCTTCCGGTGACGGTCAGCGGGGTCTGCACGTCGGCCGTGGCGCTTATGTCGTCGCTGACACC
>CAYMBA010000083.1:4480-10531 GCA_964388535.1 uncultured bacterium | reverse complement strand
AGGAAGTGGTAGAGGAGTGACTCGAGGCAAAAGAAGTTTCCCTTCAAACGATCGAGTCTTACTACAAAGATAAGGGACGACCCCCAAAAGCCAGGATTCTGGTCTCATTAACGTTATAGCATTCACGACGCCCAACGCCACGCCCACCGCTATGCCCACCACCACGCTCCCCACCACGTTCCCCGGCACGCCCCCCACTACGCCCCCCACCACGCCCCACGCCACGCCCACCACCACGCCCCCTACCACGCCCCTCACCGCGCCCAACGCCGCGCCCAACGCCACGTCCACCGCCACGCCCACCACCACGCCCCTGCGCAGGCCGTCGAAGGCAGCAGCCTCTTCGAAGACACCCGCAGCTGCGATCCCGAGCATGAAAGCAAGCCAAATACCCAAGCAGGCTCTCTTCATACCCTCCTCCTTCTCAATCAGTCCCAGGCGCTATGCACCGAGCCCACAATCGGCCGCGCAGCACGGAGCCATCAGAACCCCAAAGCAGCAAAGACCCCCATCGAAGCCAGCGTAACAACGACCCCAGCCAGGAGGATGCCAGCCGCTATGCAGCCAAGTGAGCGCCAGAAACCAAACCCGAAGAGGAAAGCCGCCACCGCCCCCGTCCAGCCGCCCGTAACGGGGAGAGGAATGGCGACAAAGAGCACCAGCCCCAGATGTCCGTACCGCTCGATCGGCCCGCCCTTGCGGCGGGTCCGACGGAAGAGCCATTCGAAGAAGATACCGGCCAGGCGACTCCGCTCTGAGAGCCAAGAAGAAACCCTGCCCAGAAAGGCCAGGATGAGCGGGATTGGCGCCATGTTGCCGAGCACAGCCGCAAGCAGCGCGCTATACCACGGCAGTGCACCACCCATGGCGGGGCTGAGGGCCCAGGGAATCGCGCCCCGTAGCTCCACGATGGGAAACATCGCAATCAGGAAAACGACCGCTTCCTTGGGAAGGCCCGCGAACCAGCGCGCCACCTCATCCGCCACAGGCTCAGCCCTCCCACCCCTGCTCACCAATCAGGGGGACGAATGCGCATGGGACTTCGCGGCGCTCCTGAAAGCCTTCGCTGGTGCGGGTCACTATGGAGAGCATCTGGGTTCCCCGCGGCCCCGTGGGAACGACGAGCCTCGCCCCGTGCCGGAGCTGCTCCCGCAAGGCCTTAGGCACTGCCGGAGCAGCGGCAGCTACTAGTATCCCGTCGTAGGGTGCATGTTGCGGCCATCCAAGAGACCCATCCCCCGTGCGCACGCTCACGTTCGTGATACCCAATCTCTGCAGCCGCTGCCTGGCCTGCTCAGCGAGCTCCGGTATCCGCTCGATCGTAAAGACCGAGCGCACCAGCTGCGCCAGTATCGCCGCCTGGTATCCCGAACCAGTACCAACCTCGAGTACGCGATCGTCGGGCTCGGGAGCGAGCATCTCGGTCATGATGGCGACCATGTAGGGTTGCGAGATCGTTTGCCCGAAACCAATGGGTAGGGCCCGATCAGAGTAGGCCTGCTCCCTCAGGGCAGGCTCTACGAACTCCTCTCTTGGCACCTTGAGGAAGGCTTCCAACACCCGCTCGTCACGAATCCCACGGGCCCGCAGCTGCTGCGAGACCATCCTGCTTCGGGCTTGCCGGAAATCCACCTCACTCGCCTTTCTTGCCCCCAAGATGCGAGTCGGGGGCGCGGAACTCACGCTCCCAGTGTTTGAGGCGCTCCAGAGCACCGTAGGCCGTCCAGTCCAACTGCAAAGGCGTCACCGAGACAAAGCCCTCAGAAACCGCGGTGAAGTCAGAGGCCTCGTCATGCTCCCAAATCGGTGGCTCTCCCCCGATCCAATAGTAGGGACGCCCTCTCGGGTCCACCTTGCTAACGATCTCGTCGCGGTAGACGCGCTTACCCAACTTCGTGATCCGAACCGCCCGGATCCGCTCGAGGGGCAGGTCGGGCAGGTTCACGTTCAGGAGCGTGCGGTCAGGGATCCCATTGCGCGACAGCATGCTCAGGAGCTCCCGGGCAACAGCAGCGCTGGCATCTAGATGCCGCGGCTTCCAGGCCGCATTTGAGAATGCTACCGACGGGATACCTAGCAGCCGCCCTTCTATTGCCGCAGCGACCGTGCCGCTGTAGGTGACATCGTCCCCCATGTTGGGGCCGTGGTTTATGCCCGATACCACAACCTCTGGCCGAGGCTCCATCAACCCCGGAACCCCACGCACCGCCAGTAGCACGCAATCGGTGGGAGTACCCGAGACGCTGAAGACCCTCTCATCGAGCTGCTTGATCCGCAGCGGCTTGTGCAGGGTCAGTGCGTGACTAGCAGCGCTGTGCTCGCGCTCGGGCGCAACTACCCAAACCTCGCCCAGCACCTCCAGGGCATCCCTGAGTGCACGGAGTCCGCGGGCGTCAATCCCGTCGTCGTTGGTAAGGAGGATTCTCATCGCAGATCACCGAGGGCACAAAAAATGGTCGGGGCGACTGGATTTGAACCAGCGACCACTTGCCCCCCATGCAAGTGCGCTACCGGACTGCGCTACGCCCCGACCGAGTCATGCTCTTTTCCCGAGCCACAGTCTACGGGAACATGTATCGCAGTTCAAGTTCCAATGTTGAGCGCCCCCGCCCTATGCCTTACTTCGTCCCTTCAACAAGCCATCCTCTCCCATGGGACCGACAGCGCGGCAATCAACTCGGCGGCGCGCTCAGCTTTCGCTGCAAACTCACCAGCTCGGCACGGATTTCCTGGATCAGCCTCGCTCGCCTTCTCGGGTCTGAGCGATCGCCAGCAGCCCGCCTGGCAGCGAGGGTCTTTCTCGCTCCAGCGATCGTGAAGCCCCGGTCATAGAGAAGGTGCCTTATCTCCCGTAGTACGGCCAGGTCCTTTGGCCTGTAAAGGCGGGCCCCTCCACTTGTTCGCTTCGGACGCAGCATGGGAAACTGTGTCTCCCAGTACCGGAGCACATGCGGCTTCACCCCTAGTTCCTCGCTTACCTCCGCAATGGAGCGGTAGGGCTTCTCCCACTGCTCATCCATAGCTCAGGCCAATCGTCCCCACGCATCGCCCGATCTTCCACGCAATCCGGTCTCTGCACGAGCCTCTCAGCGGCCAAACTCCGGTCGCAACGGCCGCCGCATGAGCTCGGAGAGAACCTCTCTCGGCGCCCGCCCCTCGAACATGATCTTCGCAACCGCATCGGCGATCGGAAGATCCACGCCGAACCTGCGGCCCAGCTTCAAGGCTGCCCGAGTCGTCCGCACCCCCTCGGCCACCGTCACCATCCCCGCCAGAATCTGCTCCAAGCGCTCGCCCTTCGCAAGGGCAAAACCAACCCGGTAGTTCCGGCTCAACCGGCTCGTGCAGGTCGTCACCAGGTCTCCAACGCCCGCAAGCCCAAGGAACGTCTCGGCCTTGGCACCCATGGCAACACCCAGCCGCATGATCTCAGCCAGTCCACGGGTGAGGAGCGCCCCTAGTGCGTTCGACCCGAGCTCGAGCCCGGCGCAGATGCCCGCCGCTATCGCTATGACGTTCTTAAGCGAAACACCCAACTCGACCCCAAGGACGTCCGTGCTTGTATATACGCGGAAGGTGGGTCCTGCGAAGAGCCTCTGTACCGCCTCTGAACGAGCCCCCTCCACCGAGGCCGCTACCACCGCCGTGGGCAGGCCTTTGGCTACCTCGGCCGCCAAACTTGGTCCCACCAGGACGGTCAAGGCTTCCTGTGGGGTACCCGTCGACTCAGCCCAGACCTGGGATGGGGTCAAGCCAGTGTCCTCCTCTATCCCCTTCGTCGCGACAACAAACCCCCTGGGCGGTATCAGGCCCACCGCCCTCACCCCTTCCCCCAACGAGCGCAAAGTGTGGGACGGCACGACCACAACTACCGTGTTGCACCTAAGGGCGGCAGCCAGATCGCTCGTCACCCGTATGCCAGCGGGAATCCGCACGCCGGGCAGGAAGGGCCCAAGATCCCGCGTAGCAGCCAAAGTCTCGGCCCTTCTTTCGTCGAACTCCCAAAGAGTTACATCGATTCCTGAACGCGAGAGGTGAAGAGCTAGGGTTCCGCCCCAACTGCCCGCTCCCAGAACGCCGACCCCGTTTGCTTCCATCCTGCTTCCCCCAGAGTACCTGGGCCCCGCGAGAATCCCCTGCCCCAACCGCCCGACTCACCCGGAGCCGACCGCGAGGGACTTTCTAGCCGCCATCGGCCCCAGAGCGAACCCCGAAGCGTGGCTCCTCACCGCGGAGGATCCGCTTCCAGTTCGAGCGATGCCGCAGTGCGACCAGCAGCGCTACCACGACACCCCCCAGGACGGTAATGCGCCGCAGCGGTTCCGGAGGCCCAAGCCAGTTTGCTGCCACCGGAAACGTGACGGTCATTACCAAAGAAGCCAGGGACACGAAACGCGCTATCGCCAACACCAGGAGGAATGCTCCCATCCCAAGCAGAGCCGAAAGTGGCGCCAGAGCGATGAATACACCCAGCGTAGTCGCCACTCCCTTGCCCCCCTTGAATCCCACGAGAGGCGAGAAGATGTGCCCCGCCACGGCGGCAAGACCCCCGAGGAAGGGCCATGGTGCACCAGTCGCCACGCCCCCCAGACCGAAGAGCGGCGGCAGGACGCCGGCGGCAACCCAACCCTTGGCTGCATCGGCAAGCAGGGCCAGAGGTCCCCAAGACCAGCCGGCAGCCCGGAGCGAATTGGTAGCGCCGATGTTGCCGCTGCCTACCTCGCGCAAGTCGATCCCTTTGACTAGCCTCACGATCCAAAGGGAGAAGGGGAAGCTGCCGCACAGGAAACCAATCAACACCAGACCGACGACTCCGAGCATCTCGCGCATTGCGGATAGCCTCCCCATAAAGCCATTGCGTCACTCAGCCTGCTTTATCGTTCCTCGACCCCGTTGCGCAGCTGAGCCCTCCTGCCGGACCTTCTGGAATCCCTCACCCGGAACCGTATAGGGGAGCCCTCGAAGCCGAAGGCGTCCCTGAAGCGCCGGGAGAGGTAGCGCAGGTACTCATCGGTAACACCTTCAGGATTCCTCGCGAAGATGGCAAATGTCGGCGGCGCGGTTCGGATTTGCGTGGCGTAGAGGATCTTTGGTCGCTTCTTGCCGCGACCCGGCCTCGGCGGTGTCCGCTCCACAGCAGCCCGCAGGACCTTGTTCACCTCGCTCGTAGGGACCCTCTTGCGTGAGGCCTCGTCCAGTTCGAGCAGCTTTTCGGGTATCTTCGAAACCCTCTGCCCCGTCAGGGCCGATATGAAGAGCATTGGTGCGTAGTCGATGAAACTGAGCTCCTCACGCAGCTGCTCTTCCATCCTATGGGCTGTCATAGAATCCTTTTCCACCAGGTCCCACTTGTTCAGAAGAAGAAGCACTGGGCGGCCACTGTCCTCTATCAGCGAGGCGATGCGCTGATCCTGCCGCGTCAGGGGTTCAGAGGCATCGAGCATGAGGATCGCAAGATCGCTTCGCTCAAGGGCTCTCAGACTCCTAAGCGAAGCGTAGAACTCGAAGCCGGGGAGCCGATCGAAACGGTGTCTCAGCCCGGCGGTGTCGACCAGCCAAAAGGTCCGCCCGTGCCATTTCCAGGGCAGGTCGATCGCATCGCGTGTCGTCCCCGGCTTCTCGTCGACGATTACCCGTTCTTTGCCGAGAAGGCGGTTTACCAGGCTCGACTTGCCCACATTGGGACGACCCAGAACCGCAATCCTGAGGCCCTCCTGCTGCGGTTCGCTCCCAACGGGCCCGGGCACAACCTGGATGAGCCGTTCGAGAACCTCACCAAGTCCAGCGCCCTCCATTGCAGAAACGGCGAAGAGCTCTGGCCACCCTAGCCTCTGAAACTCCTCCGCCGACAGCGCAAGGCGCGGCCCTTCGGCCTTGTTCGCCAGCAGGAAGACAGGAGTCTTTCCCATGCCCCTGTGAAGGATTCTCGAGATTTCTTCATCCAGTACATGAACGCCCTCGCGGGCGTCCGTCACAAAGAAGACGGCGTCGCACTCCTTCAAGGCCTCCAAGACCTGCTCTGCGACCCTTGCCTCCATTCCCTGAGTCGAT
>CAYMBA010000083.1:0-4470 GCA_964388535.1 uncultured bacterium | reverse complement strand
ACCAGCCACCGGTGTCCAGCAGGTAGAACGAGCGACCAGCCCACTCGAAGAGCGCCGCGTTCCTATCCCTAGTGACTCCGGGGGCGTCATCGACGACGGCCAAGCGACGCCCTATCAGCCGATTGAACAGCGTGGACTTACCCACGTTGGGCCGACCTACAATGGCTACGACAGGCACCTTCATGCTTCAAGGCTCCCCCGGAACCTACCTATTCCGACGCCAGAAGAGGTCTCCCCCAGTGGCGGTCACTGAAAGTCCATCCCGCCACACGGCATTACCCGGCCTAACTCCCATCCGCCACCAAGGAGGGGCAAAAGCCTACGCTAGCTCCACGGCACTACTGATCTACTTCGATCAGCCATCGCCCGAGGGAGGCAACCCGGACTGGCTTACCCGCGCGCCGCTCTATCTCTGCAACCGACATCCCATCGAGCGTAAGCCCGTCCTCGTTGAAGGCCTCGGGCGGCAAGACCGCGAGGTCCGCCTCCGCCTCACTGGCAGCCTCGGCAAGCTCTTGCCCGCCAAGTAGCCCTGCCACACTCACCCACCCACCAAATAGACGATTCGAGATGCCCAGGACCTGGAGCGCATGTTTCCCACAACCGCGCTGGAGCAGCCGAGTTGCGAACCTTAGCAGGAATGGAGCAAAGAGTTCGCCGGTAATTAGAGCCACCCTCCGCCGTTCCACACCGCTTGGCAGCAGACCGTCCATCTCTTCGAACCGTGCCTCCATCTGCCTCACCATTCCCACGCCATTCTCGATCTGCGGGAAATCCTCGTAGTACTCCGCCGGCGGCAGATCCATTCCTGCTTGCAGATACAGCTCGTCCGAGGCAAAGACGATCCGCCGTCCAGTTCGGCCGATAGATCGTTTTCCAAGGCGCCCTATCAGGTCTACCGCCCACTGGGCCAGGGCTTGCGAGACCGGCCTCAGTGGTTCAAGGCCCTCTCGATGCCCCGTAAGACCCACAGGCACCACCGCAATGCTTAGCACCCCTCTCCCCAGGCCAAGCAGTGTCTCCAACGTGGCAGGCAGGGCTGCATCGTTGTAGCCGGGAACGAGTACGATTTGAAGGTGCATCTGTATGCCCGATCCAGCAAGCCTCTCCAGTACGGGCAAGGGACCTGAGCAGGCGGCACCGGAGGAGGCGCTACCGCGTTTGCTGCTGCCCCGGGTCCTCGGGCGAACCATCCTAGCGTATATCTCCGGCTGGACCGCGTGAACCGAAAGGTACAAGGGGCTCAGCCGGAGTTTCTCGATGCGCTCCAGATCGGTTTCCCTCAGCCCTGTGGGCGTCACATAGTTGCCGTGGAGGAAGCTAAGCCTGTAGTCCTCGTCCTTTACGTAAAGGCGCTTCCTCAAGCCCTTGGGATTCTGATCGATGAAGCAGAAGACACAATGGTTCCGGCAACGCCGGACCGGGTCTGGTGCAACCTCGATGCCCAGGCCAAAGCCCTCCTCAGCCTCGAGGCATAAGTGTCTGATCTGGCCAGTCCGGGCGCTGCGCACCAACATCTCGAGCACTGGTTCAGAAGCAAGATACATGAAGTCTATGGAGTCGAGCACCTCTTGGCCGTCTATCTCTAGGATCCAATCGCCCCTGGAGAGCCCAGCCTTGGATGCAGCCGACTGGGAATGAACCTCGGCAATACGGACAGCCATGGGTGGATGGTTCCACGGCAGCCCCAGTCCCAACCACCGGGAGCCGGGGGTGAAGATGAGAGCCCGACTGCGTGGAGCACCTGACTCCGAGCAATGCGAGAGCCGAGCTACGACGCAAAGAAGAACGAGCCACGCACCTGCGTGGCTCGCCCGTCATCTGAGCGGGCAACGGGACTCGAACCCGCGACTCTCAGCTTGGGAAGCTGATACTCTACCAACTGAGTTATGCCCGCACTCGAAAGCATATACAAATATGGTTGGCCAGTAGTTTCCTGTCAAGCCCCGTGCACCCCTATTCCAGCCCGATGGAAGAGATCCCCTGATACCCACGGAGCATCAGGAACCCCTCAGCCCCTCTGGGGCAAGGAGCGAGTGTCCTCGGCAGCAAGAAGATCAAGGATCCTTCGTGCCGTGGACCGCGGATCCTCTTGCGGTGGAATCTCCACCTTGCGTATGCCCTCATATCTATTCCTGAACCACGTCATCTGGCGCTTCGCATACCGGCGGGTCGCTTGGGCTATGCGATCGATCAGCTCCTCTCTGCTTCCACCTACCCGAAGGAACTCCGCGACCTCGCGGTATCCGACCGACTCCATGGCTGGCCAATCTGGCCGCACGCCCGAGTCCAGGAGGCGGCGCACCTCTTCGATCAGTCCCATCTCGACCATCTTGCGAGCCCTTTCGTCGATGCGCCGGTAGAGGTCCTGCCGCTGCCGCAACAGGAGGAACATGGGCACCCTCCCTCGCACGTCGAACCTGCCCTTCTGCCGCCCTATCCGACTCAGGGGTCGGCCTGTCTTCTCGAAGATCTCGAGGGCCCTGCTTATGCGCTTGAAGTCATTGCGCCCAAGGCGCGAGGCCGTCTCAGGGTCGACACGGGAGAGCATCTCGTGGAGAACGTGTGTGCCTTCCGAATCTGCGATCTCTCTGTGTCGCCGGCGGATCTCCGGGTCTGCGGGGGGTAAGGGATCAAGTCGCCCCAGCACGGCATCGACATACAGACCGGAGCCCCCGACTGCAACCGCTCGCATTCCCCTGCCCCGAACTTCATCGAGTGCGCGGAAGAAGGCTTTCGCAAAGCCCGCAGCGGTCATCCGGATATCCGGTTCTACGAAGTCCACGAGGTGATGCGCGACACGTGAGCGTTCTTCCCCCGTAGGCTTGGCCGTGCCTATCTCGAGGCGCCTGTAAATCTGCCTGGAGTCCACAGACAGAATCTCTGCCCCAAGCGCCTCTGAGATCTCGATGGCCACTGCTGTCTTGCCAACCGCCGTGGGCCCGACGATGAAGACCACATCCGCCAGGTCCTCGAATCGATCGTGGCCGTCGCTCGCAGATCGGTCGGTCATCGGCCGAATCTCGAATCTAGGTCCGCAAGTGATATGAAGACGAAGGTGGGTCTGCCATGGGGATCCCCGTGCGGCACCGAGGTAGCAAAGAGTCTATCGATGAGGCCGTTCATTTCTTCCACCGTTAGCGCTTCCCCGGACTTTATCGCCGCTCTGCATGCAAAGCTCCGAGCCAACTCCTCGAGTGATTCACCAGGCCTCATCTCCGAGGCGATCGCCTC
Organism: uncultured bacterium; assembly: GCA_964388535.1. Taxonomy (GTDB): domain Bacteria; phylum Eisenbacteria; class RBG-16-71-46; order CAIMUX01; family WJJG01; genus CAYMBA01. The sequence continues at coordinate 1,236 of CAYMBA010000083.1, read as the reverse complement.
TTCCAGGATCTCGGTCAGGAGGGAAGCCTCGCTCCGAGTCCGCCAGAAAGGCGGCACTGCACGGATCACCACACTTGAACCACCCGCCCTCTCCAAGTCGACCCCAAGCCGCAGCAGCATGGCTTCAAGTGCATCCAGCGCGTCTAACTGCTCGGGTTCAAGCTCTAGGAACACGGGAAAGAGCAACTGCTGCCCACCACTCTCTCCGCTCCGCAGTCTTTCCAGGGCCGCCTCGTACAGGATCCTTTCGTGAGCGGCGTGCTGGTCTATGACCAGAAGCCCCTTGCGCGTCTGGGCCAGAACGTAGCGGTTGTGCAGCTGCCATACAGAGGCCGCCGCGCGGCTAGCCGGCTTCTCCTGGTCATTTTCGAAGAGGTCCCCAACCAAGCCAGCCTGCGAAACCGACTGCTTCAGGCCCGAACCATAGACAGTCTCGGCAATCCCCATCCCGTCCACATTCGGCTCGGCCTTCGGATGCACATATTGCCCCTGCGGAGACTGCGCGACCTGAGGCGCCGCACTCGAGGCGCCAGAGAAGAAGCGGGGGACCAGGCCGACTACGGCCTTCTGCACAGCGGTGCGCACAACACCGAAGACCGTCCGCTCATCCAGGAACCGCACCTCCCGCTTCGAGGGATGTACGTTGACATCCACAGCTTCTGGGGGGAGCCGGAGGAACAGGACCGCCCAGGGATTCCGCTGCGCTGGAAGCAGATCCCCAAAGCCATGGCGTATTGCGGAGCTCAGCCACGGCGAAACCACCCAGCGGTCGTTGACAAATAGCATCTGATGGCGCATGCCGGGCTTGGCCAGATCTGGAACACCGACGAACCCTCTGACCTCAATACCCCCACCTTGGTACGAGACCTCCAGGAGCCCGTCGCGAAGCCTCCTGCCGTGGATGGCCAGCAGTCTTGCCTCGAGGTCGGCGGCCGCAGGAAGATCTAGAACCGTCTTTCCGTCCTGGCGGAGCCTCCAGGAAAGAGAAGGAAAGCAGGTGGCAAAGGCAAGTACTGTCTCCCGGCCCAGTCGGAGCTCGGTGCGCGGCGGCTTGAGGAATCGCTTCCTGACAGGGGTATTGTAGAACAGGTCCTGGACGACGACAGTCGTTCCGGGCGCCCTGGCAGCTGCTTCGATCGGCCCCACCTCGCCCCCCGCAGCGCTGATTTTCCATGCCTCGTTGGAATCCCTGCGGCGGCTCGTAATCTCAACCCTCGACACGGCTGCGATCGAGGC
>CAYMBA010000082.1:0-10772 GCA_964388535.1 uncultured bacterium | reverse complement strand
TATTCCTCCAGGACGTCCTGGGGAAGGTGTGAGGTTTGGAGAACGAGGTTCTTCGCGGCCCTCGTGTTGCTGTCGGTTACAATGATGAAGTCGAGTCGCCCCGGCGAATAGGCGCTCCAGGGGTCATACCAGGTGTAGGCGGCCAAGAAATACGGCTGGCGTGCAACCACGTCGGCTAGGTCTGTTTCGTCCCAGTCGGGAGCGAAGTCGGGCCCGTAGGTGTCTTCATCCTCGATGTCTCCGGTAAGTAGCGTCTCAAGCTGTCGCGAGAGGCCGACGAAGTTCATGTCGCCCGTAATGACGATCGGACTCTCCTCCGCCAGGTCGATTTCGCCACCCTCGGTCTTGGCGTCCCTCACGAAAGCCATGATCGCATCGACTTCCTCCTGGCGCTCCTCGTCGTTGTCACAGCAGCGAAGATGGCAGTCGATGACAAGCATCGGGGCTGTAAAGTCTCCCTCGGGCGAAAGAAGGAAGGCACCAGCGCGGTCTCCCGCGATGGACCAGACGCCCGTGATCTCACCCCGGGTGAGAAGAACCTTGTCTCCGACCTGCTCAGCCTCCCAGCCCGGGCCAAGGTATTCCTCCACGACCTCGCGCGTGTCATAGGCATCGTGGTCGTAGATCTCCTGGAAAGCGATCACAGACGGCTGAACAGCCTGTAGGATTCGGCCGAACGCAGGCCGTTTGTCGTATTCGAAGAGCCCGTCGAACCGGACATTGTAGGTCAGCAGCCGGAATGCCGAAGGCTCTTCCTGCAGTATCTGTATCTCTTCCAGAGGGGGCAGAGTCCCTTCGTCGAAGGTGTATGGGATGCTCGCGCCCGCATCAGGCACCCAGTCACCCCCGCCGGCGTAGTCCCTGAGCAGCAGCCGTATCGTGTCAGAGGTGAAAAGTCGGTGGATCCCATCAGGCATGGCGTCACGGGCGATCGCAACCTCGAACTCATATCCGCTGTGGGTGGGACCAGAAACCAGCTCTATCTCGTGCCAGCCGATGTCTGTGGTTTGGGCGCCGTAGAAGAAACGCCCCTCCCTCAGGCCGAAGCTCCAACGCAACTCTGCGCCCATGCCGCTGATCGGGAAACCCGTTCCGGGATTGCCGTCACCATCTATGTAGAGGCGCAGGTCGTTGTCGCTTTGCAGAACCAGGTCACAGCCGACCTCGAAGCGAATGTAGAGGAACCGATCGTCGTCTGCTATCCAGACCCGGCCGAAGTCGATTCCTGTGTATCCACCGTCTCCAGATGGGTCGGTCCATGCAACCCCAATGCCGTCCCAGTCGGCCATGTAACCATCGACAAGGATCCTGTGCATCGACGCGTGAGGTGCGGCTATTGGAGCCGCCGTCGCAAACACCCCGAAGACAACCGCTGCCAAACCTTTGAGCATGAGACACCCCGCTAGGGGCAGGCCTGAGGGCGGCCTGTAACCCCTGTGTGTAGGAGAACCAAAAGAGAACCCGCAATCCATTATTATACCATCGTCATCCGGATCCCCGGGATGGCCGAATCTACCCTGCAAGGACTCAGCGGCCTCATCCCAGACCCAGAAGTCGGCCCCCCTGATAGACGATGAGAGCGAAGGCCCAGGCGAGCACAGTCTGGTAACCCACGGAGAACCACATCCACTTCGAGCCGAACTCCCGTCGCATCGTAAGCACGGAGACAACACAAGGAGTGTAGAGAAGTGCAAACACCATGAAGGCCAGGGCCGCCAAGGGTGTGACACCATTGGTCGGATCAGCCAGCGCTGCGCTAAGGGCCTCTGAGCCCGATGAGCCGACGTTATACAACACCGCCAAGGAGGAAACGACCACCTCCTTGGCAACAAAGCCGGTTATCAGGGCCACCGACATCCGCCAGTCGAATCCCAGCGGAGAGAGCACGTGGGCAGCCGCCTTGCCAACCCTCCCAATGACCGAGTACTCGATAGCCAGCGCAGATCGCTCCGCTTCCAGATGCGCGATTTCATCCTCGTCCGCACCCGCGGCTTTCATCTGCTCGATCCTTGCATCGTATTCGCCCAGGGCCGGATGGAGGGGGAAGGTGCTCAACCCCCAGAGCACGACCGAGGCCACAAGGATCACCCCGCCCATTTTCTTCAGATAATGCTTTGCCCTCTCCCACATATGCAGCAGAAGGCCCCGGCTCGTTGGCCACCGGTATGGTGGCAGCTCCATCACGAAGGGTGCCTCCTCGCCAGCGAAGAGGGTCTTGCTGAACAGCCTCCCCACAAGAATGGCGGCGAGCATCCCAACGAGATAGATGCCAAGTATCACATTCCCCGCCGAGCGCCCAAAGAAGGTGCCAGCGAAGAGAACGTATATGGGCAAGCGTGCACTACACGACATAAGCGGCACGAGCAGGCTCGTGAGAATCCGATCGCGGCGTGACTCGAGCATTCGGGTCGCCATGATCGCAGGCACGCTGCACCCGAATCCCATCAGCATCGGAATAAAGGACTTCCCATGCAGCCCGAGTATGTGCATGAGCCGGTCCATGATGAATGCGGCCCGGGCCATGTAGCCTGAGTCTTCGAGGATTGCGATACCAAGAAAGAGCAACACGATGTTCGGCAGGAAAGCAGCTACTGCACCCACCCCACCCAGAACACCCTCTACGACAAGATCCTGAAACATCCCCTCGGGGAGCAGCGCCGCGGCTACACCGGAGAGCCAGCTCGTTGCTGCTTCAATGGCCATCATGGGATAGCGCCCCAGTACGAAGGTGCCATTGAAAAGAAGCCACATGAAGAGCAGGAAGATTGGGAGCCCCAGGATTCGGTTGGTGAGGATGCGATCGAGCTGGCGGGAGAACTCCATCCGATCCATCCGTGGCTTCCGGTAGACCTCGCGGAGAAGGCCGTCCACAAAGCCGTGTCGGGCCTCTGAGATCGCAACACCGGGGTCTTCCTTGCTGATGCGCTGCAGCCGCGCCCGCAGATCCTCTGCTAGGTGTATGACCCCCTCTCCTCCCAACCTGTTGTGGACCAGCTGCACGATGTGCGGGTCGCCCTCGAGGAGCTTGACCGCAATGTAGCGCGCCGGCACTCCAAGTTTCTCGGGGCAGTCTTCGCCGATCACCGCCTCAAGCTTCTCTAGGAGCCTCTCGATGTGCGGCCCGTAGCTGACGGGCACGTGCCTATGGCGCTCCCGCCGGTTCTCGGCAAGATCGATGATCGCATCCAGCAGCGCCTCCCTGCCCTCTCCCTTGTGCCCGACGGTAGTGGCCACGGGGGTCCCGAGCAGGGTCTCGAACGCCTCCAGGTCGAGCTTCGCGCCCGAGCTCACGAACTCATCCCACATGTTCAAGTCGACGACGACGTCGACACCCATCTCCAGAAGCTGAACAGTGAGATAGAGATTCCGGGACAGATTTGCGGCATCCACGACGTCCACTACGACATCGGGCCGTTCGCTCATTATGTATTCGCGCGCGATACGCTCCTCTATGGAGAACGGGCTGAGGGAATACGTCCCCGGCAGATCCACCACCTCAATCTGATAGCCTCGGTAGTCCACGCGCCCGGTCTTGCGCTCAACCGTGACACCGGGCCAGTTACCCACCTGCTGATGTAGCCCCGTAAGAAGATTGAAGACAGAGGTCTTTCCGGAATTGGGATTCCCTGCCAGTGCGACGCGCAGGCGCCGCGGTCTCTTCTGCTCCGTCATCTCAGCCCACGCCCCCAGAAGCGCTTCAGCCAGCCCCGCCGTCTACCCCGCCCGAAACCGCGTCCGCGGCCGCGCCCCCAGCCACGACCTCCGGGCGAGCACGGAACTGGCCTGACATCGCGCACCTCAACGAGTGCAGCTTCGGTTCGCCGGAGGCTCACGTGGGTGCCCTCTACCCGGAACTCAATGGGATCCGCAAGCGGTGCCTGCTTCACCATCTCGACGACCACGCCTTCGCGGAAGCCCATATCCCTGAGGCGCGTCGCCACAGGAGGCGGTCCGCCCACCGCTGAGACGACGGCCGCCTCGCAGGGCATTAGCGAGGCCAACGTAGTACGCTTTCGGGGCAATCCCATCGCCATCATCGCTCGCCCCCATCCCGAACGTTTCTTGCCGGATGAGGCAGCACGTAGATCGCGGAAGCCTGCGCCGGCCCTAGCCTGAACTCGAACCCCTGGAGCCTGCCCCTCAGTGCGCCCCCGGGCAAGTGATCGAGCACCTCCAGGTCTAACCCCGGCAGAACACCGCTGCGCATCAGGTCTGCCCTCACGTGCGCGGGAGCTTCGATCCTGACCACCCGGCCCGTTCCGCCATCCGGCAGGTCCACCAAGGGAACAAAGCCCCGATCACGCCATCTTTCGCCCTCGGGAGGTCTGCGTCCCCGACAATCCCGTTTGCCATCACAGACCCCCGGCCTGCGAGCGAAACACTCCGTAAAGCGGTCCATGAAGCCACTGCCCACCTGGGGACAGGTCTCCAGGTACTCGATGAAAGCCGCCAGGCGCTCCAAGGTGTCCGCCGAAAGGTGGTGCTCCAAGCCGCAGGCATCCCTTTCCGCCTGGTCCTCCGGCACCCCGAGCATTCTCGAGAGGAACCCCAGGAGGAACGCATGGCGGCCTGCAACCCCCCGGGCCACCTCGAGGCCGCTGGCAGTGAGCCGAACGAACTCCCGGGCTTCATAGTCGACCAGCCCGCGTGCCGCCAGCTGCCTCAGCGCCCAGGTCACGGTAGCCGTGCTCACGCCCTTGCGCCGAGCTATGTCGCGCACCCTAACGGCAGGGCTTTCCCGCTGCAGCTCGAGGATGATTTCCAGGTAGTCTTCGAGCGTATCGGTTATGGCCTTTGCCGGGCCCATGGCCGTCCTCCCGCCCTTGAACCACTCGGCTCTCCGCCGGAGAGAGCTGTCGCCGTGGGGCCTGAAGATATATCGTCATTTGTTAGATGAATCTAACAAAAGGATGGAACTCTACACGAAGCCGCAACGCTGGTTCCAGATCTTTCCCTCTCGCCGTCGGCCCTTTGGGCCTCTTACCCTTCAACGCCGCCTGCCAGAGTTGCTGGCCATGGCGGTCGATGGTACGACTGGCCCATGAACCTACGCGGAGAAGAGACAACTGAGGCCACCGGCGCTAGGCTGCGGAATCGTTGGAAGCGGACACTCTCACTGGGGGCCGGAGCTGGTTTACTGCTTCTGCTTGTGGTTGCACCCCTCCTGGCAGGCCCAAGTGTCCTCGAGCCGTTCCGCAGCCGTGCTGCCCTCGCCCGTCTCCTAGATTCAACCGGCCCCTGGGCGCCAACGGTCTTTGTCCTTCTGCAGTCGGCGCAGGTGATTGCAGCACCGATACCAGGGCACCTGCTTGCTGTAGCTGGAGGCTTCCTGTTCGGTTTCCTCAAAGGCGCGCTCCTAAGTGCGCTTGGGGTGGGGTTGGGTAGCGCGGTCGTCCTCATTCTCTCCCGGAAGGCGGGCCGACCGGTCCTAGAGGCCTTGGTTGGCCATGAGCCGCTCTCGCGCGCCGACCGGTGGGCTGCCTCACACGGTCCACTCTTCTTCTTCCTCTTCTTTCTGCTGCCCATGGTGCCCGACGACCTGGCCTGCTTCGCAATAGGGCTCAGCCGGCTGCCGGTCGCCCCTATGCTGGGGCTCATCGTGGCCGCCCGGTTCCCCGGCCATCTCCTCTCGGCGTGGATCGGCGCCAATGCGGACAGGCTGTCGTGGTGGCTTGTCGCGGCGCTGGCGGTTGCCCTGGCTGTGGTCGGCTGGCTGTATGTGAGAAAGAGGCACCAGATCGAAAGTTACCTCCTGCGGAGAATCGGAACACTGGAGCACGGGAAAGAAGAGCGCAACCAGACCTCAGCTCACTGACCTACCGGCTGAGGCTCACCGTCAGTGCAAAGGCGCCCAGGTCGAATCCACCCCACCAGGGTGCCGTACCGTTCAGGCTCAGTCCCACACTCCAACCCAGCGCGCGCAACTTGCTGACGACATCTGGGCTGTCGGTCTCACGGGCAATCCCACCCAGCCTCAAAGCGATCTGCGGCCTTCCACCTGTCCCGGCTCGGCCCCCGATTTCCACGAACCTTCGCATCCCCACGTAGCGCCTCAACGCCGCTTCCGCCACCCCGACAAGCCGAATGGAGGTCAGAGCGCGCAGGTCAGCCCCCACGCGGAGAAGGGCCACCACCGGAGCGTCCGCCCGGCTGGCCCAGCTGAGGCCAGAACCCAACGACAGGCTCCAAGGCCTCCCCGCCAGGTCCTCTCCGCGATCTCTCAGATACAAACCGCGGGCAACACAGTCGAAGCGCAGATCACCACCTGCCGGGTGCAAACCGGGATAGACCCAGAAAGAACCCGAGACCGATGCCGCGCGGCCCAGGCCTGTAAGACTTACTGTGCCATCTAGGGCTTGGAGATTGCGTTTACCCAGCGGCTCCATCAGAGTGGACAGCGAACCGGAGAGCGACAGACCTCCGCTGGGCCCATCCCACCCGCGACCGAGGGTCAACCCGAGGGCATCCACCCACACGCCCGCCCTCTCGCCGGGATCTGTGGGGTCAGCCCGTTCCGGGACGAGGCAACCAAGCACGTAGCCCAGGTTGAAGAACACACCGTCGTGACTCAGGTAGGAAGCGCCCAGATGGAATGGCTCATGCTGGCCACCCGAGGCCGCCCGGACAGACCCGGGCAAACCACCCAGCAGAGCTGCCGTGCAGGCGAGCAGCAGTGCCGCCCTGGACGTCGCTGGCAATCTGCTCATTCTCGCTGTCGCCTCTCTAGCCGGCACGCGGGAAGTTGCCGGCACTGCGATTTTAGCATACACGTTGGGCTACTGAGCCCGAGGCAGGCCCGCATCGGCGGCCAATTCGGCGCCGGTGGCCGGCGGGAGCCACAGAGGAGCACGAGGCCCGGACCCCAACCAGGCCACCGCCGCGGGAGGAGAAGATGAGAGTTGCAGTAGCCCTGAGCGGGGGAGTGGACTCAGCTGTTGCCGCAGCCCGGCTCATCCGCCAGGGCTGCGACGTCTCCGGGGTAACACTCTATCTGGGCCGGTCCGGCTGCCAGAGCCGCCTGGGCCAGCCCGCACACGAGCGGGCGGCCCTGATAGCGCGCCGTCTCGGGATCGTGCTCCTCACACTCGATCTTTCAGATGCCTTCGAATCGCAGATAATGTCCTATTTCCGCCAAGAGTATCTGGCCGGGAGAACACCCAACCCATGCGTGCTTTGCAATCCACGAATCAAGGTGCGCGCGCTAGCAGCAGCGCTCCGGGAGCGTGGAGTCGCTTTCGAGAAGATCTCAACGGGTCACTACGCCAAGGTCGAGGAGCGCACCAAGGGGGATAGGAAGAAATATGCGCTGCTTCAAGCTCGCGATAGGGCAAGAGACCAGTCCTACTTCCTGTACCGGCTGAACCAGGAGGACCTCTCCCGGATCCTGTTTCCACTCGGGGATGCGCAAAGGGATGAGGTGGAAGAAGAGGCCCGGGCACTGGGTTTTCCCGTCCTACCGGGGAGCCAGGATTTCATAAGCGCGAAGGAGGATCCGGTCCTAGCCGAAAGGGAGTCGCCCGGCGAGATAGTCGATACCTCGGGCAGGGTGCTTGGACATCACAGGGGGATCCAGTTCTTCACTGTGGGGCAGCGAAGGGGACTGGGGATTGCGGCGGGAAAGCCTCTTTATGTCGTTCGCATCGAGCCCGAGCACAAGCGTGTCGTAGTAGGCCCCGAATCGGAACTCTACTGCAGGAGGGTGCGCGCCTCGCAGGTGAACTGGATAGATGGGAGCGGGCCGGCTCGCCCACTCCCCGGAGTCATGGTCAAGATCCGCTACCGTCATGAGCCGGCCCGGGCCATGGTGTGGAGTGAGGGCCAGTATCTCACGATCGAGTTCGAAGAACCGCAGAGGGCTGTGACGCCAGGGCAGTCGGCAGTGGTGTATGATGCAGATAGGGTGCTCGGTGGCGGAATCATCGAGGGCTGTGAGGACCCGGGATGAGAACCTATTGGAAGAACCCTGGCACAGAAGCGATGCTTTGGGTGTAGCCGGATGCAGACGGAACCTCGCTTTGACCACTTCCCTAGGATCTTTCTGAAACATGCCGGAACGGAATACGCCTGGGAGGCGGCAGGGCATCTCCTGGGGCATCTGCGCTACCACCTATGTCCCAGGGAAGTGCGTGCGGTGGCCGGAAACCTGCGGACCACAGGCTTCTGCAAGCCGGAGGAACTCCCAGAGGCCGTGCGGCATTGCTTCAGATCTTTCGGACTCTTTGCTGCCGAGTTCCTCTGGGGGCTTTCGCGGCCATGGCAGGAGGTAGCAGAGCGATGGCACCTCGAGGGGGAACACCATCTCCGCACCCTCGCGCGCAGCGGCCGGGGTTGGATCATAGCTGGGGCCCACACGGGCAACTGGGAGCAGGTAGCCCTGCTCGCGCGGCACGTGGGCCGCAGGATCGTCGTTCCTTCCGGCGTCCAGTTCCACCCGCTCGCCACAGCAGCGATCCAGCGGGCAAAGGCCAGAGCCGGTATCCTGGCAGCCCCCGCTGACAGCGGATTCCGTCGGCTGCTGCAGGCCCTAGAAGAAGGTCTCTGTGTCGGCTTGCCGCTCGACGGGGGATCCTTCAAGAGGGGCCAGCGTGTCCGGCTGGGCAAGGCGGAAGTGCTCATGGCCCAAGGTGCCGCACGCCTAGCCGCAATGGCTGGGGTGCCGGTGCTCACGGCATTCGGCACGCGCCTTGCCTTCATGAGCCAGCGCATCCGCATTGGATCCCCAATTCCTCCGCCAAAGCGCACCGCAGAGGCAATCGCCGAAACCCTCTTCGAACTGGCCGCACGCCTCTCCGCACACCTTGCCCACGCTTTCTCCGAATGGTGTATCTTCAGGCCATTGCAAAGACCTCACGACGAAGGGACTCACCGCGCCGAGTCGAGCCCATCCTCCCCCGTACGCTCCAGGGAGACCGAGGCCGTGCCGATCTGGTAGAATGCCTGCCATCCCTTGCAGGCAGGCGGCAGGAGGAACCCCGAGGTGTGGATCCTGGGCATATCATGCTTCTACCACGACAGCGCGGCAGCTCTGGTGCGCGACGGTGAGATCGTGGCGGCCGCCCAGGAGGAGCGGTTCAGCCGCAAGAAGCACGACGCCTCCTTCCCCAGCCGGGCCATAGAGTACTGCCTGGCGGAAGGCGGGATAAGTGCCGCGGATCTCGACCTCGTCGCCTTCTACGAGAAGCCCTTTCTCAAGTTCGAGCGCATACTCGAGACCTACATGGCCTTTGCTCCGAAAGGCTTCGGCTCCTTCATCATGGCCCTGCCCCTGTGGCTGAAACAGAAGCTGTGGATGAAGGAACAGATAGCCCGCAGCCTCGGCTACGAGGGCCGGATCATCTTCCCGGAACACCACGAATCCCACGCGGCAAGCGCCTTCTATCCTTCTCCCTTCCAAAGGGCAGCGATCCTCACCTTGGACGGAGTCGGGGAGTGGACGACGACCAGCTATGGTGTGGGAGACGGGAACGACTTCGAACTCCTCGCAGAGATCCGCTTCCCCCACTCCTTAGGCCTACTCTACTCGGCCTTCACCTACTTCACCGGCTTCAAGGTCAACTCAGCCGAATACAAGGTCATGGGGCTCGCGCCGTACGGTGAGCCGCGCTACGTGGACGCGATCCTGACGGAGCTGCTCGATCTGAAGGAGGACGGCTCCTTCAGGATGAACATGGAGTACTTCGACTACTGCGCCGGCCTGAGGATGACATCGAAGAAGATGGAACGCCTCTTCGAGGGGCCGCCCAGGAAGCCGGATCAGCCGCTGACGCAGCGGGAGATGGATCTCGCCCGCTCCGTCCAGGTCGTGACCGAGGAGGTCGTACTGAGGACGGCCCGCCACATCCACCGCACAACCGGCGAGCGCTATCTGGCCCTGGCAGGCGGCGTGGCACTAAACTGCGTAGCCAATGGAAGGCTGCTGCGCGAAGGGCCTTTCGAGGACCTCTGGATACAGCCCGGTGCGGGGGACGCCGGCGGGGCCATTGGTGCCGCCCTGATCGGATGGTACAGATACCTGGGCAACAAGAGAGAGGCTGACGGCGAGCATGATTTCCAGAAGGCCAGTTACCTCGGACCCCAGTTTCCGGACGAGGAGATAGAGGCCTTCCTTCGCGAGAACTCACTCCCCTATGAGCGCCTGCGGCGCGAAGAGATCCCCGATCGAATCGCCCGGCTGATAGAAGAGCAGAACGTAGTCGGCTGGTTCCAGGGGCGGATGGAGTTCGGCCCGCGCGCACTCGGCTCGCGCAGTATCCTGGGGGATCCGCGCTCGCCTGAGATGCAGTCGCTGATGAACTTGAAGATAAAGTACCGGGAGTCGTTCAGGCCCTTTGCTCCCTCCTGCTTGCTCGAGTATGCACCTGAGTTCTTCGAGATAGACAGGGCGAGCCCGTACATGTTGCTTGTGGCCCCCGTCGCCGAGTCGAGGCGCATCCCGATGACGGAGGAGCAAAAACAGCTGTTTGGAATCGAGAAGCTGAAAGTCGCACGCTCGGACATCCCTGCTGTGACACACGTGGACTACACAGCGAGGCTGCAGACGGTGGCCCGGCAAGACAATCCTCTCTACTACGACATGATCGATGCCTTCAGGAAGCGAACGGGCGTAGCCCTCGTGATAAACACCTCCTTCAACGTCCGCGGAGAGCCCATAGTGTGCACGCCGCTAGACGCGTACAGGTGCTTCATGCGCACGCAGATGGACTACCTCATCATGGGCCCGTTCCTGCTGGATAAGAAGCAGCAACCAGCCCAACACGATCGCATCTCGTGGG
>CAYMBA010000081.1:0-10811 GCA_964388535.1 uncultured bacterium | reverse complement strand
AGCGGGATGCGAGAAAGCGTCCACTCCACCTGATGACGGCTCTGCGGGCGAAAGGCAAGGAGTTCGACGCGGTGATCGTGCTTGATGTTAACAATGGAATCTGGCCCAGCCGATTGGCGGCTACGGAGGATGAGCTTGAGCAGGAGAGGCGCTTGTTCTACGTGGCTGTCACACGGGCTCGGAAGTATCTGTATTTGATGGTAAATGAAAGTATCCTTGGGGAATCGAGGCAACCAAGTCCCTACCTCTCTGAAATGGGGCTAGAAGTACCGGCGGGGAGTGCGGGATCCCTTGGCACCGCCTAGAAGCAAGCCCCGAACGAAAGGCGCGTCGAGCCACAAGTGGAGCCACTGAGTCAGAGGTCTCCAGCGGCAGAGGCCACTTCGTGCTATCGGTTTGATGGGCCTACCCTATCCCAAGAGCTGTAAGGCCTATCCTCGCTGCTACGCCAAGGAGAACTGCGCCCATCAGACGCCTCAGGAGTATCCCCCGTAGTGAGAGCGAAGTCCTTGCTCCTATCAGGCCCCCGAGTACGGCTGCCCCTGCCAGTGCAGCGCCTGCACCCCAAGGCAATGGGTGAGAAAGTGCATGGCCTGTGAGCCCGAAGGCTGCAGTGGCTGCAACCATCACGGTCGATGTCCCCACCGCTATCTCCATCGGAACCCCGCACAGAAGCACCATGATGGGCAGTTTGATGATGCCACCTGTCACACCGACCATCCCTGAAAGAAGGCCTATCGAGGCGGTGGCAAAGAGAACGAGGGGTACGTTCACGGCATACTCGACACCCCGAAACCGCCTGTGCCAGTGCCACGGCTGGCTTTGACGAGAAACGGGTGCATTCTGCGGGTTCGGCTTGGGCCCCGTGTGGCCGGCCGCTCCCGCGGCCCGATCGTCGCCCGCCAGGCTGACGTTCCTGCCGGATCCCGTCACCCGGCTCAGCATGAGGATGCCTGCGACAAAGAGAATCCCAGCGAGCAGGGCTTTGAGCAGGCGCTCCGGAGCAGAGGCGCTCAGATAGCCGCCTGCGAGGGCTGCGAGATCCGTTGGCGGGTCCATGAGGAGGGCCAGCTTCCAGTCGACCCGGTGCTTGCGCAGGAAAGTCACAAGGGCGGTGCCCGAGGTAGCTACGATCAGCATGAGGCTGAGCGCAGGGGCCTCGTGCATCGAATAGCCAGCGGCGAGGAGGATGGGCACGTAGAGGATCCCACCGCCGAGCCCGAGCATGGAGAAGAGGCTCGAGACCAGAAACAGCACCAGGGCTAGGAATGGAAGAGCCATGAGAGTTCGAAGGGTCCCGTGCGCGTGCCGTCGCCGATTCAGGCCTCACCTGAGGCCTCGGCCGAGTCCGGCTTCTTCGTCGCCTCGGGGCTCCTCATGAAGCCGATGGGCCGCCCGTTGCGCCTCTTTACGATCTTAAGAGGCGTCTTGGCCCGAACGACCACCTGAGCCAGGAAGGCAACGACGCCTGGGAGCTCGGGATCGGTCATTGCCTGCTTTGCGAACTCGGTGTCCTTACAGATCCGCAGGACCAGTTCCTTGCCTTCTTCTCCGTTCGCATCGAGGAACATCTTAAGGTCCGCGGAGAACTCCGCGAGCCGCGACCGATCCTCTCCCGCTGCCCGCGTGTCCTCATCCGGTTCCCTGCCCTCTGCAAGGGCAATGGCGCGCTCGATCATCTCGTTCAGAGCGGCCCTCTTGGTCTCGGGTGAGATTCTCACGATGCCGAGCATCTCCGGCACGAGTGCGATTCCCAGCCGCTCATCGGCGAAGGCCGCTTCGCTCTCGGCAAGGGCCACCCTGAGCCGCGCAAAGGCCAGCGCACGCATCTCGCGGGCCATCTTCGCCTTGTACTTGGCTTCGCGCACGGCGATGTCAGACCGGAAGAACTCGACCAGCGCCTGGATGCTTTCCTCCGAGGAGACCGCATGGATCATGCGGTCGGCTTCGTGCTGCGTCTGAACGTCCTTTACGTGCTTCTTCCACTCCTCCACCGCGTGCCGTGTGGCCTGATTCTCGAGATCCAGACCCTCGAGAACCAGGTGCTCTATCGTCTTCCAGGAAACCGGTTGCTTCTTGCGTGTCTTCTTGGCCATCGGATCCTCCTTGAGCGCTGCCGTGCCTTTCAATGACAGCCGACGGTCGTACCTTGCAGGTCTGATACACCTTGGTGCAATGAGAAGTCCCTGCCTTCTCTTGCAAGGAAAGATGTCTTACCCCAGCCTGGCCCGTGCGCGCTCAGGCGGGACGGAGCGTCCACCCTGGGAGCATCCACGGTCGGGGGGCGCCCGCAGCTGTTTGCCTCCGGGCGGCCCCGTCCCCGGGAGCCGCCGGCACCAACTCCCAAGCGGCGTATTCTAGCTTGCGGCGGGGGCAACCGGCGTGCAACTCTCCCGGGCTAGTACTTGCGTACACCATGAGAAGGCTCCAGCAGGCGGGAGTGGATAGCCGGTGCCGTGCAGTCTGCCTGGAGGCAGCCCGTTGGGGCTTTGCGGGAGCCTGGATGTGCATGGGGAGATAGCAGTTCGAGATGGACACCGTCTTCAACTTCGCCTACCGGTGGCGGGGGTTTCTTGTAATCCCGCCTGTTGCTCTGGCCTTCTTCTGGGCACCCTTAGGGCACGCCGCGCGACTGCCGGGATGGCTCCTCGGCGCGGTGGTCTTTGCATCGGGACTGGCCCTGCGGATCTGGGCTCAGATGCATCTCCACTACCGCCTCAAAGTCAGGCGGCGCCTTACGACGACAGGCCCCTACGCGCTTGTCCGCAATCCCATCTACATCGGCAATACCCTTCTTGCCGCCGGGGTGGTGCTTCTCCTGCGCGCCCCGTGGATCCTTCCACTCACTCTTCTTTGGTGCGCCGGCTTATACAGCCTCGTTGTCCGGCGCGAGGAGTCGGTGCTGATCGAGCGTTACGGCGAGCCCTATCGGGAGTACCTGCGCCGGGTACCACGGTGGTTGCCGCGCTGGGATTCGGAGCAGGTCTCAACAGGCTCTCGTACGCCGTGGTTCTGGCCGAGCGTCAAAGCAGAGGTTCATTGCCTTCTATGCCTGCTGCTGCCGGTGCTCCGTGAGGTTGTTCACTGATCCGCTCGCGAGGGTGCTGGCTTCTTCCTCACCATGCCAACATGATCGCCGCTCTCTACCGTGCCGCAGCTGTGGCGGCGATTGCTTCTTCTAGGTCAAATGTCTTTGCTCCCTCGATGGCAACGTAGCGCTCGGGATGGCAAGTTAGCACCACGATCTGCAAACGGTTCTTCATCTCCTCCAGGACTGTGAGTACCCGGGAGAATCTGGCGGTGTCTGTGGCCGTCAGAGCGTCGTCAAGGACGAGCAACTGACGTTCCCCTCGCGCTAGTACTTCGGCAAGCGCCAATCGGCAGGCCAGGTGCAGCTGTTCTACCTCACCTCCGGAAAGCTGCCCCGGTTCTACCAGACTCTCGGAGGCCAGAGGGCGAACTCCTTGTGGTGCCAGGTCCGAGCCGAGCTTGATGCTTGATATCCCTGGCCCGGCGATGCGTTGCAGTATCTTCGAGGCGGTTGCCGCAAGGGGCTTGGCGATTCCTGCGGTTGTCTCCGAACGCAGGGCACTGATCGTCTCCCTGAGGAGCCGTATTGCATCGGCTCGCCTCGTCGCAGCGGCAAGACGGCGATGAGTCTCCGCCAAATGCTCCTCGCATACAGCCAGGCGACCGTATATGTCCTCCTGGCTCAGTTGTGCCAGGCGGCCCTCGGCTGTCTTGACCTCGTCTCTGGCTTTATCTTCTGCCTCCTCGGCTGCGGCCAGACGCCGCTTGAGCATCTCGACGTCGTCTTGGGGCTGTGCGCCGAAGTGCTTGAGCTCTGCCTCTATCTCCTCAAGGGGGGCTCTACTCGCACGCCACTCGAGCGCCAGGCTATTCAGTTCTTCCTCGCGTTGTGCCTCCGTCTTCCCGTCGGATCTCAACTCAGCAAGGCGGCTCTCAGCCCGTCTCAGAGCCTCTTCCATCTCAGCAAGGCGCGCCCTTGATGACTCAATCTTCTCCTTAACTTTCCGCACGGCTCGCTCGGCATGCCGCACTGCTGCGCTAGCTGTTTCCTCGCGGGTTTTCTGCGCTCTCGAGAGCTTCTCGATCTCTACTGACATCTCGTCCGGATCCGGAGGAGATGTCTTCCACTCCCGGTGCGTGCGGAGTATGTTGCGAACTACGGCCTCGGCCTCAGAGGCCCGCGCCTTCAGTGCCTCAAGGTCTTCTGCCCCGAGGACCGACTGCAAGCGCCCTTCTAGTTTGCCTAGTTCCTTCTCGAGGACCGTTGCCTTCTCCCTCAGGTCCTGTAGTTCTTCGAGATCCTGCGTCCCATAGGGCCTTGTTAGGTCCTCAAGCCTCCCACGCGCAGAGGCCAGCAACCGTTTGAGCTTGGCGGTGTCGCCCACGGGGCCTCGCGCTCGTATGTTTCCCACCCCAGGGACTTGTACCACGACCTCTGGAGCCCCTGGAATCTCCAGGGTCTCCCCAGGCTGGGCCGAAATTCGGCCGGTCTGCTCTGCTTTGAGAACTTGAATATCGACGGGCCTGTCTGGCGTGATCTCAAGATGAATCAGGGCATCATCCAGGCGGATTGACAGTTCCTCGTATTTCCGAGCCGCACTTCTGATTTTGCGCATTGCCTGGGCGTCCGGCGCCACTAGGTCCGCTCGCTTTTGCTTCAGGCGTTCGATGCTTTGGATCAACCTCTCGGCTTGCTCGATGCGAGTCGCCAGTTCTTCAGCTTCCGCTTGGGCCTCCTGGAGCCGGGCGGCCAGCTTCAGCTCTTCGCGCATGTTGTCTATAGACTTCTGCTGTTCCCTGATCTTCCGGAGATCCGCTTCCTTTACCTCGAGGTCCTTGGTTCTCAAGGCCGCTTCTTTTTCAGCTGCCTCTATCGTGGCTTTCGTGTCAGCGATCTTGGCCTTGTACTCCTGTGCTTCACCCCATGCGACCTTGATTTGTCGGATCTTGTTGGCGAGCGAGTTGTGCCTCTGCTTCGCTGCTTCAACCTGCGCACGCGCCCTTTCCATCTTCGACTTTAGTTCTTCGAAGCGGCGCAGGCGTGCTTCGGCGCGCCTCAGCTCTGCGCGCAGCGCCTCTGCATCTCTGATGGCCTGTGCTCTCTGTGCCTTGAGGTCTTCAATGCGTCTGCTCGCCGTTTTGGCCTCTTCGTATAGGCGAAGCAGCCTCGAGCGTTCTCCTTCCAGACGACCGGCCTGCTCTTGGAGACGCGGGATTTCCGCTGCGGCCTTGCCTTTTTTGTACCTTCCCTTGGACGTGAAGATGCTCAAGTAGCGCCGCTCGATTTCCTGTTCTATCGGGCTACCAGCAGCGCTTGTTATTTCGACTCCGAGCGATTCTTGGACAGCCGAGACCACGCGGGGGGAGAGACCTGACAACTCGATACTGCCTTGAGGGGCCCATAGAACCTGGAAGAAACCGTAGTGCTCCAGCTTGGCAGGCCCTCGTCCAGGGGCAATACCGGAAAACAGTGAGCGGACGAGATCATCGGCTGCCCGGCCTTCCTTGAAGGGTCGGAACCCGCCTGATTCGAGGCGCTCCAGCTGGGCAAACGGCTCTCTCAGGAACTGCTTTGTCAACCTGTAGGTTGCCCCGCCATGGGTGAACTCCACTGTCACCTGGGGCGCAAGATCCCTGCCCCATGGCCGAATGGCTTCGACGGAGCGCCCGACCAGCCGGTGTGAGTTGAACAGGGCGAACCTGAGAGCCTCGAATAGCGTTGATTTCCCGGTGCCGTTAGGGCCATGAATGATATTGACCTGCTCTGACAGGGGCCCAGCTGCGATCGGGCCGAGCAGATTGCGCCACGATCGGACTTCGATACTGTGCAAGATCATTGGCTAGTCTCCTGGGCGATCGTGTAGAGTTCAAGAAGTGCTGCCCTTGCTACATCTGCGGCTTGTGGGTCCTCGGTTGATATCGCATGAGCGTGGAGTTTCCTGGCTGCATCGCGGATGTATCCCGGTGGAAGCGTGTCTATCCATTCCTCTCCTCCCGGAGAAGGTATGAGGCTAGAGGTATCACACGATCCGAACACAAACCTTGCTCGTAGGAGCTCCTCTAGCCGCTCCAACATCTCGCCGGCCTCCGGGAGGAGGACGCCCCTTAGCTGTATCGAAATCAGACTGTGCTCGGGTGAGGGCCAGCGCCGTACATGGTCTACCAGCGCTCGTAGGTCGTCGGGGTGGTTGATTTGCCACTCCAGCTGTTCCCAGGACAAAGTGCCTGTGTGAATCTTCTCCACTAACGGCGAACTTCCTCTTCCGGGTATTTCCACAATGAGCACGTTGCCGCTGTCGGGTTCGCCGAACTTCGTGGTCTCATGGGTGCCGGAGTAGGCAGCGATCGGCCCTTCTTGGGAGGGGAAGATCTGTGTCGAGTGCCAGTGTCCCAAAGCCAAGTAGTCGAGGCCCCTAAGCTGTGCGGCATCTGCTGGTATGGGCAGCTCCGTATTTCCAGTTTGTGTTCTCTCTACATTGCCGTGGGCGATTCCTATGGAGATGCATGGTTCCGAGTTGGCATCGATCCATGCCGTCGGGTCGGCTTCCGAGTATTTCTGGAAGACTGGACACGGATAGATCGTTCCGCCTGGGGCCTCTACGGGACGAGCCTCGGTCAGAACAGTTACGTTGCGGGCATCCGGCCACGCCGGATGCTCCCACACCGAGCCTGGTTCCAGCGGATCGTGGTTGCCAGGGATGACGTACACCGGGCAGTTGCAGGAGGAGAGTACGTCAGCGACCTGCTGTATCAGGTGTCCTGCCACCGTGTTGTCCTCGAAGGTGTCCCCCGCCAGGATGACAAAGTCCACGTGCTGGTTACGTGCTACTTCTGCGACCTTCCTCGCGGTCTCGAGCCTGGCTCTGCGGATCCGCTCACCCGCTGCGCCCACGTGGGCAGCTTTCATACCGATCTGCCAATCTGCCGTATGGAGGAACTTCATCGCTGCCTCCTCCCTTGCTGGGCTGGTCTGGTGTGCAGCGGTTTGTGCCGGACCAGGGACTGACATTGGCTTCACAGGCTGTCCTTTCTTCCCACTCGCACGTCCAAAGGGTGCCGTATGAAGCCTAGCAGCGCGAGGCCCGGAAGGGCCGGCGCGCCGAGGCACGTGCCGCCTTCCGTCAAGTGCTGAACGACAGAAATGGCGGGTTGCCTGCAAAGAATCTTTTGGGGCCCTACACCACCTCCAGCTCGCCAACCCACGTCCCCTCGCCCCCTCTGTCGTCTTGGATGCGGCAGGCGATTGTGTAGCGACCCGGAGCCGGGAACTGGTACTCGACCGCAAGTGGCAGACCGTTGGGGGTCCTCCTGCTCAGTGTAAAGCCCCTCGTGCTCGAGAATCTGCCGCTGTAGTCGAAGTCCCACTGCACGTTCACTATGCTGGCATTGGGATTCCTCGGGGCGCTGCGGGAGGCGTCGAAGCCGTAGCGGAGGGATCCTTGCCTCAGGATGGCCACATGGACCTCGGGTGCCTCGACGAACTCGAGCCCCAGAGCATCGAGGATCGCTTTCCGCTTCTTGGTTCCTGTTACGTCCCCCTCGGGCTGGCCTGCTGAGAGGTCCAGTTCCCGGGGCATCCCTCCTGCTGCTTCAACAAACGCCTGGAACTCCTCTTCGGGCAGCGTCAGAAGGGCCTTGCGATCATAGGTACCGCAGTATTCGAGCGTGAATCCTGGCGCGTGGAAGATCCTTCCGGTTCTCTCATCCACCTGTCTGATGATCCGATCCCTCGTCACGGCTATGGCCACACGTGACTGGTCGCATGCGATCCATCGCCTGCGCAGCCTCTGTGCAACAGCGGGCGTTGTACCGCCGCCACAGAAGAAGTCGGCTACGACATCGCCTTCGCGGCTCGAGCTCTGGATGATCCTCTCCAGCAACGCCTCGGGCTTCTGTGTGGGATAGCCTATGCGCTCCTTGGACATATTGTTGATCGATGGAATGTCCCAGTAGTCGGGCGCCTTCTTGGGCCTTCCAGCCATTCGCGCGGATCTGGAAGGCACCATGACAGGCTGGAAGTAATGTCCGTCCGGGGTGCGTGAGTACCAGAGAATCGAGTCGTGCTTTCTGGGCCAATAGCGGCGCGAGCTGCCTCCAAGGCCGTAGAGCCAGGCTATGTCGTTGAGGAAGCACTCGGAGCCGAAGATGCGGTCCATCTCCACCTTGATGTAGTGCCCGGCGTGCCAGTCGCAATGGACGTATATGCTTCCCGCAGGCTTAAGTAGCCGCTTCATCTCGCGCAGCCGCAGACCCAGCCAGTCGATGTAGGATTCGATGCCTCCACTCCAGACGTCGCGGAAGGATCGCAGCTCGCCGGCATCTCCGAAGATCACACTGTATTGCCGGCCGGAGAAGAAGGGCGGGTCGATGTATATGAGATCGATCGAGGCATCGGGCAAGCCACGCATGACATCAAGGTTGTCGCCCCAGATGAGACGGTTCGGGGCTGCGTCGGAGTGGTTGAACACTACGCGCTCTACGATTTGAAAAGGGAATCTCACTTCTCTCGACCGCTCGGCTATCCGGGCTCTCTGACGCCCATCAAACTACCCACTCTTCGCCTTCTCGGGAAGTTCGAAGCGCAGCATGACCACAGTGGGGAAGGGGGGATACTGAAGGGAGAACCTGTAGGCACGGAGCTTGTTCGGGTCCACGCCCAGGCGCTTGGCCGCCATCTCCAGCATCTCCAGATAGCGCGGCACGTGACGTGTGGCACACCCCGTCAAACCCACGCCCAAACTGACTGCCTTTGCCGAGAGGGGCAGCTTTCGGGCTTCATCCACGCCCGGGTTGTAGCCTCGCGGGGCTGTGAGGCGATCGAAGATGACGACCTCGGGGGGCATTTGGAACGGAAGGTCCCGGTGGACGAACAGGTCTGCTATGCCGAGCCGCACCGGGGTGAAGAACTCGAAGCTCAGTGCTCCCTGTCTGTTGTGCTCATCCCGGTAGCGCACCGCGGCGCGGCGGGAGATGGAGCCGAAGACGCATGTGGTGGCTCCGGCATTGCCCAGCAATCCTGGCAGCAGCTCGTAGTCCCAGGTCTGCCCTACCCGCTGCCGAAGGATGCGTGGCGGCGGATCAGGACAGAAGTCGAACATCAAGGGCGCGCCACCCTTCTCTGCCGCTCTGGGGTCGATCGGCTCCCTCTGAGGTTCATAGTCGTATCCGGTGTCATCGCTTATCCTCTGCTGGTAGATCGGCCAGGCAACGGCTCTCAGCCGCCTGAGCTCGGTAATGCCTGAGACATTGGCCAGGTCGAGGCGGTCCGGGTCATCTGCCGAAGGAACGACGAAGAAAGCCCTAAAGGCCGTCTCGGCTTGTACACCCCAGATCGAACTACCCGCCATGAAGGCTTGCTTGCGGATCTCTTCCTGGCGCTCGGTTACGTTATCCGTGACGAGACTGCTCAGCATGAGGTGGAAGTTCGTGCGGTCCCCTGCGGCCGCCCTGACCATCGCCTCGAACTCGTCCATCGCGTTGCGGACCTTGGCTATGACCTTCTGGGAGACGCCGCGCTTCTTCAGGGAGGCCTCCATTACCCGTTCAACCGAGCTGCGGGGGGGAACCTGGGCGGGTAAAGCGTGGACGTCGTCCACCATAGTCACCCGGGCGACACGCCAGACCAGGTCCTTGCTGAGCCCGAGCTCCCTGGCGGTGGCCCGGGTGGCTGCGGGATCCAGACCGGCTGAGACGAAGAGCTCGGTGAGCGCGGCACGGACGGCGTTTAGGACGCGGATTATCTCCTCGGGCGTACCGTACTTGAGGGGACGCAACAGGGGGGCTCGTTTGCCTTCTCTGTCGATGCTCTCCATCGATCCCGTCCGCTCTCTCTAGATCGGCAAGGTCTAGCGTGGCAACGACCGGCAGCTGCACCTCGTGCGGCGGGCTAGCACTTGGCTGGTTGTCCGGGCTGGGAACACAGGCCGCCACGCCACGCGGGTGGTGTGCAGGCTGCATGCTGACCGTGCCATTTTGGCCCGGGTAGGGGCAGATGACAATACCCAGATTTAGGAACAGTCTAACATGTCAAGTCCCCATTTGCAACGTCCGGCCCAATGTCATGCATGATGTCGCACAAGACGCTTGACACGACAACCGAGTTTCCCATATGGTGGGATCGGCTTGCCAGGGGGATCGGCGTCCAGGTTGGCCTGTGGGCTGACGCGCTCTGGCTCTTGGGTCGCAACGGTAACTAGCAGCGTTGCAGGCAACACGAGTGCCTGACACCGCGCCACGGGGCGCTGCTGAGCAGCGGAGGAACAACATGGACAATGCATCAGCGCTGACGAGCTCCGCTGGCCTGAGCGCTGCCTCTCGCAGTTACGCGCTGCCGCAAGGGCCTATCGCCTCGACCGCTCGCACTTGCGGTCAATCCAGATCGCGCGGTTCCACGTCATGGCATGCTCGTGGCGATGAGTGCCGCCGTCGACGAGCGGGAATCCTTCCCCGTGCCCCACTTGTACGGATGCCACCCGAACCCTTGCATCACGGGGATAGGAATGTCGTTCTCGGCGGCGGCACCAGCATAGGTACGGTTCGTCACCGCTTTGGGCAGATGCCCCCGCTCTCTGCGGCGGGAGCGGTGTGCGGGGATGGAGCGCATTAGGGGAGCCCGATCGCCTGGTGGGGAAGATGGCAATCAGGGCTCAGGGTCCGTGGATGACGCCGGAAAGGAGTGAGAAGCCATGGGCTGTAGTGGTGACAGGTGCCTCACGCGCTCCAGGGTCCAAAGGGGCGCCCTTCCTGTAAGCCTTGCTGTCTTGCCTCGTTTCTTCCTGCTT
>CAYMBA010000080.1:0-11472 GCA_964388535.1 uncultured bacterium | reverse complement strand
AGCCTTGCAAGGTAAAGGCCCATTGGCTCCCGGGTGCGGGGCAGTGCCGGCCAGCCCGAGTAGCCACGGGTGCGGGTAATGGTCCCCTGATCCAGGTCCACGGAGTGTTCCCACTTGGGCGTTTGCTTCTGTCCCACCGCACCTAGGTAGGGGTGAATGAGGTGCACGCCTGAGGAAGAGGAACAACGGTAGTAGATGCCTGGTGCGGCCTCCGGGTGGTCGTCCAGGATTCCCTGGAAGATGGCGTCGACGGCGACCGCGATCGAGTCCGATTCATCGAAGATCGTGCGAGTGAGGCCTAGAGAATCGCGCACGAACGCCCTGGAGCTCAGCCGCCTAAGGATCCGCAGGAGGAGGGGATCTTCCAGGGAATGGGCAAGGGGCGAGAAGCGGAATAGGACACCCCCAGTCAGTGAGTCCGACGCAAGCCTCCGCCAGGCCGGTATGACGCCGAGGGGATCGGTCGGATCTCCCCCGGGGCCAGGCGCAGACACCTCGGCCACCGAGGATGCCTCAAGGGTCCCGTCTCCAATGGGTGCTACCTCACCGGCTGCCGCCAGGCCCGCCAGCAGCACGCACACCAGAGAAGCGACCAGGAAACCCGCTGCCTTCAAACTCATCCGATCCCGCGCCCCCGCAGTCGGCGCATCTCCACGTCGCACCCGCCTCGGCGGGCATTTCGGCCGGTCTGCCGGCTTATACCCTGAGCCAGGCTTGGTTCTCCAGGCGCTGCGGTAGTAATCACAAGCCTCATTCCCTCGTCAAGCCCAACTGGCCAATTCTGCCGGGCCACTCTCGACCAAAAAGCGGTTTCCAAACACCCTGGGTCCCTTCATTCTCTTTCGGATCCTAAGGGTTGCAAGCGGGGTAGTTCCAGCGATGCTGCTACAGAGATACATCCTTCGCCAGCTCGTAGGTCCCTTCCTGATGGGCGTGCTGGTGGTCACCTTCCTGCTGACCATGGATTTCCTTTTCGACTACCTGGACCTCTTCCTGGGAAAGGGGATAGACCTGCTCACTGTCGTGAGGCTCTTCTTCCTTGGCCTCGGCTGGATGCTCGCCCTTTCCGTACCCTGCGGTGTGCTCGTCAGTGTGCTGATGACATACGGGAGGCTGTCCCAAGACAACGAAATCGTCGCGCTGAAAGCCAGTGGCATGAGTCTTACACGCGCTATCTGGCCAGCGGTCGCGGCCTCTGTTTTCGTGGCCGGAGGCCTCGCCGCTTTCAATGACTACGTACTACCCGATATGAACCACTCCTTCGCCAGCCTCCTGTTGGCTGTCAACAAGGTCCGCCCAACAGCGGAGATCCGCGAAGGTGTGTTCATCGAGGACTTCGAAGGCTACAACATGTTCATTGGCAGGCTTGATGAGAAGACCGGTCGGATGTCCGACATCCTGATCTACGACTTCAGTAAGGAGGACGAGCCGCCCCGAACGATCATAGCAAAGAAGGGTCACCTCAGGTTCGACGAAGCAACAGCTACACTGAGGCTCCACCTGGAGGACGGCGAGGTGCACGAGGCTGCCGGCGAAAGCTACCGCAGGTTGGAGTTCAAACGCCAGGTGCTCGTCATCCACGGCGTCCGAAGGGCCTTGGAAGAGCGAGCCAAGCGCTCCAGGGGTCAGCGGGAGATGAACATCGCGCAGATGAAAGAAAGGATCGGGGAACTAGAAAAGGAACGTCGCAAGTACCTGAAGCGCGGACGAAAGGCTCTCAAGAAGATAGGCTTGGAGAGCTTCTCCCAGCTTCCTGGGATGAAGAAGCCTCCGACCTGGTACGCGTTGCTCGCCTGGGTCTTTGGAAAGAAGAAGCCACCCAGCCCACCCCCAGAGGATTTCTGGACGCCTCAGCGGCGCAAGACGGCGGAAGAAGCCAAGATAGCCAGCATGCAGGCGTTCGCGGCTGCGAAGAAAATCAACCAGTACAAGGTGGAAATCCACAAGAAGTTCTCGATCCCATTTGCCTGTATCGTCTTTGCTCTGGTAGGGGCTCCACTCGGGATAAAGGCACGCCGGGGAGGACTGGCAGCTGGATTCATAAGCGTGGCCTTCTTCATCTTCTACTACCTTTGCCTCGTCGGTGGGGAACAGCTGGCTGACCGGATGTACATAGCTCCGTGGTTTGCAATGTGGTTCCCCAACATCGTACTTGGGATCCTTGGTCTCGTGCTGGTGGCCAGGGTCTGCGAGATTCGCTTCGGCCGAACTGGACGCTGGGATCGAGGCAGCTACGAGGCTGATCACGGGGCAACATCCGGTAGGATCGAAGGCCTGGGGCAGCGGAACTCCGGAGCCGCGAGAAATGCTTCGGATACTCGATAGGCACATACTGAGGGAGTTCCTACTTTACCTCGTGCTCGGGATGGTGACCTTCGTCGGCATCTTCCTCATCGTTGACCTCTTCGAGAAGCTGGATACGTTCGTGGACCACAAGGCAGCCTTACACGATGTTCTTGCCTATTACGGGTATGGGCTACCCCTAATAGTGGTGGAAGTACTGCCAGTCGCGCTTCTTTTGGCAGCGATTCTGTCGCTGGGACACCTTCGCAAGTTCAATGAGATCTCGGCCATGCAATCCTGCGGGCTCTCACCCGTCCGAATCACACGCCCCCTTCTTGCCATCGCACTGCTGCTCTCAGCCGGTGCCTATGCTCTCAGCGAGGGCGTGGTTCCAGGGGCGTACGAGAAACAGAAGGAAACAATGGATGTGAAAATAAAGAACCGCCGGCCCACCTGGAAGATGGGTCGGCAAAACGTTCGCTACATGGGGCGGAGCGGGCGGATATACGTCGCGGACCGCTTCACACCATCTCCGCCCACGCTGATCGAGGTCTCCATCCAGCGGTACGAGACGGCCGGATCACGAAAGACCATGCGCGGACGGATAGATGCCGCGCGCGCGGTCTGGAAAGATGGGTTCTGGGAAGCCCACAATGGATTCGCCCGGGTCTTTGCAGGGAACGAAGAAACGGCCGCCGCCTTCGTGCGCTACGGAGACACCCGGATGGAGGAACAGCCTGACGAGTTCGCCCAGCCCGAAAGCGACCCGTTTCATATGAGTCGTCGCGACCTTGCCGACTACATACGCAGGATCCGTGAGGGTGGTGCTCAAGTAAACCAGTACGAAGTGGACTATCACCTAAGGCTGGCCTTCCCCTTCGCCAACCTCATCATGGTTTTGCTCGGCACCTGTCTGTCGCTCCGCATCGTCCGCGGTACCGTGGCCCTTGGATTCGGCATATCGATCTCACTGGGCTTCGCATACTACGGTTTCCTGCGGCTTGGACAAGCGCTCGGCTACAACGGCAAGTTGCCTCCGCTGCTTGCAGCGTGGCTGGGCAACATCGTCTTCGGGATTGTCGGCACCATCCTCTTCCGGAAACTGAACCGCTGACCGAGCCTTCACCCTCCAGGCACAATCGTGCACGCCCGCCCGAAAAAGGCTACGTCGGAGGCACTGGTGAGACAGGAGGAGACTCCCTTCGTGGAGCGGCATTCGCACCAAGAAACCCCGTGTGATAGGACCCAGAAACGAAATCCGGATGGTCCATGACCTCGCGGTGAAATCCAGCCGTACTGGGAACACCCTCGATCACGAGCTCTTCGAGCGCGCGCTTCATTCTGGCTATGGCTTCCTCCCGGTCGGCTCCGAAGGCGACTATCTTCGCTATGAGTGAATCGTAGAAGGGCGGAACCTCATACCCCGAGAAAACGTGCGTGTCTGTGCGCACGCCTGGGCCCCCTGGCGGGTAGAAGTAATGAATCCGGCCGGGGACGGGCCTGAAGTTGTGAGCAGGGTCCTCGGCATTTATGCGGCACTCTATTGCATGACGCCTAATCTTGATCTCCTCTTGACGAACGGGCATCCGTTCACCCGCCGCCAACATGATCTGAAGCTTCACCAGATCGAATCCTGTGGTCTCTTCCGTCACGCCGTGCTCCACCTGGAGTCTGGTGTTCATCTCCATGAAATAGAAGTTGCCATCCCGGTCTAGGAGAAACTCCACAGTGCCCAGACTCCTGTAGCCAATCTTCGCAGCCCCCTCCACAGCCGCCTCTCCCAGCCGCCGACGAAGCCTCTCATCTACAGCTGGGCTGGGGGATTCCTCCACCAGCTTCTGATGCCGCCTCTGGATCGAGCAATCGCGCTCGAAGAAGTGCACGACGTTACCTGCAGTGTCGGCGGCCACCTGCACCTCGATGTGGCGTGGCTCCAATATGAGTTTTTCCAGATACAAATCGCCGTTGCCAAAGGCGGCCTCGGCTTCGGCCGAAGCCATTTCGAACGCTCTCTTCATATCTTCCGGGGAGGAAACGACGCGCATGCCTTTGCCCCCACCACCCTCCTTAGCCTTGAGCAAGACCGGATAGCCAATGCTGTCGGCAACCTCCAGAGCCTCTTCCACCGACCCGACCACCCCATCGCTTCCAGGCGTTATGGGAACACCCGCCGCCGCCATGGAACGTTTTGCTTCCGATTTGTCCCCCATCCGGCGAATCACCTCGGAGGGCGGTCCGACAAACGTGATCCCCGACTGCTCGCACGCTTCGGCGAACCGATAGTTCTCGGCAAGGAAACCGTAGCCGGGATGCACGGCGTCTGCCCCAGATATGTCGCACGCGCTTATGATATTCGGGATACGCAGATAGCTTTCCCTGCTCTCGGGTGGCCCTATGCAGACCGACTCGTCGGCCAGCTTCACATGGAGCGAATCCCTGTCGGCATCGCTGTACACCGCCACGGTACGGATGCCCATCTCTTTGGCCGCACGGATTATGCGGACCGCGATCTCACCGCGATTGGCAATCAAGATTTTCCTGAACATAGGAGCCTCCGGCGGAAAACACACCAACGCCTCTTGCTCGTCGGTGCTTCGTGCGTAGGAAAGCACACAGCCGGCGGGGTGTCGAGTGGAATGGTGGAGGAACCCCGACCTCAGGCGAAGCGTTCCCAGGGTTTCTCAGGGTCGAACTTGTTGATCTGCTCAGCGGCCTCGCTGCCCTCCGCCTTGCTTTCACTCTGCTCTTGGCTTTCTCCCTCGAACTGCTGCCACGTCGTATCGCTGGTGGAATGTATGCCCTTGACCCTGAGCTCAAACTCGGCAGGGTTCGTAGAATTGCGAAGGGCCTCTTCCAGGGTTATCAGCTTCCTCGTGTACAAGTACATTAGGGACTGATCGAAGGTCTGCATGCCATAGTGCACGACGCCCTCGGCGATCGCATTGCGTATCAGCATGGTCTTCGACGGATCCAAAATGTACTCTCGAATCGTCTCGGTCATGATCATGACCTCAGCCGCTGGGACGCGGCCCGCACCGTCGGCTCGCTGGATCAGTCTCATAGAGATAACCGCCTGAAGTGTGGAGGCCAGAAGAAAACGAACCTCCTCATGCTGGTGCGGCGGGTAGAAGGATATGATGCGGTTCACTGTCTGCGCTGCGTCGATGGTGTGTAACGTACTCAAGACCAGGTGGCCTGTGTCGGCCGCCATCAGTGCCACAGACATCGTGTCGCGGTCCCTGATCTCGCCCAACAGTATGACATCCGGATCCTGCCTGAGAATGTGCTTCAGCGCCTCAAGATAGCTTCCAGTGTCCAGACCAACTTCGCGCTGGCTTATGACCGATTTCTCGTCCCGATGAAGGAACTCGATTGGATCCTCAACCGTGATGATGTTCTTTGCGCGGGTGCGGTTTATCAGATCCACCATTGCAGCCAAGGTGGTCGACTTCCCACTTCCCGTCACACCGGTTACAAGGATCAGGCCGCGTTCCCGCAGCGCAAGATCTGCCACAACTGGGGGCAAGTTCAGGTCCTCAATGGCGGGAACACCGAGGGGAACGTGCCTTATGCTCATGGCTACCGTTCCGCGCTGGAAATAGAAGTTGGACCTGAAGCGAGCCAGGCCGGCTATGCCAAAGGCGAAGTCTATCTCGCGCTTCGCGAAGAACTCTTCCTTCTGCTCCGGGGTGAGTATCTGATCGACGACCTCGAGCATTTCGTCCCTGGTAGGGGGCGGGAAATCCAGCGGGACTAGTTCGCCGTCGATCCTGAGCACGGGCCGGGTACCGACCTTCAGATGCAGGTCGGAGGCGCCACGCTCCAGCATTACGTCGAGGATCTGTCTGAAATCCATCGCCTCGGCCTCCCGGATGCGCTGGCCGGCTGCAGCCGACCCGCTCCGGCAGGCCGGGCTGCTAGCCTGGCTTGACCATGAAGAGTGGCTGGTTGAACTCCACAGGCTGGCCGTTCTCGACCAGTACCTCCACGATGGTGCCCGAGACCTCCGACTCGATCTCGTTCATCAACTTCATCGCCTCGACGATGCAAACGACCGTCCCCGGCCTGACCCTAGAGCCCACCTCCACGAACGGTGGGGCATCGGGTGCTGGGGCACGGTAGAAGGTGCCGACCATCGGCGAGACGATGGGCACGAGCCCCTCTTCCTGAGCACTCCCACCCGACTCGGGCGGTGCAGCCTCGGCCGCCTGGCGCCCCCTCTGCTCTTCCACCACCACCGGTGCCGGCCCCGAGGCGGAATGGACCCGTCCGTTGCCACGGACGGTCTTGGAGATCCTGACAGTGGTCCACCACCGCCTGACCTCCAGCTCGTCTATCTGGCTATTCTCGACGAGCTCGACCAGCCTCTTTATTTCTTCGACCCGCATATGAGACCTCTTCACTGGTGGCCATGTGCCGAGGCACGCGGGAGCGGGGACCTACTTGGCGGAGCTCACTCTCTCGACGTACTCCCCCGTGCGTGTGTCTATTTTGAGGGCATCGCCCTCCTCTATGAAGAGGGGCACGTTGACCACGAGCCCCGTCTCGAGCGTCGCCGGCTTGCTGCCACCCTGGGCCGTGTCCCCCCTAACACCGGGCTCCGTATGGGTCACCGTAAGAACGACATGCGTCGGCAGCTCTATCAGGAAAGGCTGGCCATCGCGCAGCATGATCTGCACTTGCGCGTTCTCCTTCATGAAGTTCTTAGCATCCCCGACCCGTTCGGCAGGCAGCGCGAACTGCTCGTAGGTCTCCATGTCCATGAAGTGGTATAGATCCCCGTCGCCGTAGAGGAACTGGGCGTCACTCCGTTCCAGTCGGATCTCCTCAACTCGCTCCCCAGCGCGGAAGGTGCGCTCAATGACAGCACCAGTCTCCACGTTCTTCAGTTTGGTCCTGACGAAGGCACCGCCCTTGCCTGGCTTGACGTGAAGGAACTCCACGATCTTGTAGGCGACCCCGTCGAGGTCCAGCACCATTCCGTTGCGGAAGTCGGCAGTCGTCGCCATACTGAAATCCTCCTCGGAAACCTCCCAAACCACTCTGCCGCGCCCTTCGCAGCCCAGCAGCAGCACCTTAGCAGAGTCTTGCGCGTGAAGTCAAAGCCGGCACACGCGGCTGTCCTGCGTATCTACTTGCAGATCCTGAAAGTACGCGCAATCGCCTCGAGCATCCTCAGCTGCGGCATCTTCCGGCCGGGGGGGTTGTAGGCCGCCATGTCGATCACGTAGAGGCGCCCGCCCTCGTGGAAACAGACCATCTTGAAGGGCCCGCCCATAGGCGGCGAATCACACTGATAGAGTCCGTATATCTCGAGCGCCCTCCTACCTTGGAAAGAACGCTCGCGGATGCGGATCCCGTTTGGTTCCTGATCGACATGCTCGCCTTTCAAGTAGACTGCCCCCAGGGTGTCACGGATCGCTATGCAGAGCCCAGGATCCAGATCTTCCCGCGTCTGCTCCTGGTAGTAGACAAACAGGAAAGAGACCGGCTCATCGGGCTGCATGCGAACGATCCGGACGAAGCGATTCTCCTCTTGCTCCTGGACCATGAAGTCCCCTGGAATCCGTATCTCGAATCCGTGCCGAGCGCAGATGCCCCGCTGAATCGTCTTCTGCTCGCCCGAAACGTAGAGCGTCTTTCCGAGCCCTTGGATCACCGCCTCATCCAGGATCTGCAGGAGGCTGTCGCGATGCGACCGGACCCAGGAAACGAAGGCATCTGCCTTGGGGGCATGCAGAAACAGGAGCGTCTGACCCAAGGCCCAGCGATCCTGCGTCAAGGCAAGGCCGAAAGGTTGCCCGAGCAGTCTGGCGGCCCTGTCTTCACCCAGGACCTTCCTGCAGATCCGCGAGCCCCAGCGGGAGGTCCTCAAGTCTATGAGGAAAACCAGGGTGCGCCAGTCCCGTCTGAGCCTGAAGCCGGTAGAGTCGCTTACCTCCACATCAAAGGGCCTCTCTGGCCTCACCGGGGTCCAGACGCGCTCCGTCAGGGCGGCAACCAAGGCGTCCTCTCTCGCATCCCTCTCCGGGAAGTCCGTAAAGAGAACCACATCCTCGTTGGGACCTACAGCAGCCACGAAGGCTTGGTCGCACCCATGGATTGCCAGAGCGACGAAGAGAGCGAGGACCGCGCCGAGGAGAAGGTGTGCCAAAGGAGACTCCGGGGACTCGATGGTGGGCTTCATGGCACCTCCCGCACGCGTTCTATTGCGCGCCGGGGCCCATCCTCATCCTGCTCTGGGCCGCACTCCGGCTTTCCTTGACGGCGCGCATTCCCTCGCGAGCGTACACGCTGACAGCCCTCCGGTCACCCAGTTTGAGCTCGATCGAGAGGAGCCTGGCACCTCGGCGCAGATCAATCCGCACAGGAGCGCCCGGGGGTTTCGAGAGCACCAGTTGCGTCAGGTGATCGGTGCTTTCGATCTGCTGGCCGTCGAATCGCAGCAGGACATCACCCTTGCGGATCCCATACCGCTCCGCGGGGCTGCCGGGGAAGATGCCAGCCACTACGACGCCAGTGGATTCGGGGCCTTCTCTCAATCTCCTGGCCCTCACACCCAGGAATCCCCCACCCCTGCGGTGTCCCTCATCAAGGACCCGGACTGCGGCGCGGGCGGGAACGATGATGCCTTCCTTCCAGCCAACCTCGTTCGAAAGCCTGTCACCCCCTGCGACTACCCCCGCTATGAGGCCCAGCCAGCGTCCGTCGAGATCCACTAGTGCGCCGCCCCCGTTACCCGGAACGAAAGGGCCCCCTATCCTCCAAACGGTTTCCAGCGAATCACTGCAGCGCACCCGCACCGTCTCGACAGCTTCGCTCTGCGAAAGCGTCAAGACCGGCTCTAGCTCTGTTCGGTCCCGCCAGGGGCCGTAGGCTACCGCTGCAACCCACTCCGGCAAAGCCCCAGGCTCGCCATCGCCTACCTCTAGAGAGGGGTAGGGGCCCTCGCCATCGAGAAGCAGTGCGGCCACATGAGTGGATGGATCCATGCCCAAATAGGTTGCCGCGACGGCCTCGCCGCCGGGGAATCGCACAAGGATGCTATCGCCTGCCTGGGCAACGCTCACCGTGGTAACCACGTAGCGTCCACCCACGACCACGCCAGAGGCCCTCAGGCGACGATAGCTCATCCGGCGAACCTCATTGCCCCCAGGCCCCGAAATAACAAGGGGTCTGTAAGGCCTGAAGCTGGTGATATTGACAACTGCGGGTTTGACCCGCTCGAAGAGCTGGGAGAGGGCCGCTTCGAGATCCGCGCCAGCGCCCCAAGCAGGCAAAGGGAGAAGACAAAGCACCAGCGCAACCGCGCCCAGAAGCGCCTTTCGTAGTTTCCACCCCGCTCCCACCATGCGTTCGAGAACACACACCCGGGAAGCCAGTAGCCCCAAGCGACGGCCGCTCAGCCACCTCCGGCCGAACCAGCCCGTACCCAGCATGGCACTAGAAAGTGACATACCCGTCGCCACTTTCACCGAGATTGGCTTTCACCCGCTTTACGACCTCGTAGCCAACCGGCCTCAGAGTGCCCTTGGGGCCAACAACGTATGGCTCGAGCACATACTCGGGCTCGTCGACCACGGAGTCCGTCCCAGAAGAACTCAGCGAGCTCAGGTCCAAATCGGCAAGCGGCCCCTCGGCCACCGCAGCCGGGCTGCTTGCACGTGAGTCCACATACGGTGCCGCCGTTGGGCTAGGGGCTCCCCTGGAGAAAGACGCCATAGCCTCACGTGAAACGGCGCCTCCGTCCTCGGCTCCCATCTGGCTCATCACCATTGCTCCCGCGAGCAGGCCGACAGCCAATGCCACCGCCGGTTTGGGCCATAGGCCAGCCAAGAAACGCTTCAGCGGCTCAAACCATGGCTCCCGCACCTCTACTGGCACGTAGGCTCCTTCTTGGATCTGCCGGACCTTCTCGAGCACCTGCTCACAGAACTGCTCTCCTGGATCTTCCTCTGGCAGGCCGTTGAGGATTCCAACGAGCTCCTTGAGCCTTTCGTACTCGCGGCTGCACCGTGGACATTCAAGGAGGTGCTCCTTCAAGCGATCCTCCTCTTCAAAGGTCAGGTAACCGTCGAGCAACTCGGAGAGCTTCTCTCGCGCCTCGCTGCAATTCATTGCTGCGGCCTCCTTCCGAGGACGGGCTCCAGCATCTTCTTCAATGCGGTCCGGGCCCGGTTGATCCGGCTCCTTACAGTTCCGCCGGGGATATTGAGCACCTGCTCTATTTCTTCGTATGTCAGCTGCTGCACGTCGCGCAGCAGAATCACCTCGCGGTACTTGGGAGGCAGTTTCTCTATCGCTGCCATCACTATCTCCTCGACCTCATGTTGATAGGCTCTCCTATCCGGACCAGGTGTCTTATCGGCAACAAACCCCCCAGCGTCCCCGGCAGCCTCCATCAGGTGGTCGAGGCTTGTCACGCCCTTCAAGCGCGAACGCCTGCGGATCTCGTTCTTGGCCAGGTTTATGGCAATCGTGTAGATCCACGTGCTGAAACGACCACTCCTGCGATAGCGCTTCCGATGGAGAAAAACCCTCAAGAACACTTCCTGCGCTATCTCCAGGGCCCGCTCTCTGTCCCCGATGAACCTCCCTACGAGGCCAACGATCCGTCCCTCGTACCGGTGCACAAGCTCCGCGAAAGCAGCTTCACTTCCACGGACGATCTGGACCATCAGGTCTTCGTCGGAAAGCTCCACAAGAGTCGAATGCGCCGTCTGCACTGCCGCTTCCATATCGCTCCGCCCGGCTTCTGATACCCCCCGCTCGGGGGCGGGTTCCCCAGCAGCGGCGCTTCCGGGCTCGCGCCGCGGCTCCTCAGAACCAGCCTTGGCCCGGGGCATACCGGGTCTCTGTGCCCCGCCCATATCGGAGCGCCCCTCTCGCCCACGGCCGATGCCGTCCTCAGCGGTCCACATTCGCCCCTCCGCCCGCCCTCAGCTCCCGCTCCAGAGACCTAAGCAGGGAGTCTGCCGGGTTGGCCTTCAGCCCTTCTCGCAGGACCTCCAGTGCTTCGCGCAACTGCCCCATATCCGCCTTTACCCGCGCAAGGTGGTAGATGATCTCTGGGTCCCGCCCGTTTAGGCGCCGGCTTTCCTCCAGCCAATACAGTGCCTGCCTCAGATCACCCTGCTTGTAGCAAAGCCAACCGTAGCTGTCGAGGATCGCGGGATTGAGGGAATCAGC
>CAYMBA010000079.1:0-11497 GCA_964388535.1 uncultured bacterium | reverse complement strand
CCCGGAGAGACAGTCGAGCTTCGGATCACCCTGAAGAACTACGGGAGTCAGGATGCCGAAGAGGTCTCCCTTGGGGTCGACGTAGAGGATCCCTACATCGCAGTTTTCACTACGGACCCCATAAGCTACGGAGACATAGGCGCTGGGGAGGCAGCTACGGGGGCGCCCTTTGTCTTCCGCCTAGCCCAATCGACCCCGCACGGCCATACAATCCATCTCGGGCTCAACGTCGAATCGGGCCTGTCATCCTGGTATTCCGCGATAGATCTGGCGGTTGAGTCTGGCGATCTTGTCTATGTCTCTCACGAGCTGGAGGGGGTCGGGACTCGCCTCGACCCGGGCGACTGGGGCACCCTTGCAGTTACGCTCCAGAATCTCGGCACTGTCTCAGCGCCCGGCCCCATCCAGGCCACGCTCGTCTCGTACGACTACGCTATTCAAGTTCACGACCACGAGGGTACATACGGAACAATCACTCCTGGCGGGAGCGGCACCAACTCAAGCGACCTCTTTGGCATCCACGCCCCAAGCGACTGCATCCCAGGCCACGAGCATCAATTGAAGATCATCCTCCGCTACGCTGACGGAACGATGGATACTGCGTACCTATCTCTCGAGGTCGGAGAAGCCAGCTCTACCGACCCAACGGGCCCAGACGACTACGGGTACTATGCCTACGACAACAGCGACACGGGCTATGACGAGGCGCCTACTTTCTCGTGGGTGAACATCAACCCGAACCAGAGCGGGCCTGGAAGCTCGATCGGCCTTACCGACTATGGCTGGGACCAGGACGACTCAAAGACCATCGACCTACCATTCCCATTCAAGTTCTATGGCGAGACCTATACAAGATTGACGGTCTGCTCGAACGGATGGGCCGCACTTGGGTCAACATACCTCACCAACTACAGAAACTGGCATCTCCCTTCCGCTGGCGGGCCTGGGTCGATGCTGGCACCTTTCTGGGACAATCTCTATCAATATGGTTCTGGCGGCGTCTACAAATGGTACGACGAGAACAATCACAGATTCGTCATTGCGTGGGACGATGTGCGAAACAGGAACTCAGGTTCCTATGAGAGCTTCGAGCTGATTCTGTATGACCCGGTCTACTACCCCACAGTCACCGGCGACGGGGTCATCGTTTTCCAGTACGAAACCGTGAATAACAATGACACCGAGCAGATGTACGCCACCGTCGGCATTCAGGATCAGGAACACACCACAGGCATAACCTTCAACTATTTCAACAGGAGACCTTCCACCGCAGCCCCACTTGCTAGTGGATTGGCCATCAAGTTCACAACGGGCAGCCCAGGAGCATCCGACGCCGCGCACCGGTTCGACCGCCCGGATAGGCTCGAGCTTCTGGCCTATCCGAATCCAGCTACGCCGGGCCGCGCCAGCGTGGAGTTTGCGTTGCCAGAGCGCAGCCCCGTACTTTTGAGGATCGTGGGTGTAGATGGACACCTCATTCGGACTCTAATGGATGGAGTCCTCTCAGGGGGTACCTATAGGGTCCGGTGGGACGGGCTGGACGAGTTTGGGCGCCCCGTCGGACCCGGCCTCTACTTCTACGATCTCGAATCGAAAGGCACAAGCATAACCAGGAAGATCCTGCTTGTGCGCTAAATAGAAACCGTTTGCGGAGTCTCTGGAGATGCCAAGCCGTGACTCCCCGCAGAGGGCCTAACGGCCCCGGCTGCGAGCCACATGGAGGTTTCTATGCGAGTCTCCAAGATTGCCTTCTGTCTTCTCCTGGCCGGCCTCTTCTCCAGGGCGCTGATGGCCGAACCCAGAGCCGAAGTGCTGCAGCACACCTACGAGTTTCAGGCACCGCAATGGACGCCATCCCCTTGGTTCGAAGGACTTGAGATACCCACTATCGAGGGAGCGCGAACGCTTGCTCGCTCAGGAGAACCTCTTCTCCCTGTTTACCCTGCTAGGATCTTGCTGCCCCCAGGAGAGAATGTCGTCTCGATCGATGTAGAAGTGCTGACCGCCCCCGTCCGCTCCTTCCACAAACCTGCACCTGGACAGCCGGAGTACCCCTTCTCCTTCGAGGGCCCGATTCCGCTTGTGCAACCTAACAAGGATCTATACTCGCGCAGCGACCTCTACCCAGAGGAGAGCGCATCCCTGGTCACGGTGCAGTCCTACCGCGGGTTCCAGATTGCATACATCGACCTCTTCCCCCTCCGGGTCAGGCTCTCAGCGGGAGTGGCAGAGTTCAGCCCGCGCATCCGTCTGGTCATCCGTACCGAACCAGACGAACAGATGCTCGCTCGAACCTCGAAGACCTTCAGGGGACTCTTGCGAGACGAGTATTGGGTCCGCTCCAATGTGGACAACCCAGAGATGATCGCAGCGTACCAAACGGCGTACCGTGAAGGCCTTATCACGCATCCTCGCTACCTGCCCCGAGGCATATGTGATCCCTCGGACACATACCTGTACGTAATCATCACTAGCTCATCCATGATGGAGGCATTTGAGCCTCTTGCCCAAGATAGAACGCGCAAGGGTCTACCCGCAGTGATAGTGGACGTACAGGACATCCTCTCCAACTACACAGGGCGCGACAACCAGGAACGCATAAGAAACTTCATCCTGGACGCGTACCAGAACTGGGAGACTGAATACATTCTCTTCGGCGGCGACGTCAATACGATCCCAGACCGCGACTGCTATTGCTACATCATTGACGAAGGCAATCCTATGGAGACGAACAACCTGTGCTGCGAGCTCTACTATCAGGGCCTAGATGGCACATGGAACGATGATGACGACGACCGCTGGGGTGAAGAGGAAGAAGCCGATCTCGTTGCCGAGGTGCACATAGGGAGATCCTGTTCCGATGACGCCTCCGACGCAGAAGCTTTTGTTACCAAGGTGCTTCGATACGAGAATGAACCGGTCGTCGACGAGGTCGAATCGGCTTCCCTTTTCGGCGAATACCTCTGGGAGGGCACGTGGGGCGGAATGTATATGGAGGAAATCCGCCTCGGCAGTGACTCGTGGGGCTTTCACACCGAGGGAATCCCTCAAGACTGGGATGTCACAACTCACTATGAGATGGACGGAAGCTGGAGTGGTTCTACTTTCATCAACCAGATGAACTCAGGGACCCACATGGCGCACCACTTGGGCCACTCGAACTCCTCTTACAACATAAAAGTCTACATAAGCGACATTCCGAGTTTCACGAACGATGGCATAACGCACACCTACGGGTTCGGATACTCCCAGGGCTGCGACGCGGGCATGTTCGACGAAACCGACTGCATCCATGAGGAATGGGTCAAGTACCCAACGGGGTTTGTGGCGTTCATCGGGAATACTCGGTATGGATTCGGAGTCCACTACACCACGCAAGGATCTTCGCAGTATTATCACAGGCAGTTCGTAGACGCACTCTTCGGAGAAGACATCAACGAGCTGGCCGCTGCCAACAACGACTCCAGAGCGGACAATGTGCCCTACATCGACTACGAAGCCAATAGATGGGTCCACTACGAGATCACTGC
This sequence comes from uncultured bacterium, assembly GCA_964388535.1. Classification (GTDB taxonomy): domain Bacteria; phylum Eisenbacteria; class RBG-16-71-46; order CAIMUX01; family WJJG01; genus CAYMBA01. The sequence continues at coordinate 7,967 of CAYMBA010000079.1, read as the reverse complement.
CTTCGGAGACCCCGCCATGCCTTTGTGGACCGAAGCTCCAAGGACCCCAGTCTTGGACCACCCGGGTGTCTTCGTGCTTGGAATGAGCGAGTACACGATCACAGTAAGAGTCCAGGGCGAACCGGTTGAGGGTGCTAGAGTCTGCATGTGGGACGAGAGTGGGGACGCCTATGACTTTGGCACGACGGATGCTTCTGGAACTGTGACGCTTCATCCAGATCCCCAGTACCCGGGGACGATGCACATCGTCGCCTCGGATGCCAACCTGCTTGTAACAGAAGCGACAATCCCAATCGTGCCCAATGGTCCTTTCATCATGATAGACAGCCACGAGATCGACGACACTGCTGGGGGCAACGGAGATGGCGACTGTGACATTGGAGAAACAATTGAGCTATATGTAACGCTCAAGAATGTCTGGGACGGAGATGTCACAGGTGTCTCCGCAACACTCTCCTCCCCCTCGGAGCATGTCGAGATTCTTGACAACTACGCCTACTATGGAGATTTCGCCGGCGGAGAAAGCAAACCCGGGGAAAACGGCGACCATTACACCTTCCACGTACTCGGATCATGCCCCGATCAGGAGGAACTCGTACTCAATCTACTCATCACGGACGACAGCGAGAACACTTGGTCGGGCCAGATCACGTATGCCGTAGATGCACCAGCACTCTCTGCTGCGAGGGTCCATTTCGACGACACCGCAGGTGGTGACGGAGACGGGATCCTTGAGCCGGGTGAGAGCGTGATCGTGACGGTGACGCTCTCTAACACTGGTCACAACGACGCCACTACCGTATCGGGAGTTCTTTCTTCGCCTGTCACCTTTATGGACGTGACACAGCCCAACGGGGCAACAGAGCAGGTAGCCGTCGGTGGAGAGGCAACTCTGGAACCACCCTTCGAGATCGAGATCTCACCCGAGGCCCCATCTCCTTCGCTCGTCCTCTGCCCGCTCCGGCTCTCAGGCGACAACGAACTGGACGTTACCCTCGAGATAGAGGTACCCATCGGCGGGTTTGCCGATGAAATGGAAAACGGCGAGGGCGATTGGACGCATGTTGTCGTGACAGAGGGTTACTACGACCAGTGGCACCTGACAACGCAGAGAAACCACACTAGCGGAGGGACGCACAGCTGGAAGTTTGGTGATACCGGCTCGGGCGACTACACGAACCTCGCCGATGGAGCGCTCATAACTCCGCCGATCGCAATATCCGAACACACAAGGCTCACCTTCTGGCACTGGATCGATGCGGAGGTCAGCCAGGCCTATCCAGGTAGGTGCTACGATGGAGGTATCGTCGAGGCCTCTGTCGACGGAGGTGCGTGGGTTCAGATCGAGCCCGAGGGGGGCTATCCGTACATCATCCGCGAGGGAAGCACGCCGGGTCCGTTCCCCGAAGGAACTCCTGTTTTCTCTGGCATGCATGACTGGAAACAGGAGACGTTCCTTGTAGATACGACAGGGACAACGATCCAGTTCAGGTTCCGGTTCGGTAGTGACGGTGCTGATACGAGGGAAGGTTGGTACATAGACGATGTCAGCGTGACTTCATGGTCTGGCACGGCCGACACTGGAGAAGAGGTCTTCGCCATCTCAGAGGTGCAACTGCTGCCCTGCGTACCCAACCCCGCGACGGGCCCCGTGCGACTAACGTTCAGGCTCCCAAACCGAGAGTGGGCCAGGTTGGAGCTGATCGACCTGGAGGGAAGGGTGCGTGCAAGCCTTATCGAGGGAGTGCTCGAAGCGGGCACCCACACGGTGACTTGGGACGGAACAACCCTGCGAGGGAAAAAGGCCCCCGCGGGTGTCTACTTCTATAGGCTGCAAACGAAGAACGTAACGGCTAGTTCGAAACTACTTCTGATCCGCTAGGGCCTAGGTGTCCGGGGGCCGCGGGGGCCGAGGAGAAAGCGCCGTGCTGAGCCGGCTCGTGGGACAAAGTCACCCTCGTTCCAGGCCCGGCAGCCGGCATGCCGAGCCAATGCGCCTGCGGGCAGGCAGCTTCCAGAGGCTCCTCCTGGTCTGCGGGGCCATAGCCTGTGCGTGGGCGCTTTCGGCGGCCTCTGGCTCCCCAGATTCGATGCGGCCAACCGACGAGGGCCCTGTGGCGGAACACGCCTGCAGGTTCTGGGCTGCCATAGGCTCCCACCTGGACAGCTGCGCGGTTGCGGACCAGCTCATTGCGGGCACATTCCCCTTCAAGGCCCTTGGAACATCCAACAAGGACGGCTGGGGTCTCTGTTTCGGGGCCACCGCCCTTTCGGCTGCAGGCCTCGAACAACCGGTCTCGCTGCGAGGAGGTCCGGAGGCTTCCCACCCATACGATGCGCGCTTCGATGAATCTGTAGCCCAGATGCTTGCCTGCAGAGCCGAAGTCGCCATTGCCCATGTCCGGGCTGCCTCCTCGGGACACACAGGCATTCCTGACCCCCATCCTTTCGTGAGAGGCGGCGTTGTCTTCGCACACAATGGAACGATCCCTACGCACGACCTGCTGGACCTCATAGCTGAAGACAACCCAAAGTACCTAGACAAACATCCTCCGGACTACGAGAACCCTTACATAGACAGCGAGCTGTACTTCCTCTACGTACTAGAAACCGTAGAGCGGCTGCGCAAACGCAGCGTGCGCACAAGCCTCGGAGAGGCTCTCGAAGAGGCGGTGCTGAAGATCTATGACAGGGCTGGGGTAGGCACCAAGGCAAACTGTGTCGCCTTCTCGGGCGACACACTGTACGCCGTTCGCTTCGACCACTATGACAACAGTAGATACAAGATTCGATATAAGCAGATAGACGGTGGGTGGACAGTCTGCTCCGAGCCGGTCGGTTCAGATACAACAGATTGGAGTTATCTGCCCCCAAAGAGCATAGCTACCTTCCCTATTGATGGCCAGCCTATCATTCGGACCATCTATCCGCCTGCGGCACCCTGGATTCAGATAGCCTCCACCACCATTGACGATGACTCCCTAGGCAGCAGCGACGGAAATGGAGACGGGAATGCAGCAGCGGGTGAAACGATCGAGATGGACATAGGCCTTGTCAATGAGGGAAAACTTCCCACCTCGAACGTGCTGGCGACGCTGTCGACCTCGGACACGCTGGTAACCGTGCTACAGCAGTTTGCCACGTACGGCGAGATACAAGTGGGTGATACCGTGCACGCCGAGAGCCCGCTCCTCGTGAGGATCAGATCGGACGTTCCTGTTTATCATGTGGTTTTCTTCGACTACAGCATTCGAGCCGAAAGCGGAACCGAGACCTACGAATGGCAGAGGAGCTTTTGTGTCCCAACGATGAGCCCCGCCATGAGCATTGGTGCGTACTCCGTTGATGACGGAAATGATGGTCATCTTGAGCCTGGGGAGGATGCCTCGATCTCCGTATCGCTTGAGAACCATGGCTCTGTTCCAGCCTATGGCCTCCAGGCGACACTCGCATGCAGCTCCTCGTGCGTGGTGATCACTCAGGGTGAAGCATCTGCAGATTCGCTGGGCAGCGGAGCCAGCATCACGTTGGAACCGCCCTTTGAGGTCCACGTCGGAGAAGACTGCCCCGACCCCTGTTCTATCCCGCTCTATCTCGATGTCGAGGCGGACTGGGACATTCACTTTGCCGGCGATATCGAGATGCCCGTCGGCGGTATCGCAGAACATTTCGAGGACGGTGCCGGTGACTGGGTACATCTACACCTCATGAACGGATACGGCGATCAGTGGCACATTTCGAGTCAGAGAAACCACACCCCAGGGGGCATGTTCTCGTGGAAGTGCGGAGCCGTCGACTCGGGTGTGCCGTATGACTCGCTGCTCGATGCAGCGCTCGTCTCGCCGGAGCTCCCGCTGTGGGAGCACACGGAGCTCCGCTTCTGGCACCTGATCCGCTCCGAACTGGCCATGGGGCACTACGGTATGGCCTATGACGGAGCATTGGTCGAGGCCAGCGTAAACGGGGGGGCCTGGCAGCAGATCTTCCCAGCCATGGGATACGACTTCGTCATCATGGCAAGCGAGACCCCAGGGCCTTTCCCGGCTGAGACCCCGGTCTTCGCGGGCTACTTTGGCTGGAGGCAAGCGACCTTCGAGATCGACGGCTATGAAGGGACTGTCCGCTTCAGATTCCGGTTTGGCTCGAATGGTTCGGAGGGCCTCGAAGGCTGGTACTTGGACGATGTGGAGCTCATAGGCAGCACAGGTGCTGCTGGCGTGGATACCGTATTCGCCGTACCCCTCGCTCCAGCCCTGGAACCCGCAGCTCCCAACCCATTCACCGCCCGGACTTCACTCCTCCTGGAAGTGCCACGGCGAACGCAGCTGAGAGTTTCCGTCTTCGATCTGGAGGGCCGGCATGTCCGCACAATCTGGGATGGCCAGATAGGAGCTGGCCGTCACAGGATCCTCTGGGACGGAGTGGACGCAAGGGGCGCCCCCGTCCCCTCCGGCGCGTACTTCATAAGACTCGCCTCACCCGACGGGTCCCTCAATGAAACAACTAGGGTGGTCCGAGTCCGCTAGCTGCGATCTCCGAAAGCCATAGCGGGGCGGCCAATCTTCCGCACCTACAATCCTGGGGGCAGGGTCCTGGGGGCCAGCGTCCGCCGACCCCGTGTGGAGGGGGCGGCAAGAAAACGCTTCAGGCGGACACAGGAACGATTGTAAATAGGAATTGCCAGCATACGGTTTGAGATCTAGAATCAGCTCCTAGCATCTCCCGTGCAAGGAAGAGCACGGCACCCGCATTACTCAGTAGTTGGGAGGCTCGCCGACAGGATGCTCGGACGCAGCTCCCGCATCACAGGAAGTGCGTATCCACTGGCTGGGCGACAGGAGGTCGCATGACGAAGCAGGACTTCCGAACTGTCTTTGAAAGGGCAACTGGGCACCAGCCATATCCTTATCAGCAGAGGCTTGCCGAGAATCCTTTGCCAGATGCCCTGGCTTTGAGAGCGCCCACGGGCTCTGGAAAGACAGCCGCTGCCGTGCTTGCTTGGCTGTGGCAGAGGCGCTTCTCAGGCGAGGCCATCCGCTCCTCCACACCTCGCCGTCTGGTCTATTGCCTACCGATGCGGGTCCTCGTGGAGCAGACTGCGCAGAACATCCGTAGCTGGCTGCACCGGCTCGGCCTCGAGTCCGAGGTACCTGTGCACGTGCTCATGGGCGGAATGTGGAGCAAAGTGCGGGCAAACGCACAGGAGGACTGGGACCTGTACCCCGAGAGTGATCAGATCATCGTCGGCACCCAGGACATGCTCATCTCAAGAGCATTGAATAGGGGTTACGCATGCAGCCGCTTCCGATGGCCCTCTCATTTCGGCCTGCTCAACAACGACTGCTTGTGGATACTGGATGAGATTCAGCTAATGGGTGCTTCGCTGGAGACGAGTACGCAGCTTCATGCCTTCAGGCAGCTCTTCGGCACCATAGGTCCCGCCAAATCCCTGTGGATGTCTGCGACACTGGAAACTGCGGGACTGGAGTCGTACGACTTCAAGCGCTCCGCCGAAATCGAACTCGGCTCCCTGGACCTCAGGCCGGATGACTTGGAGAACCCTGCTCTCAAGCAGATCCTGGAAGCCGCCAAAACCCATCGTCGGGCCCGGTACGCAGCCGATCAGCCGAAAGAGCTGGCCGGGTGGATAAAAGACCTCCACGTAGAAGGCTCGCGGACGCTCATTGTGGTCAACACCGTGAAGCGGGCTGTGGATCTGTATCACAAGATCAAACGCGCCTTCCGTGTCAGGTCCGCGTCCAAACACAATCCCTTCGTGCCCGCCGGAGATGGGCACCCGGAAATCGTGCTCATTCACTCCCGCTTCCGGCCTCCCGAAAGACGTCTCAAGGTTGAAAGGCTGAAGGATGAGATCCCGTCGGAAGGACAGATTGTCGTCGCCACGCAAGTGATAGAGGCCGGATTGGACATAGACTCGAGGACGCTTGTTACGGAGAACGCTCCTTGGCCCTCGCTCGTACAAAGATTCGGAAGATGCAACAGGCGAGGCAAGTACGACCTGGCCGATGTATACGTCGTCGACGTACCCGAGAAAAGCAGCGGACCATACAAGCATGAGCTGCTAGAGAAGGCGAAGACGCACCTTGAGCGGCTCTCCGATCTAGCCCCATTGCGGGTGACGGAATACATTGAGAATCTCGATCTGTCCCAACGCCGGGCCCTGTATGAATTCGAGGAGGGTCAGGCGTTGCGGCGCAAGGATATCCTTGACCTTTTCGATACTTCGGCGGACCTCTCCGGCCACGACGTCGACGTCTCCCATTTCATCCGCACGACGACTGAGATGGATGTCAAAGTCTACTGGCGGGATTTCGCAGGGACCCCGTCGGAGGAACTGAGGCGCGTCTCGCCCGAGGAGGTTTGCGCAGTGCCTGTCGGAAGCGCACGTACCTTCATAAAAGATAGGAAGAACCAGCGGGAGCGGGTACTCTGGTTCTTCGACTTCCTCGAGGGCGCCTGGGTGCAAGCCTCGGACAACGATGTCATTCCGGGCCGCACATTCCTCGCCTCAGCGTCGACCGGCGGCTACTCCAAAGAGATCGGCTGGGACGGCAAGACGGCTCCTGTCGATCCGGTCCCGGTTGCGGCGCCCACGGCGGCCGCAGCGGAAGAGGGGGAAATGGAGCCGATCGACTCCGACGACGTCGGATCGCCGAGCTGGAAGACCATAGCGGAACACACCGAGGAAGTACTCCAGCAGCTCGATGCGATCCTGAGGCAAATGGGAAACGGTGTCGGCGGGTTCGCCGACGTCCTTCGCACGGCGGCGATGCACCACGACTGGGGCAAGGCACACCCCGTTTTCCAGAAGCGCCTCGGGGCCTTCGGTCCGCCCCGGCCTGATGTGTGGGCCAAGTCGGGCGGTGGGGGCTTCATCGGCTCGTACGCCCGGAGGGGGTTCCGCCACGAGCTGGCCAGCGCACTCGCGATGCTCGGGGAAGACCTCGACGACCTTGCATGCTATCTGGCGGCCGCACACCACGGCAAGGTGCGCCTCTCGATCAGATCACTCCCAACCGAGAAGCCACCCGATGGCTCACCTGAGACGCGCTTTGCGCGGGGGATCTGGGAAGGCGACGAACTCCCCTCTGTTGAAATCGCACCCGGGATCAGGAAGCCCGCAACGGTGCTTTCGCTGGATGTGATGGAGATGGGGCTTACAGACGATGGACGCCCTAGCTGGACCGAGCGGATCTTGAAGCTTCGGGATGACCCCGAGATCGGGCCCTTCAGGCTAGCCCTGCTGGAAGCAATTCTAAGGGCTGCTGATGCCAGGGGTAGTATGAATGCCGAATGAGGCCAAGATGAGATGCGTGCATCAATGCCTCACGAGTTTCCGATCGGCTCTGCTCGTGGTGCCGCTACGCGAGGATACTGGTGGATCAAGGGTTCGATGGGCAGGGTTACGCACACAGCAGGCGGTCCGGCTCTTCTACATGGCGACCTGAAGGACGGAGGACGGAGATGCAGCAGTTCGAAGAAGTAGTCCTCGAAGGCTGCACATACCAGCCGCTCATTTCCTACTGCAAGGCGCTCGGCGTCTTCAAAGTTGTTGCAGAGCAGCGAGATCCGGAGGCAAGAGCGGCTTGGAGAGAAGGAAACCTTGTTCTTCGAAGCCAGCTGTCGAAGGAGGATCTTGTTTCGTTTTTCCTGAATGACTACGAGCCCACACCGGCTGCAGCGCCATGGAATGCTGACTCTGGGTTCTACGGGAAGAGACGAACTGGTCCTGTGAGTGCCATTGCCCACTCAACAAACCCCAGGCTGCAGAAGTTCCGATTGCTAATATCTGAAATACAAGACTTTCTTGCCGAGGGAGGGATAACTGAGTCGCCAGAAGACGACGAGAAACTGCGGCTGCTTCGAGCGCTTAGACGGCGGCTTCCGGACGAGTTCGTCACGTGGATGGACTGCGCTCTGGCCGTAACTGAAGAGGAGCCGAGCTA
>CAYMBA010000078.1:10986-11590 GCA_964388535.1 uncultured bacterium | reverse complement strand
GACTCTGTGGTCAGCATGATGACGGGAATCGACTTCGTGGCCGGGTCTTTCCTCAGGTTCTGCAGGCATTCCTCGCCGTTCATGACCGGCATGTTCACGTCGAGAATGATGATGTCCGGGAGCTCCTCCTTGCACTTCTCGATACACTCCTGACCATTCGCCGACTCGATCACCTGGACATCAGGAGCTATGTCTTTCGCATAGCTGGAGACGATCCTTCGGATCGTGCGACTGTCATCGACCGTCATCAATTTCAGTGCCATATCACACGTACCTCCGCTTGGCAGTTATGGCAAAGCTCGTCCAGCCCGCTGGGCGGGGACTCGGGAGCCTATTCCCTTTCAATCTCACCTTTCGTTCCCAGCATTGCCTTCTTGAAGCGCCCTCCCGGCAGAGCCCGGATGTCAGCCATCCTGCATCCCCCTCTACACTCCTGTGCACCCCCCTGGCTGTCCACAGCCAGACCCCAATGGCGGCCTTTTCACTCAAGAGCAGCCGAGGGAGGGTCGCATATTTTCACAGGAAAGGTGCGCCTAGGTATGCGGGCCGTGCTTAGCCTGGAAGAGGGCAGTTTGCAGCCTTGACGGGAGGGAACATGACCCTC
>CAYMBA010000078.1:0-10976 GCA_964388535.1 uncultured bacterium | reverse complement strand
CGAGGAAATCGAACGGAAACTGGACGAGATTGGAGCGTCCATAATGGACGTGACCAGCAAGGACTTCGAACGCCTGGGCCAGATCCATACCGACCTCAGTGCCATTGCCGAATGGTCCGGCGCCTCGGAGCAGCTGCGAAGCAGTGCCAGCAGCGCGACACAGAAGCTTGAAGCGGTAATACTTGGTGATTTGCCTTTCGAGGAAGGCATTGGCCTTGCCGCGGAGGCGATAGAACTCGTCCGACAGGCTGCAATGGCCCAGAAGAGGGACGAGCCCTCTGCCACGAGCCAGACCGGACAGGCAACCTTGAGCGAGGTCGCTGATCCAGAGCTGCTCAATCTCTTCCTTTCACAACAGGCCTCAGTCCTTGAGGATTTCGAGAGCGCGATACTGGCACTCGAAAAGGGCGAAGAAGAGGCCAGGGATCAGGTAAAGCGAATTCTTCATACCTGGAAGGGCGAAGCCGGAGCTCTCGGTCTGAACTCCCTGGGAAAGCTTGTGCATGACGTCGAGGACCTGGTAGTAGCCGACGACATCTCTATAGACAGGCTCCTCGAGTTGAAGGACTACTTAGAGAAGTATTTCGCAAGTACGTCCCCGGAGGCAATCCCACCCGTAGACGAGCAGGTGGCGGCCCGTATCCTCGGAGAAGCACAACCACAGGACGAGGCTCAGCTGCTCGAGGCCACCCATGAGGCATCCAAAGGGGAAACCAAGGAAGGGCCCGTTGTGGAGGCTAGTGAACCCTCTGCTGAGGGCGGAGAGTCGCAGCAGCCGGCGGCCAAAGACACTGCGGAAGAAGCGCCTTCCCAAGCTGATCAGGCACAGCAGCAGCCGACTACCGAGGCTGGAGGAGAGAGCGCCGCGGCCTCTGTCCCTGATGATGACTATGACATCCAAAACATAGACTTCGAGGGAGACCGTTCACTCATTGAAGACTTCATCTCCGAGGCGAACGATCACATCCAGAATGCCGAAACAGCCCTTCTCGACCTGGAGGAGAACCCGGATGATGCGGAGCTGATCAATACGATCTTCAGAGCATTCCACACCATCAAGGGCGTAGCCGGCTTCCTCTCCCTCAAACCCATCGGGAATCTGGCACATGCCTCCGAGAACCTTCTCGACCTTGTACGCAAGGGGAAGATTCGCTTCACTCCCGAGCACAGCGACGTTCTCTTCGCCGCCATAGATGTGATGAAGAACCTAGTCGCATCCCTCACCGAAGCCCTCTCTGGTGGCAGCTTTGTGATACCGGAGAACTTCCCAAAGGTGAAGGCGGCTGTTCTCGCAGCCGTCACTGGCTCGGCACCTCCGTCCAGTAGCGAGCGAGAGATCGCGGATCGCAGCGAGTCTGTAGCTAGCACCAAGGAATCGACCGAAGCAGATCGGGAACCAGCAGAAAGCAAGCCAATGGCCCAGGCAGCCGCTGTCTCTCCGACTCCAGAGCGACCCAAAGCCGGGACCGAAGCCATGAGCGGTGCGCAACTGTCGGTCGTTGAGGGCAGCCCTAACCGGGAGACACGTGGACCGGAGGCACCCGAGCCGCAGCTGGAGATGGTCCAGGGAAGCACGGAGCAGGCTCCTTCGCAACAACAAGGAATGGCCCCCAAGAAGAAAGCCATCGAAACCACAGTCAAGGTATCCACCCAGCGTCTGGACGCCCTCATTGACATGGTGGGCGAGCTTGTCATCGCTCACTCTATGATAGTCTCCGATGAGACCCTCGCTCGTACAAGCAGCCGCAAACTCGCCTCTCGGGTATCACACACGTCGAAGATAGTCCGAGACCTACAGGAACTCTCAATGGCCCTGCGCATGGTCTCGGTAAAGTCCATCTTCCAGAAGATGTCCCGGATAGTGCGGGATCTGGCAAGGAAGTCTGGGAAGAAGATCGAGTTCACGATGTCAGGCGAAGACACCGAGCTTGATCGCAACGTCGTCGACCGCATCGCTGATCCTTTGGTTCACATGATCCGAAACGCGGTGGACCATGGGATCGAGCCCCCAGAGGAAAGGAAGGCCGCTAGCAAACCCGAGGTTGGCCACATACACCTGAAGGCATACCACCGCAGCGGTAACGTCGTCATCGAAGTCCACGACGACGGAAGAGGTCTCAACCGAGAGAAGATACTGAAGAAAGCGATAAGAGCGGGGCTTGTCTCGGAAGGCGAAGACCTCTCACCACAGCAGATCGACAACTTGATCTTCCAGCCGGGACTCTCTACGGCTGACAAAGTGACCGAGGTCTCCGGCCGCGGCGTCGGCATGGATGTGGTGAAGAAGAACATCGAAGCTCTTCGCGGCCGCGTGGAGATCAGCTCGACTCCTGGCAAAGGCTGTGTCTTCTCGATGCGCCTTCCGCTGACGCTGGCAATCATAGACGGTATGGTTGTCAGGGTCGGAGAAGAAAGATACGTAGTACCCACGCTGTCGATTGTCGAAAGTGTGAAGCCCACCGCTGAGGCTCTCTCCACCATAACGGGCCGTGGAGAGATGATGTCCCTTAGAGGCGAACTCCTGCCGCTCTTCCGCCTAGCCGAGGTCTTCGGCGTCCCCGGAGGAGTCGAGGACCCAACAGAAGGTATCGCGCTGATCATCGAAGCAGACAACCAGCGCTGCGCCATCCTGATCGACCAGATTCTGGATCAACAGCAGGTAGTCATAAAGAGCCTCAGCGAAAGCCTCGGCAAGGTCCCAGGAGTCTCAGGAGCAGCAATCCTTGGTGACGGAACCGTAGGGCTGATCATCGACGCTTCAGGTTTGATCGCATTGGCCCAGGGAAAAGCGGCTTAGGCATCCCTGGCAGCCAGGCGGTCTGCTAAGGAACAGAACGAATAGAGGAGGGAACGAGATGCCCGAACAGAAGACTGGTGCGGAGAACTCGCTCGGTGCTTCGATCGCGGGGAAGTACCTCACGTTTGCCTTGGGTGATGAGGAGTACGGCCTCGAGATCCTACGCGTGAGGGAGATCATGGGGCTCATGGACATCACTGCCGTACCCAGAACACCTCCTCACGTGAAGGGAGTAATCAACCTCCGAGGCAAGGTCATCCCTGTGATCGATCTCCGGCTGAAGTTCGGTATGCCGCCTGTGGAGTACACGCAGGAGACTTGCATCATTGTCGTGGACGTCAACGGGCAGCAGACCGGAATCATTGTCGACAAAGTCTCCGAGGTCCTCGACATCGCTGCGGAGGACATAGAACCCGCACCGGAGTTCGGCGACACAGTAGAAACTAGCTTCATACTCGGCATGGGCAAAGTGAAGGGCAAGGTGAAGACGCTCCTCGACATAGCCAAGGTTCTTGGAGGTGAAGACATGGCCTTCATGGCTGCCGCGTAGGTCCCCTCGGAACCACCGGTGCGGTCGGGATCGCACCCATCTGGAGACATGAGCGACCTGAGCGATCGTGACTTCAAACTCATATGCTCGATAGTCCGGGAGCGATCCGGAATATGGCTCCATGAGGGCAAGCGCAGCCTGGTCAGGGCCAGACTTGCCAAGAGGCTACGCAAGCTAGGCTTTCGTTCGTTCTCCGACTATATCAAGTACGTGCGCTCAGATCCGACGGGCAGGGAGGTGACAGAAATGGTCGATGCGATATCGACCAACGTCACCTCCTTCTTCAGAGAGGTCAAGCATTTCCAGTTCATGAAAGAAGTTGTCGCCCCTGAGTGGGCGTCCGCGCCTGGGAAAACCCGCCGCATATGGAGTGCGGCGTGTTCCTCCGGGGAGGAACCCTATAGCATAGCGATAGCCCTGCTAGAGGCCTTCAAGGGCAAAATACCTTTCCCTGTGCGAATCCTGGCAACTGACATAGCGTATTCTGCGCTGGAGAAAGCTGCTCGAGGCGTTTACCCCGAGGAAGCACTAAGAGACGTGCACCCTTCCATCCGGAGCCGCTACTTCGTCGCAACTGAGACGCCCGAGACCGACCAAAGAGCCTTCAAGGTTAGCGACAATGTAATGTCCATGGTGACCTTGAAGCATCTAAACCTCGTAGGCCCTTGGCCGATGAAGCACCCGTTCGACCTCATCTTCTGCCGGAACGTGCTTATCTATTTCGATAGGCGGACAAAGTGCCGACTCATAGAGAGGTTCCACGAATCGCTCTCTGCTGGTGGCTACCTATTCCTTGGGAATGCTGAGGGCCTCGGCGGTGGACAGAAACTCTTCAAGTTTGTGAGGGCGACAATCTACAGAAAGGCTTAGTTTCTTGGAGCATCGCGACAGATGAGGCACGTCGTCGGCGTCGCGGACATGAAGGTATCGAACAACCCAGGGGACATAATTGTCACCCACGCCCTCGGCTCGTGTATCGGAATTGCCATCTACGATCGGACAGCCAAAGTAGGCGGCATCCTCCACTTTATGTTGCCCCTCTCCGAGGCGAATCCTGAGAAGGCTAGGAGCAATCCCTTCATGTTCGCCGATACTGGCATCCCCGCGTTCTTCGAGGCAGCACAGAAACTGGGCGCTTCTAAGCGACGACTGAAGATCAAGATGGCCGGAGGAGCACAGGTCTTTGATACCAAGGACTTCTTCGCCATTGGCAAACGCAATCAGGTGATCGCCAGGAAGATCTTCTGGAAGAACAACCTCCTGATCGAGAAAGAACACGTTGGCGGTCACTTCTCCAGGACGATGTACCTAGAGATAGGAACAGGGCGAACCTGGCTGAGAATACAGGGGAAGGAGATAGAGCTGTGATTTCCCTCGAAACCTTGACCAAAGAAGTCCAGGAGCTGGCCCCCCTGCCGGCCGCCGCAGCCAAGTTAGCAAAGCTGGCTGCCGACTGGGAAGCAGACATCAACGAGGTCGTAAATCTGATCAAGTACGATGAGGCGCTGACTGCGGCGGTGCTCCGCTACGCGAACTCCCCTATGGGCCAGACCCGCTACCGTATAACAAGTATCAGGGACGCCGTCGTTCGGCTGGGGACAGGGAGGGTTCTCGAGATCGCGGTCAAGGCTCATGTCCGGGGGCAGATGAAGCGTGCGCTGCCGGAGTACGGATTCGCGGAGCACGACCTCTGGCGCCACTCAGTAGCTGCAGCGATTGCCGCGGATCTCCTGGTTCAGCGCTCAATGAACAAGATACCCCAGCTTGCCTTCACTGCCGCCCTTCTCCATGACATCGGAAAACTGATACTGGCTAGGTACATGAAGCCGGCCGTGCTGAGAACTATAGCGGCACTCACACACGACTATGGCATGACCTACTACCAAGCGGAAACACAGGTACTCAAGTTCTCCCACGCAGCCGTGGGCGCAAAGATCGTCAGAGAATGGGGGCTTGGTGAAGAGATCGCAAACGCCATAGAGAATCACCATGAGATCACTGCAAGCGGAGATTCCATAACAGACGTGGTCAGGGTCTGCAACATCGCCGCCAAGACGGTTGGCTGCGGGCTCGGCAACGAAGGTATGAACCTGGCTGCAGATGCAGGAGCATGTGAAAGACTCGGGATCGGCAGGCACGACTTCGAGGCCCTAACTGCGGAGGTTGCCTCCGTCCTGCCCGAAGTCGAATCCCTATTCTCATAAGGGAGAAGTAGAGCCATGGCGTTCAACATTCTGGTTGTCGACGACTCGGCCACGATACGAAAGGTAGTGGGCCGAACACTCCATCTGGCACAAGTTCCGGTCGGTGAACTGGTCGAGGCCGAGAACGGTAAGGTGGCTCTGGAAAAGATGCGGCAGCATTGGATCGATGTCGTAATCGCCGACATAAACATGCCCATCATGACAGGCGTGGAGATGATCGACAGGATGCGCGCAGAGGAAGATCTGCGCTCACTGCCGGTGATCATCATATCTACTGAGGGAAGCGCAACGAGGATCGAGGAACTCAGAAGCAAGGGTGTCAAGGCCTACATAAGAAAGCCGTTCACCCCAGAACAGGTAAGGGACGTTCTCAAAGACGTACTCGGAGACTGGAGCCATGACATTGAAAAAAGAAGTGCTTGAGCGGGTGGTAGCACACGTCCTCGAAGACGCTGCATTCGTCCTCGCCGAACCGCTGGAGGAGAATGCGCCCAATCCCGAGGAATGGCGGGCAGTAGGCGTAAGTCTCTCCTTCCGAGGCCCCGTAAACGGCCAGATCGAAATGTGGGCACCGCGAGAGGTTGCTCTCGGTTTCGCTGCAAACATGCTCGGACTCGACGCGGAAGACTTCGAAACCGAAGAGGAAAGCCTAGACGCCATGAAGGAGGTCCTCAACATCATCTGTGGCAATCTCCTCACCGAAGCCATGGGTTCAGAGCCCGTATTCGACCTCGGCACCCCGGAGATCAGTGGGTCACAAGCTCCAGGGAAAGCGCAATCGAAAGAGATCGAAGTCTGGATGCAAGCCGACGGCCTACCAGTCCTTGTACGCGCATCCCTGGCTCAGGAAGAAACGGAAGCTGCCTGACGATGGTGGCCCAGAGACGCATACCAGCTTGGGGGGTAAGCGATGATCCGAGTTCTGATTGTCGATGACTCCGCCGTGGTGAGGAAAGTTTTCACTCGGGAGTTCTCGCGGGACCCTGAGATCGAGGTCGTCGGCGCGGCCCCGAACCCCTATGTTGCGCGCGACATGATCGTCAAACTCAAGCCCGATGTTGTCACCCTCGATATCGAGATGCCTCGGATGGACGGACTCACTTTCCTCAGGAAGTTGATGATACACTACCCGCTCCCCGTCATTGTCGTCAGCTCCCTCACCCCCAAGGGGGGCAAGCTCGCCATGGAAGCTCTCTCTCTGGGAGCAGTCGACGTTCTTTGCAAACCTGGGGAGGCCTACACTGTGGGCGATCTGTCGGCGACCCTCATCGCTCAGATCAAAGCCGCTGCAAAGATCGACCCGCAGGCACTGAAAGCAAAGGCCGCCAGCGCCGGACAGGTCAAGAAGGTGACCCTCTCGGTGACTACCAACAAGATCATCGCCATAGGAGCTTCTACCGGCGGGACGAAAGCCCTGGAAGCGGTCCTGCGGCAATTCCCGAGTAATGCGCCAGGGACACTCATCGTCCAGCACATGCCCCCGCATTTCACAAGATCGTTTGCTGAAAGGCTGGATGGGATTTGCGACGTCGAGGTCAACGAAGCTTCGGACGGTGATCTCGTAACCCCCGGGAAGGTCCTGATTGCGCCGGGCAACTACCACATGCTTCTTAACAGAAGCGGCGCGCAGTACTTGGTCCAGATAAAGAACGGGCCGAGAGTCTACTTCCAGAGACCCAGTGTCGAGGTCTTGTTCAACTCAGTAGCGCGTCATGCGGGGGCAAACGCTGTTGGCGTCATACTGACGGGCATGGGAGCCGACGGCGCCAAAGGCCTTCTGAACATGAGGAAGGCGGGAGCACACACGATAGCGCAGGACGAAGAAACTTCTGTGGTCTTTGGCATGCCAAAGGAAGCAATAGAGATCGGAGCTGCCGAGAAGGTGCTTCCGCTGCATGAAATCGCAAGAGCAGCGCTCACATTGGCAACATCCCAGGCGGCGGCCTAGGGCAGAACCTGGAAACTGCCAGCTGGGGCGCGGCACATCAAAAATGGCGGTGCTTCGATATGCCAACGACACTGTCACTGGCAAGTGCAGACGTAGCCAGGCTGGGCGACCTCTTGAGGCGCACCTGTGGCGTTCGGATCGGCGATCGTCCCCACCCTACTGTTGAGGCGGGAATCGCCAAGGTGATGAGGAGGCACGGCTTCGAATCCTTCGACGCCCTAGTCAGCGCCGCCGAGGATCCCTCCTCTGGAATCAGAGACGAGCTGGTCTCCGCCACGGTACCCCGGGAGACCTGGTGGTTCAGGGACCCCGAATGCTTCGACGCCCTGGTCGGACACGTACTGCCCACAATCGAAGAAAGGGCCCTTGCGGGCTCCGACTCGAAGGCGCGCTTGCTCTCTGCGGGGTGCTCGACCGGTCAGGAAGCGTACTCCCTAGCAATCGCAATCGCCGAAAGATCCCTGCCGCCAGAAGAAGACCGCAGCCAAGGCGGAGCGGGTGGAGAAATCGGCGGGATCTACGAGATCCGCGCGTGCGATGTCTCTGCCTCCGCCCTTTTCATCGCCATAGCTGGGCGGTACGACCAGGTGGCGATCTCAAGAGGTCTGACAGACTCTCTGAGAGAGAAGTTCTTCGAGAAGGAGGGAGAGACCTGGAAGCTCCGGGACGGGATTCGGCGGGCCGTCAAGTTCTTCAGGCATGACGTCGCCTCTTCCGTGCCCCCGCCGGGCGGCTTCCACGTAATCATGCTCCGAAACGTCCTCGAATACTACTCAGACGAAGGTAGACGGAGAATGCTGAAGATCGCCGTAGAAGCCTTGGCACCCGGAGGATTCCTCGTCTTGAGCTCGAGGCAGGAGGTAGAAGCAGCACCCCTTCCGGAGGAAGCCTCCGTTACCGAATTGGGAGGCTGGCACTTCGTCATGCGCAAGCGAGGGCTTGAACAATGAGAATCCTGGTCGCTGACGACTCCAATGTCATTCGCCAGATAGTCAGGGGCAGCGCCAAGGTGCTCGGCCACGAAACGCTCGAAGCTGCAACCGGGCAAGAGGCGGTCAGGCTACTACGCGCTCACCACACCTCGATAGTGCTGGCAGTGTTGGACTCGAAAATGCCCAGGGGTGGCGGGCTCGAGATCCTCCGAGAGATGCGCTCGGATGAGCGCTTGAGCAAGATCCCTGTTCTGATGCTGGTTACCCGCGGCGACTCCGAAGAGGTCGCCAAGGCAATGGCCGAGGGAGCAACGGACTGTTTGGCCAAGCCGTTCTCACAGCAGGACCTTGCAACCAGGATGCACGAATGCCTGCTCGATGCGGCCTGAAGTCCAGCACACGTTTCCGGAGGTTGTCATGCAGAGCTTCGAGCAAAGAGCGAAAGAGCTACTCCAAAGCCTGGAGGGACTGCCCACAGTACCGGACGTGATGTTAAAGGTAAACCGAGAGATCGGTTCGCCCTCGGCAACAGCAAGATCCCTGGCAGCGATTATCAGGAACGATCCCTCCCTGGTGGCGGCAGTGCTCCGCGTAGCCAACTCGCCCATCTACCGAGGTAGATACGCGGAGACCACGTCCATCCAGAATGCGGTGGCAAGGCTGGGCTTCAAGGAGGTTGGCCGCATCGTCACATCGGTTTCTCTGATACGAACCTTCGAGGGCCTGGGCAGCGGCATTGACCACAAAGCATTCTGGTACCACTCAGTCACGACAGGCATCGCAACAGGGATCTTCAGGAGGTACTCCACCAGGAAGCAAGAGATGGAAACCATTGAGGCAGAAAGTGCGTTCGTGGCAGGTCTGTTACATGACATCGGAATCTTGCTCATGGACCAATACTTCCCGGAAGAACTCGCACTCGTAAAGTCAACCGCGTCAAAGTTGCACATCCCGCTCGCACAGGCAGAGAGAGCCGCACTCGACACCGACCATGGTCGCATAGGGGCCATGCTGCTTAGACGATGGTCCATTCCGGAAGAGGTCGTCAGTGCCGTGGCATGGCACCACGACCCAGACCTGGCGCCTCCAGAGCACAGACGGATTGCCCAGGTCGTCCACTTGGCAGATTTCATCTGTGTCAACCAGGCGATAGGTGATACAGGAGAAGGACTGTACGAAGGGTTTAGTGAAGGGGCGTGGCACGATCTGGGGCTAAGTGTGAGCGACGTGGAATCGATGCTGGAAGAGGTACGGGCCGAGGCGGATCGGTCCGAAGTCATAGCCACAGTCTAGCGCCGGAGCCCCGGCGTCTCAGCCAACAGGAGAAAGTCATGACTCAGGGAAGCCCTGCCATATCGAATGCGGTGAAACAGGAAATCGTCGAGCCGTTCGTGAAAGGCACAATGGTCACTCTGAAAACGATGGCCGGCCTGGAGGTCCAGCTTGAGTCGATCAAGGTCAGCGGTAAGGACAAGCTCACTGGTGACGTCTCCGGCGTCATGGGCCTCTCCGGGAAGCGGGGCGAAGGTTTCGTCGCGATTACGTTCCACGAAAGCCTCGCCAAGCAGATCGTCTCGCACCTACTCGGGCTAGACGTTTCGGAGCTTCAGGAAGCGGACATCTGGGACGGAGTTGGCGAGATAATCAACATGATTGCCGGGGACGCCAAACGAGCATTCCTGGGTACACCGTATCAGTTCGACATAGCCCTGCCCAACATCATAACCGGGTCAGGCCACGAGATAGGCTATCGGACCGAAACAACCTGCTACGTCGCCGCCTTCACACTTGATGACAACCGCTTCCATCTCCTTGTGGCACTCAGCAGACGGGAATAGCGCACGCAGGGGCCCGCGCCTACTTCCTGTACCAGCGCGGGCCCTCCTTAGTGTCCTCGACGACGATTCCTCGGCTTGCGAGCTCATCTCGTATCCTGTCTGCTTTGGCAAAGTCCCGAGCCCTACGTGCTTCTTCGCGCTCCCTGACCAGGGCCTCGATCTCGGCGTCGTCCTCCGCGGAGCTTTCAGGGACAAGAATGCCAAGAATCTCGTCCGCTCTCCTCATGGCCCGTGCGGCTTCGCCAGCTGCCTCACCTTTCGGCTCCAGCTTGTTCGCCTCCCTCATGAAATCGAAAACCGCAGCTAGCGCTCTTGACATGTTCAGGTCGTCATCGACAGCTTCCTCGAACTTCTTCGAGAACTCCTCGACGACCGCCTTTACTGGGTCGTAGTCTGAAGCGCCTTCCGCAGCACTAGCCTCCTCCATCCTCCGGACAAAGTTCCTTATTCGTACTACGCTTTCCCAGGCGGCCTTGAGCCCTTCCTTTGTGAAGTTCAACGGAGCCCTGTAATGAGCGGATATGAGCACATATCGGATAGCGATAGGGTCGAAGCCCTCAGCAACCAGATCCCGCACTGTGTAGAAGTTGCCAAGCGACTTGGACATCTTAGTCCCCTCGCTCAGCAGATGGCGTGTGTGCAACCAATAGCGCACAAAGGGCTTACCCGTGATTGGTTCTATTTGCGCTCGTTCGCTCTCGTGATGC
>CAYMBA010000077.1:0-11779 GCA_964388535.1 uncultured bacterium | reverse complement strand
GGAGCCGCTTGCGAGCGTATTTCTCCGAATCTCCGTCTTCCGATCCACGCATCGAGATGCTGAGGAGCAAGATAGATGACTTCGAGTACCTGGTCACTTCCAGCGAGACCGAGGCGCTCATTCTTGAGGCCAACCTGATAAAGTCCTATCAGCCCCCGTTCAACATCGAGCTGAAGGACGATAAGTCCTATCCGTTCGTCAAAGTAGGACGTCCTCATCCTTTCCCGAGGCTGGAGATAACAAGGAAGGTGAAAGCCGACGGCGCACGCTACTTCGGCCCTTTCACAAGGGTTAAGAATCTCAGGAAACTCCTCAGGTCACTCCGCTCTGTCTTTCCGCTGCGGACGTGTTCCGACAGAAGGCTGCGCCAGGGCGGGCGGGAGTGTTTGGAGTATTCCCTTGGGCTGTGTTTGGCTCCCTGCACTGGCAAGGTCAACGAGGAAGAGTATGAGGTGGTGGTTAGGCGTCTGGAGCGCTTCCTCGGGGGGGAGGCTGGGCAGGTAATCGAAGAATGGCGCAGGCGGATGGCGGAGGCTGCAGCCAAGTTGAACTTCGAGGCTTCTGCACGGCTGAGGGACGACCTCCAGAGGCTTGAGCAGATGCTGGAGGAACAGCGGGTCGTGAGCCTAGAAGGCTCGGAACTGGATGCAATAGCGGTCTGGATCGAGGGCGCTCGTGCCGCTGTGGCTGTCTTCTCTCGTCGGGAGGGCAGGGTGGTCGGCGTGGAAAGGAGCCTCATCGGGAGGGCCGATGCCGCAGGTGCCCAGGCAATCATGCGGACAGCCCTGATCAGGCACTACCAGGGGCGCACGGGAATCCCCAGGACGATCGCGTGCAACGTGCTGCCTGACGAGCACAGGGCACTGGAGTCGTGGCTCTCGGAGCGTTCGGGTGTGAGGGTCCGGATCCTCGTGCCGAGACGAGGCGAGTTGGCGAGATTGCTGGATGCAGCACAGGAGAATGCCCGCGCACTCCTTGAGCAGACGCTGATCAAAGAGCCGGCGAGTGGGGCCTACCAAGGGCGCGCGGCAGTGCTGGAAGACTGGCACCGCTTGGGCCTGCAGGAGCCGCCGGAGCGGATCGAAGGCTACGATATCAGCAATATCCAGGGAACCGAGGCCGTCGGCTCGGGCGTTTGCTTCCAGCTCGGCCTACCGGAGAAGTCGGCCTACAGACGTTACAGGATCAGATCCCTAAGCAGTCCGGATGACTTCGCGATGCTGGAGGAGATGTTGCGGAGGCGCTTCATAAGGCTGGCTAGGGAAGGCGGCAGAAGGCCGGACCTCGTTCTAATAGACGGTGGCATAGGACAGGTGAATCGGGCCGCGCGAGTGCTCAGGGAAACCGGCTTCGACGACCTCCCCGTCGTGGGGCTTGCCAAGTCTGAGGAGATTCTCTTCCTTCCAGGGCGCAGCGAAGGGATCCAGCTTGAGCGAAGCTCGCCGGTTTTGCTTCTGCTCGAGAGAGTACGGGATGAGGCTCATAGATTCGCTGTCTCCTACCATAGGCGGCTTCGGGCAACTCGGCTGAAGCACTCGGAGTTGGATGAGATTCCAGGTATCGGGCCCAAGAAGAGGGACCTTCTTCTGGCGCACTTCGGAAGCGTGGCTAGCTTGAGAAGGGCCTCGCTAGAGGAGATAGCCGGGGTTCCCGGTGTTGGAACAAAGCTGGCCCGCCGGATCCTGCGGGCTCTGCGAGGGAGCGCCCCGGAGGGGGGAAGTCCTCATGGCGGGTAGGGAATCCTCCTTGGGGGCAGCGACGCCTGCGTCCTCGGGGCCCTTGGCTGATTCCACGGTTTCCCCTCGGGCGGGCGGTGCGATGCGCGATCTGATAGAGGAGTTTCTGTTTCACCTGGCCCTTCTGCGTCGGGCTTCCAGGAACACTGTAATGGCATATGGATCGGACCTGCGACAGCTGGCCGCTTACCTGGAGGGGCAGGGGGTTCCTGGACCGGCGGCAGTGACTGAGAGACATCTGGAAGGCTTTCTCCTTCACCTGAGGTCGCGTGGGAGGCGTTCGGCGAGCGTGGCGAGAGCCCGAGCATCTGTGCGCAGCTTCTTCGGTTTCCTGCTGGACGAAGGCGTTCTCGAGACTGACCCCTCGCTACGGCTTCCTGCCCCCCGTGGCTGGAAGCGGATACCCAGGTGCTTGAGCGAGGAGGAAGTAGAGCGGCTTCTTGGGTCAATCCGGCACGACAATCCGCTCTCGATGCGGGACCGCGCGATGCTGGAGTTTGCCTATGGAACGGGTGCCCGCGTTTCCGAGATTCTCCAGCTGCGGCTTGAAGATCTGGATCTCGAATCCGCCCTGGTGCGGCTCCGGGGGAAAGGGGGGAAGATGAGGGTCGTTCCGCTCGGGCGCCCTGCTGTCGATGCCCTTTCCGTGTACTTGGAGCGCGCCCGGGTGCTGCTTGCGCAGCGTACGAAAGGGAGGCGAGAAAGCACGGTTTTCCTGAACTCCCGCGGCGGCGGGTTGAGCCGGATGGGTTTCTGGAAAATACTGCGAAAGAGAGCGAGCGAGGCCGGCTTGCAGGGAGTGCATCCCCATTTGCTGCGGCACTCTTATGCGACCCACATGTTGAGGCGAGGTGCGCCCTTGCGGGCAGTCCAAGAACTGCTTGGACATGCTAGACTCTCGACGACTCAGGTCTATGTCAGCGTCGATGAGTCGTACCTAGAGAGGGTCTATCGGGAGCATCACCCCAGGGGGTAGAAGATGGGCGGATCCCACGGAGGACTAGGGGGGCCAGGGTTCGGCTCCAAGCATTCGCGTCGTGAAAGGCGGCAGATGATTTGGCTGATCGCGCTCCTGATCCTCTTGGCCCCGGGAGCACGTGCCTATGAGCACAAGCCGGATACGCCGAGCTTCGGTTTCACGATCGACTATTGCAATCTCCTGGGGTCTTCCGACTGGGGCCGTGCTTTCTCCTGGGAGATCGGGGTCGCCGCCAAGCTGAGGCAGTACATCGCGAAAAACCAGGCCATTGGGATCACGTTAGAACAGCAGAAGTTCGACGCCGTCCATCCGGGTTGGCTGATCGAGGAGCAGGTACAGCCGCCTGAGGAACTTCGCAGCGCTGCTCACCTGGTTTCTAGGACATGGCTGGGGCAGGATGGGGAAGGCGACGAAGTGGCGCCGACCTCGCTGCAGATGCAGATCCTTCTGGTTGACTACTATCTCTATTTCAACCGTCCGGAGCGGAACTGCCCCTATGTAGTCCTGGGGTTTGGCGGCTACAGGCCGGAGCTACTCTACGAATGGGCTGATGAGGATTCCGAGCAACGTAGTATGCCGCACGTCAGGTACCCCAAGGAGGGCTTCATCGCGCGCCTTGGGGCGGGGCTCGAGCACTTCTTCTCCCATGGCTTTGCAGGAGAGCTTGGCGTTAATGCGTGCTGGATCAATGCGAGGGATCAGTCGGGCACAACAGTAAGCGTGACTGCCACTGCTGGTTTCAATATCTACGTTGGCATTTGAGAGGCGGCCTCGCTGGGTGCGTGCGCGGACTTGCTGCTGACCTACCTCTTGCTTCCCGTTCGTCAAGGCCCTCTAGGGCTGCGCCGGTGCAATCAAGGCGTAGTTGTGCTATCATCTTCCGTCATCGTTCCGGGGCCTTCCGGTCCCTGAGGCTACTGACTCCTTGCGGGCGGTTGTAATAGCGGTGGGAAGAACTACTTACAGCGTTGGAGACAGGGTCCATCACCAGGTCTTCGGCGAAGGACTGGTTGTCGATGTCCGCTCGAGGGACTTCTTCGACATACTCGAGATAGCCTTTGCCGAGGGCGTCAGGAAGGTAACCTCTATCCATCCCCAGCTGCGCAAGCTGAACGGGGAGGTCCCAGCCACTGTCCAGGCTGATACTCGGCAGCAGCACCCCCCCGAGGCAACCAGACCAAAGGGATCCTCTGCGCGTGCCGGGGATCACAGCTTCATCTACCTGCCTCGATCACAGATCCTCCGCTACGAGCCTGAGGCGGTGGAGTGGGTGCTGGAGCCGCCGGCTGCTGATGGTTCTGGAGTAGAGGCATTCCTTCGGCACATCGACGCCCTGAGGATTTCCAGACAGCGGGGCTTCGAGAGGCTCCTTGCCCTCAATCACACCCGGGACGTAGAACGGCTGGAGCACCAGATCCGTGCGTGCCTGCGGGTTCTGAGGGAAATGAAGGGCCGTGCTCTCCTGAGTGACGAGGTTGGTCTGGGCAAGACGATAGAAGCAGGGCTTATCCTCAAAGAGTACGTGCTGCGCGGACTCGTGCGAAAGGTGCTGATCCTGGTGCCGGTTTCCCTGATCAGTCAATGGAACGAAGAGCTCCGGCACAAGTTCGACATCGAGGTTTGCATCTTCACTCGTGGTGGCGACTGGCAGGCACATCCGTTCGTGCTTGCCTCGCTCGACACTGCCAAATCCGCGCGGAATCGGCGTGCCATAGCCGAGGCGGGCTTCGATATGCTCATAGTGGATGAGGCACATCGACTGCGCAATCACCTGACCCAGGCATGGAAGTTCGTCAACGCTCTCAGCCTGAAGTACCTGCTGCTGTTGACCGCAACGCCGGTTCAGAACGACCTTCGCGAGTTGTACAACCTTGTGACCCTTCTTAGGCCTGGCACCCTCGGAACGTATCGCTCGTTCAAGCGGGAGTTCGTGGTGCGGGGTGACAGGCGGCTGCCAAAGAATACTAGAAAGCTGTCTCGGCTTCTGGAGAATGTGATGATCCGCACGACGCGGAGCAGTACGTCGGTGAAGTTTCCCAGACGCCATGTCAAGACGGTAACCCTCGACTTCGGGCAGGAGGAGCGATCCTTCTACGATGAGGTTTCGGGATTCGTCCGGCGGATGGCTCACTGGGACCGTGGTGAAAGGACAGTACCGTGGCCGCTCCTATTGGTCGTTCTACAGAAGGAGATAGGGTCCTCGACTGAGGCTGCCCTTAGCACACTGAAGCGAGCCGCCGAGAGCCGACTTGCCCGGGCCAGACGAGAGATACAGACACTGGTGGAGCTGGGTGAGTCCGTAGCGGTCCATGCGAAGCTGCAGCGGCTGGAGCGCCTGCTGCGGGAGAAGGCGGAGGCTGGGGAGAAGGTTGTCGTGTTCTCGCAGTTTCGGAGAACTGTGGAGTTCCTAGAGCGGCAATTGAGGTCAGCCGGCTTTGAGGTTGCGGTATTTCACGGAAGCCTGTCGGCGAGAGCAAAGGATGCAGCTGTTGATGCCTTTCGGAGGGAGGTACCGATTCTTCTTAGTACTGAGGCAGGAGGGGAAGGGAGGAATCTGCAGTTCTGCCGGACTCTCGTGAACTACGACTTGCCCTGGAACCCAATGAGAATCGAACAGCGCATCGGGAGAATACATAGAATCGGCCAGAAACGCGACGTTTTCGTGTACAACCTGGCTGTGCGGAGGACCCTCGAGGCGTATGTGCTAAAGGTCCTTCAAGAGAAGATAAACATGTTCAACCTGGTCGTTGGAGAAGTAGACCAGATCCTCGGAAACCTGAGTTGGGAAGAGCCCTTCGAGACAAAGGTGTTTCGCGTTTGGGCGAGTTGCGAAGACGATGCGGATCTTGAGAAAGCACTCGGGGACCTTGGGGATGAGCTTGAGCGTGCGAGGGAACGCTATGAGCATATCAAGGCGTACGACAGAGAGGTCTTCGAGGGGCTGAGAGAGGCGGCGGGGAAGTGAGGAGAGGGGATATCGTCAGCTTTGTCGAGGGCTTCCTGGCGGGCCGAGGCGTGCGGGCGAAGAGGCTCGGTGGGGACGCGATCGAGGCAGGGCTGGATCCTTCGACGCTGGAGCCCGCGGGGAGTCCAAGGGTCTTGGCTTTCAGCCAGCGCGCTCTGAAGCGATACCGGGAGGCAGAGGCGGCCGGTGTCGGCTCGGCGCTCCTGGACAGGATCCTGGCCCGGAGCCTTGAAGAAGGGCGGATAGCGGTGGCTTTCGAGCCAGTGAGCGAAGAGAAGGGGACGCCGCCGGGGGTAGCAGGAGCTCCTAGCCTTACGCGCAGCCGATGGGCGTCTCCAAGGCTCGGGTACCGACCCTTCTTCATCTTCGTGTTCTGGGTCGAGTATCACATGATCGACATACCTGACGATCTCGTGGTGCTCGGTGTGGATGCCTTAGACGGTTCGGTGACCGCGGAGGTCGGGGAGCTGCTCTCACTGCTCAAAGATGGTAAGGCTGAGCCGCAGCCGGGGTTGACCGTACCGCCAGCAGTTCCTGAGCGGTTCCACCTGGCCCGGGCACTCGACGCACTGGATCGCAGATTGCAGAGGCGTGCCAGAAAGGTAAAAGAATCCTCTGCCACCGAGATTGCGCGAGAGACGGCGAATATCGAGGCATATTACCGGCAGCTAATAGACGAAGTACGTCATCCAGTCGGCCGAGGCAAGCTGTCGGCGGAAGAGGAAGAGGAGCGTGTCAAGGCGCTTCAGCTTGACTGGAAGCGCCGAGTGCAGGAAGTTTCCGGCTTCTGGGAGGCAGCCGGGGATGTGCACATATCCGCGATGGCGGTTCTGATGCGACCTTCTTGGCTGCTGCCCGTCCGTCCGCGTCGTAAAGGCAAGCGATTGGGGCCGTTTGCCTATGCCCGCCTGGGGCAAAGCAGCTGGGAACTGCGGTGTGCCACCTGTGGTGCGAAACTAGAGAGGGATGTGGAAGTCAGGGACGCGAAGTTCCTTTGCGCGCAGCATGCCGGCACGGAGCCGAGAACGCGCGAAACAGAGGAGGGGAACGATGTTTCGGAGAGATCTTGATGACGGGTTGCGCCTGCCCCGAGTGCTGCTTTCACCGGGGCGACTTGCTTTGATGCTCTCGCTCGTCCTCGCGATTCTCTTTCCTACGGATGTCCGGGCAGCGACGACGGAGATCGACAGAATCAGGGAGAAGGCCGCGGAACTGATGGGCGCTCTGGCGGAGAATGAGTTCGACACCTTTGGTGAGGGTAAGAAGTCGAGCATCACTGGGCCCTATAGCGACTACGGGTATCTACTGAAGATGGAGAAGCTTGAGGAACTGAAGCAGGCAATAGCCTCTGCTGACGATCCCGAGCAGATCGCTCGCGGCGAGGATACCTACAACTTGCTGGCCTATCACTACGTGCGTTCGCAGGTGGCGGAGATCCTCGACGAGTGTGTCGAGACGTGCAGGAACGAAGCAAGGGACGTGGACGGAAAGAAGGTGACACTGTATCGGATCGACTACGACCTGGCGCTCGAACCGGACCCGGGGACCAGAATGACATGGTGGCTCGCCTCAGCGGAGCTGTATTTGCCCGTCAACGTTTTTCTCAAGAACGCTCTGGAGCAGCTGAATGCTCAGGCCTTGGACCTGTTTGGCAAGTCCTTCGGCGAGCTGGTGGCGGAGGCCAAGGGCTGGAATCTGGATGAGGTTGAGGGCTTCTGCGTGGCACTGCTGGATGCTACCGCTTCCGCGTATGAGTCCTCGCTTCAGCGCTGGTGTGAGAACGAGCTGGGCTGCAAACTGAGAAAGCTGCGCACGAAGGATATCCCGCGCCTTGTCCACTTCCCGGTGCTGTCGGAGAAAGTGGGGAAGACTGATTTGAAGAAGGTTCTCAAGAAGGCTGCTGAGGCGATTGGTTTTCCCCGTGGGAAGCAGAGATCTTTGCGTATCGACATCAAGGAGAAGAAGGGGCGCGCTCCTTTCGCAAGGGCCTATGGCCTGGGTGCAGGCAAGGCGAAGGTAACGATGTTCCCAACGGGCTTGGTAGGCGACTTGCTGGATCTGATGGGAGCCTTTGGGGTGGCAGAGTTCTACTACAACATCCCGGGCGACGTGCCTTATGAGCATGTGTTCCAGGGCACGACCGTGATGCCCGCAACATATCGGGCACTCTTCCAGATGCTCGCGGCCGAGCGGGGCTGGTTGGAAGAGGTGGCGGGAGTCAAGGAACAGGTGGCCGCAGAGGTAGCAGAAGGCTTCCGATTCGCCATGCTGCTGGAAGCTCGAAGGGAAGCGGCGCGCTTCAAGTTCGCGCGGGCACTCTACGCCGATCCGAATCTAGACCCGGAGCAGTACAGTCAGGTGATGAAGGAGGCACTGATATGGAGACGCGTGAAGAACGACGCCAACGCGTACCTGTACGAGACGCGTGAGTACGATTCCGGAGGAATAGCTCTGGGTTATGTTCTGGCCGCACAGATCCGCAAGGCGCTGATCGATAGGCTGGGGGAGAAGTGGTACGCGAACGAGGCCCTGGCGGATGAATTGAAGCGTGGGTGTGCCAAGGGGCTGCGGATGGAGCCGGCCGAGCTTCTCGGGCTCTGGGGCATTGAGAAGGTGGACGTATCCGCATTCGCGGAGTACGTTGCGGGCAAGTAGTCGACGGTGGCAGGCAAGGGCCTGCAGAAGGTGATCCGGGAGGTGGCATAGTGGCGGCGCACATGACGAAGGAGGAGCTGCGGGAGGATCCTGTCCTGGAGCAGATCCAAGAGATCCTGGCCTTCATAGAGAGGAACTCGAAGTGGATCCTGATTGGGATTGCAGTGGTTGCTGTCCTGATCGTCGCTGGCAGCAGCGTGCGGAGAGCCAGGATCCGCGCTAATGCAGAAGCTTCTGAGCTCTTGGGCAAGGCGCAGATTGTCTATGTCCAGGGGAACCTTACCGCTGCCGAGACACAGCTGCGCGAGCTCTTGAGGGTCTATCCCAGCACCCGGGCAGCCGGTACGGCTTGGTTGTACCTCGGCAATGTACTTCTGGCCCAGGGAAGGAGCGAGGAGGCACTCGAGGCATATCAGAAGGCCTTGGAGCGGGTAGGGAAGGATCCCGTCAAGGTCGCCGGGGCTCACCGGGGAATGGGTAAGGCATTAGCCTCGCTCGGGCGCTATGCTGATGCTGCCCTGCAGTTCGAGCAGGCCGCTGCCCTGGCAACACCCCTTCAGGTGGAGGATCTGATCGATGCGGGCCGCTGCTCGCTCGAGGCGGGAGACAAGGAGAAAGCGCAGCAGCTTCTCAAGAAGGCCTCGGACCTGAAAGGCTCGGAGGCCTACCCGGAGCTCGATCTCTATCTCGCGGCGGCTGAGGCTACCTAAGACGAAGACTGACCCCCCGCGGGTTCATCCCAGCATCCCAGGTGGAAGGGAAGGGAGCTGGGGTGCGCAATCCGCCGCCGTAGGGGTGCCCGCGGAAAGCGCTTCTCGCAGGGCTCCGAGGATTGAAGGCCTAGCGTACCACGAAAGGTCTAGCGTACCACGACTAGAAAGGCCTCGGGGCTTTGCGAGATTGCCTTGAGCGCCGCTTGCACCTGCTCCTCGGAAACCGTGCCGAGCCTGCGTGTTGCCTCTCTCCAGGCCAAGGGCGCTTTGCCCTCAAGTACGCTCCAGGCTGAGAACATCGCTTGGTTCAGCCTTGGGCTCTGCCGCCTGAGACGAGACCCGTATAGGGTTGCCCGGGCCGCTGCGATGTCAGAGGCATCAGCCTGGCTGGCCGCTTCCCGCCTAATCCTGATGAAGCCTGCAGCCATCGAGTCCACATTCGCTGGCCTTGTCGCGGCTCCTGCTACATAGAGAGTGAGCCCCCCCAGCCGGCTCAGGCCGGCACCTATTCCGTAGGCCATCCCACGGCGCTCACGCATCTCGAAGGCAAGCTTCGATGAGATCACCTCGGAGGCGACCTCGAATGCTTCCTTCGGGAGTCCTTCGGGGAGGGGTTCGCCAAGTGGTATGATCTCCATCACATAGGCCCGCTGGGCGCTGCCGCGGTCAAGCAGTACCGCGGGTTCCTTGAAGGGCGCTCCCGGAGGGAAGGGACTACCTCCCCGTTGGAGGAACTTCCGGATGCGTTCGAGGCCATCCTTCGCGGACTCTGCTGGCGGAGACCAGGGCTTCCTCTGCGTGCCAGCGGCCGCCAGCGGCCTGAGGGTTCGGGCTACCAAACCAGCTGCCTCCTTCAGGCCGAGATCGGTCACCAATGCCAACGTGAGGCGCTCGGGGCGGATCTGGAGCCGCGCGAAATCTCTTACCCGAGCTCTGTCCAGGGTGGAGATCGATGAGAGGCTACCGAACAAGGGCCTCGCAAGGGGCGAGTCCTCACCCAGGACGATCCGCCTAAGCGCCAAGTGAGCAGCCGCTCGTGACGATGCAGATTCCCTCTTGGCCCTGGCCAGAAGTCTTCCCTTTGCCCTCGCTATTGCTGCCTCATCCAGCCTGGGTTCGGCGAGTGTCCTGCCAAGCAGCGAGAGTGCTTCCTCCAGGTTCTCATCGAGGACGGTCAGCCGCATGTAGCTGCCATCGGAGCGCGAGTAGTAGTCGTCGAAGGGAAGGAATGCCCGGTCGGCCGCCTGAAGGTCTGCACCCAGAAGCCTGAGCCGCTGCTGGTATTCGGCCTCTGGCATTGAGGCGGGGCCAGTCTCGAGGAGCACTCCGAGGAGCTCGGCCACGCCACCGGCCGCTCGTGGCTCCAGATACTGTCTTCCGGCCAGGTGGAGGTAAACAGAGGCAGCGCCGTTGGGAGGCGTATTGAGCACGATGACCCGCGTGCCACACGCCAGGGTTGTCTCCGCTGCCGCTACGCCCCGCGCACCAGAGGTGCTTTCCCTCTCCGCCGCCTCGCTGCTCAGGAGGACGATGCTGAGGTGGGGGCCGGAGCAGATACGGACCGCTGCTACCTCTTCGGAAGAAGGCCAGAGGTTGCCGGCTAGCATCTCTAGCCCCGCCAGGCCGTGGAGAGCCACTTCCTCACTGCACAGTGGTGCAAGCATGTAGCTGCGCTCAAGCGCCTGAATCCAGGCGGCCCTGTGTTGGACGCGGGCCGCCCTCAGAGCGTCCTTCTGAGGCTTCGGCGCCTTAGCGAGGGCATCCACAATCCTTTCTTCCAGCGTCCAGGGGTCCGTCCCCGGGGCAAGTTCGACGTCGATTATGAACCGACCAAAGCCGTAGCCGGCTTCGAGCCGCCCATCCCAGGAGAGAACCTTCCCTTCGTAACCCATGGAGGCGGCGGAGGCTACGGGCGAAGATTCGTCCCCTATGAGAAGGTCCGCTGCGACCCTTGCCGCCAAGAAGTTGGGATCTTCTGGCCCGGGTCCATTCCAGACCAGCCTGAGGACCGTGGTAGGGGAGTCGAAGTGGTGGATTACCCTTCTGGTTGCAAGAATTGGTTCGGGCGGTGCAGGAGGTTCGAAGCGCTCCCCGCGGGGAGGAATCGCGCCGAAGGTTTCGCGCAGTGAGTCAAGGGCGCTTACAGGGTCGAAGCCCCCTGCGAGAATGAGCGTCGTTCGAGCTGGCACGTAGTTGCGGTGGTAGAAATCGGTGACTAGGCTGCGCGGTATCGTACGGATAGAGCTCGCCGTTCCAAGGACGGGAAGTCCATAGCCCGTCGCTCCAAAGGTATCGTAGGCCAGGAGGCGCTCCCGCTCGTAAGTACCGGCATCAATGTCCTTGGCCAGCTCCTCGAGGATTATGCCCCGCTCCTTTTCGAAATTGGGCACCGGGATGGAGGAATCGAACAGCATCGCGGCCTGTAGTGCCAGGGCTGCTCCCAGATGCTCGCTGGGAACCGTAATCATGAACGCTGTGTGGGTTCGTCGCGTAAAGGCATTGTTGAAGGCACCCATTTGATCGCTGCGTCGGTAGAGCTCCTTCTGCGAGAGCCCGGAAGTGCCGTTGAAGAGCATGTGCTCCAAGAAGTGGCACGCACCGGAT
This sequence comes from uncultured bacterium, assembly GCA_964388535.1. Taxonomy (GTDB): domain Bacteria; phylum Eisenbacteria; class RBG-16-71-46; order CAIMUX01; family WJJG01; genus CAYMBA01. The sequence continues at coordinate 127 of CAYMBA010000077.1, read as the reverse complement.
GAAGAAGGATCCTCCCAGGCAGAACCAACTCGCACGACGGCCACACAGGTGACAAGCCCACTCGATGCATCGGGAATCAGGGCCACAGGGATGCCGTTCTCGAGCACGGCCGTTTCCATGGCCGCCA
>CAYMBA010000076.1:0-11812 GCA_964388535.1 uncultured bacterium | reverse complement strand
AGAGCCGCGCGGTCCCTAATCACTCTGCAGCGGCGCTCGAGAACGGAGCAGGTAGCCCCCTGAAGGAGAACCTCGGCTGCTACCGGCTCGAGCTTCTCGTTCGCCTCAGGACCGTCAGCAAAGTCGAGCACATCTTGCAGCAACTCGAGAAGACGCCGCTGCTCTGCGCTAAGATTGGGTGCATCCGGCCCCGCGAACGAGAAACCGAAGGCCACTCCATCCCGCACAAGCACCACAACAGAGTCGCCCCAACCCTCGTCGAGCGGCTCGAAACCCACGGCCTCTACTGCATCCAGCAGCTGGAGCCACAGAGGCTCCGAGAGCACCGCACTGGCCGCCTGCTCCGGATCCTGGTACGAGACCGAACCCGCGCGCTCGATCCGAAGCAACCTATGGTCCCCGGCCAAATAGTCGAGGTGTGACCAATCGGCCACCTCGCGTTCAGGTCGGGAGGGCAGCTGCGATGAGCACCCGAGCAGGCCAGCCAGGCCCAGGAGGATCAGCAGATGTCCGAGGCTCCGAACCATGGCAAACCTCCAAGGGGGTTTCTGCAAGCGCCGTGCCAGAGGAACCCCGATCGCAGCAACGGATTCCCTTGTCAACTCGGAAGATATAGCTGCCTTCCTCGGTCGACACCCGCGCCTCTGCGTGAGGCTTCAGTATTCGGAACCCCTTTTCCAAAAACCGAAAGCAGCCTACATGGAAACGCGCCATTGGAGACCGACGAAGGCCTGCACCTTCTCGATCCGCTCGCCCGTCACAAGCCCCTCGCTCCGCTCCCAGGCAAGCTCCGTCAGCACCGATACAGGTGAGCCCAGGCTGTAGCGAAGCCTCAGGGCGGCCCTATCCCGCCACCCTAGCTCCGGATCTTCGCGGTCCTCGGAGGGAAGAAGCACCCAAACGGGGACCTCGCGCCTGCGAGCCGTGCCCAAGTCTAGGAAGAAGCTGACAAACAGACCTTCCTTGGCGCGCCAAACTCCTGAGCACTCCAAGGCCAGCCGCTCTGAGTCGAATCCGTAGCTGTTGCTGCGGCGGACCTGGCCAAGGAGACCCACAAATCCAGAAAGGCGCTGGGCGCGAACGGCGGCAGAAAGGTGCAGTTCCGCACGCCAGTCGCGCTGCCGCACCCCACGCCTCCCCTCACGGGTGATCGCTCGCCGGTCGTAGCAGGTGCTCGTCAGGCCACCCGAGAAGCGGAGATGCTCGAAGAAGCCAGCACGGCGAAGACGAATCCTCAAGGTGCACTGCCCGAATAGGGCGCTACGGGCTGACGGTCCTCCCGGCTTGGTGGACACATGGAAAGACCCGGCCCGAAGCCACAGCCCATCGGTAGCCTCCAGAGAGAGGCTCATCTCAAAGCGGTGCGAGCTCCGTGCCGGATCCTTCCTGTACTCGATGCTGCGATACCCCACGATCTGCTCGAGTCGCCCCCAGGCGGGCAAGAGTCTGACCCTCATTGAGGCGCCGGCGATGAACCGGTCCTCCCTGCCCACACGCTCTGGCAGGTCGACTCCCGTTCGGACATCCAGCCCAAGTGCAACCCTCCGCCCCGAACGGATCCATCGCAAGCCCACCCTGGAATCGTACCTAGCCACCCTCTCCGCCACACGCGGCTCGCCGACGGGTGCCTCCAGTACGTTGGAATCCCATGTGACTCCGATTCTGGCTTCCGCCGAGCCCGAGGCCCGCCAGGAAGCAGCAGCCACGGGTACAGCGATCCAATCGAGGGCCAGAAAAAGACATGCCGCGGCCGTCAGCACTACCCGAGACAGCCCAGACGGCTTCTGGCAGGCCGGCATCAATGCCTGCCGAGGTGGCGTCTGAATCATCAAGATCCCGTCCTCCGGAGCAGTTCGTTGGCCTTCTGCAGATCCGCCCGGATCTGCTCGATCCTGCTGCGGAGCAACTCGCTCGCTCTGGCCAGCCGCTCGCAGTCTGGCATGTCCGCCCCCTCTGGATCGAGCAACGCCACTAGATCAAGCAGCACCTCGGAAACGACACACTCACCGGAGCCCCAGGAGCCGGTTCCTGGAGGCTCGGCAAAGGCCGATGCGTCGTCAAAGAAGGCCCTATCTTCCAGCAGCCCGCTAATCTCGCTGTTGAGCGCCGCACGCCGCGCCTGTCTGTCGACCTCGGCATCGATCAGTGCCTGTATTGCCTCGAGTCTCTTCAGCTCGTCCGTCGCCAGCGCGGCCTGGAATCCGAGCACTTCTTTCGGTCCCTCGAGGTCAAGTACGATAGCGCGAAATGGCCCCGCCAGAGACGAGGTGAGCGAAATCAACACGCTGTCCCTGAGCGACACGAGGCGGTCGACCGAGGCACGAGGGGCCCCGGCTGCCACCAGGGAATCTATGTGCACTGCAAGCATCGACTCGAGCCGCTCGGCGTACGTGCGGCACAGACTCTCCAGGGAATCAACAACCACAGCCACAGCCTCTATCGAGTCCGAAAGGCTCTCGATGTGAGGTAGGAGAACCGCGTCAGCTTGCCGGCCCCGTCGGCGCGCCAGGGAGTCTGCGCGGGTGAAAAGCTCGGCTTTCAGTCGCCTCAGCGAATCCACCTCCGCTACGCACCCATGCCAGGCTGCAACGTTTTCCTTGATCTTCTCCTCCCTGACACCAAGCCCCCTCGCGAGATGGCCAAGGCCACCGATCCCGAGGACCAGGCACAGGAGAATGAGCCCCCCAAGCCGCCGGATCGCGACGAGAGCTCGAGCATCAGAGAAGTCCATACTTCTCCAGTTTGTAGTGGAGGACACTGGGCTTTATCTCCAACAGCCTGGCGGCCTCTACCTTCACCCCACCAGCTTGTTCAAGGGCCCTCTGGATCAGTCCCCTCTCGAGCCGCTCCACTGCCTCTCTGAGGGGCATCATACCTGCGGGCAAGGACAGGTCCTCGCGCTGCCCCACACGCCCGAGCGGAAGATCTACTTCCGTGATGGTGTCTGAGTCGCACAGCACGATCGCTCTCTCGATTGCATTCTCCAGCTCGCGCACATTCCCGGGCCAGTCGTAGGCCTTCAGGACTTTCAAAGCCTCGTCACTGACACCCAAAGCCTCTCGCCCCATCCGCGCACATATCTTGCCAATGAAGTGGCGTACCAGTAGTGGGATGTCCTCCTTGCGCTCCCGTAGCGGAGGAAGCTCTATCGGAACGACGTAGAGCCTGTAGAATAGGTCCTCCCTGAACCTGCCCTCTTCCACCTCGCGACGGATATCCTTGTTTGTCGCTGCTATCACTCGCACGTCGACTTGGATCGTGCGTTCGCCACCGACGCGTTCGAATTCTCGCTCCTGGAGCACCCTCAGCAGCCTCACCTGCACCGCTGGTCCTATGTCGGCAACTTCATCGAGGAACAGAGTCCCCCCGTCGGCTAGCTCGAAACGTCCCCGGCGCTGGCGGACCGCTCCCGTAAAAGCACCGCGCTCGTGACCAAAGAGCTCGCTTTCCAGGACACCCTCGCTCAGAGCGCCGCAGTTGACCCGCACGAATGGACCCTGGCTCCGCTTGCTCCGCATGTGGATCGCGCGTGCAACCAGCTCCTTGCCGGTACCGCTTTCGCCCATGATGAGGACCGAACTGTCGCTAGGCGCGACCTTCTCGATCGTCCGGAAGAGGTTCACCATAGCCGGCGAGCGACCGATGATCTCACCCTCGTTGAATTCCGAACGTATCTCTTCTTCCAAGTACGACCGTCTCTCCCTCTCGCGCTGCAAGGCCAACCTGTCGCGGCGTACCTGAAGCGCTTGCTCCACCTTTGCTGCGAGGTGGCTCATTCGCACGGGCTTCGTAAGAAAGTCGAAGGCGCCAGCACGCATCGCCTCGACAGCCTTTTCCACCGTTCCGTAAGCCGTTATGACAATTACCTCGAGGAATGGATCAAGGCCTCTGGCCTCCTTGAGAAGGTCTATCCCCGAGGCCCCCGGTAGCCTCAGATCCGTAAGGATCAGATCGGGAGACCAGGAGTTCAAAGTCTGCTTGGCCTCCTCTGCATTGGGCGCGGTACGCACCTTGTGGCCAGCAGATTCAAGAGCGGCCTTCATGGCCGCCAGTAGCGACTCGTTGTCTTCGACGACAAGGATGAACGCCACAGACAGCCTCCATCTTATCTGGTGGCCCGGCCTACGAATCCGAAGGCCATCATCGTGAGGGTTGTGGGGGACTCAGCCTGAACAGTGCACCACCGAGATCTTCGGAGCACTCGGCCTCAATCCGGATCCCGTTCAGCTCGCACAGGCGTCTTGCGATCGCAAGCCCCAACCCGGCACCCTTGGCCTTGGTCGTATAGAAGGGCTCGAAGATTCTCTCGCCTGCCCCTTTCTCTAGTCCCGGGCCGCTGTCCTCGACAACGATACCCTCTCGACGAACAGAGACCCTCACCCGTCCAGCAGGCCCAGCCGCCTCAACCGCGTTCCGCACCAAGTTCTCGAGCACTTCACGCAGGTGGGAAGGATCACACCGCCACTTCTGCTCACGAAGATCCGTCTCAAGCGAACCCTCCCAACGGGTAGCCGCCAGGACCGCTTCCACCGCTGCCTCAACAACCGCGCTGACAGCGACGTCCTCCTTCTTCGGGCGCTGGGGTCGTGCGAAGGCCAGGAAACCCTCTACGACCGACCCGAGGTGTGAAACTTCTTCCTGGATCCGTGCCACCCACTCACGTTGTCGCTCCTGAAGCCCTTCTGAATCAGCCAGGAGGTCCGCGAATAGCGCAAGCCCACCCAGGGGATTGCGTATCTCATGTGCAACACCCGCCAGCATGGCCTTCAGGTGCTGTTCCCTCAGTTTGATCGCCTGCCTCATGCCGTCCAGCTGCTCCGCCAGGCGGCCCACCTCGTCTGAACCCACCACAGGCACCGAGACCTCCAGGTCCCCGGCCTCGATCCTGCGAGCAGCTTCGATGAGAACCTGCAAACGTCGCTCCAGAGAGGCCGACACTACGGCGGCAGCCACCGCAACCAGCAATACTCCCACGATGACAAACCCAAGGAGGGTTCGAGCCATCCTGGACTCGGCTTCGAGTTCCTCGGCCGGAACATCCACCACGACGAAACCAGCAGGCCGGGTTGGAGCGGGACCCCCGGGTTCGAAGATGCTCGCAACCCCAACCTTCATAAGCCTCCCGTTTGTGGTGCGGAAGGTGGGAGTGCTACCAGCTCCCCTGTGCCCCGCCGTTTGCAGCTCGTGCTCCAGCAACGGCGCCCTCGGGGCCTTCCCCCGTGGGGGAGTCTCGAACTGCGTATCCGCGACGATCAGGTGGTCCGAGCTCCACACAGCTATCCGATCCACTCCCATGCGTCGGCGCACAGCATCCAGACGTCCCCAGAGGAACCGTTGCGCTGCCGGCCCCAGTGCACCGCCCTGCCCAACCAGGGCCCGGGCGATCTCAGGCGGAAGCGACGCCGCGATCGCGGTCGCCGCCGACTCGGCGTAGCGAGCCATCTGTGACTCGAGGGCCCGGCGGGCCTGCACCTCGATCAGGAGCCCAGAGGCCACAAGAGATGGAAGCCCGGCAGCTACGAAGTAGGCGAAGAGCCTCGCCCGGATTCCAAAGCGAATCTTCACTTCTAGTCAGCCCCGGAGACTTTGCCGCGCCCAGACTGCTAGGGTTCCAGATCAAAGTGTGGGAAGACCCGCTCCCGCACGGCCGCGACGATCCGGGATGTCACCTCAAGATTCTCGCCGATCTGCGGCATTGCTGCCTGGTCCCAAAAGCCTTTGGGCCAGTGCATCGAGCGTGCGATCCTCGGCAGATCATCGGGGGGGCCCGGCATGCGCAGATCCTCTGGGTCAGCACCTACCATAGCCGCCCACGCCAGCGCCCATGCGCGCATCGTATTGGCCAGGTCGTAGCCACCGCCACCTACGGCAACCCAGGGCACCTCCTGGGAAGCTATCCACCGCAGAATCCTCCACCATCCCCGGAGGCTCATCTCAAGGCTTGTCAGGGGATCCCCAGCAAGGGCGTCCGCCCCCAGTTCCGTCACTATACAGTCGGGTTTGAAGGCCAGGAAAAGGGGCTCGACGATGCGCTCCAGGACGACCGCATACGATCCGTCGGAGCTGCCCGGCAAGAGGGGAACATTCACGCTGCGTCCAAGACCAGCACCTTCGCCGATCTCGTTGATGAAGCCGGTCCCAGGGAAGAGCGTGCGGCCATCCTGGTGGATCGAGAGAGTGAGAACGTCGGGAACGCAGTAGAAAGCATCCTGTACGCCGTCGGCGTGGTGGGCATCAATGTCCAGGTAGAAGACTCGCTTGCCACCACCAAGCAAGCGCTTGATCGCCAGGACGACATCGTTGACATAACAGAAGCCCGAGGCACGTGCACGCATGGCATGATGCAGTCCGCCCCCAGGATGGAACGCCCTCTGCGCTCGGCCAGAAACAACAGCTTCGGCAGCCGAAATTGAGCCTCCAGCAGTCAGCAGACAGTAGTCCCAAAGGCCCTTGAACACAGGGTTGTCGCCACTGCCTAACCCATGGGCCGGGCCTTCGGGGGGTAGTGTGCCCTCTGAGGCCTGCTCGAGAATATCCAGATAGGAGGAGTCGTGAGCTGCCAGAAGGTCATCTCTAGAGGCCGGACCAAAGGACTCCAACGAGTTCCCCTCGCCGAAGAGCCCAAGCGCCTCGGTCAGGTGCCTCGCCAGCCAGATCCTCTCCAGGCGGAAGGGGTGATGCGTCCCGTATTGGTACTCGACCACGCGGGGCTGATAGAAGAATATCGCAGTCATAGATGGCACGTTATCAGACCAACCAAGGGCCTTCAACAGGCGCCCCCATTCGGGCCCCAACTGAGGCCATAGCAGGCAAGTCTATGAGGCAGCGCAATCGTCCGTCCCGGCGCCGGTGAGCACCAGGTCGGTGCGGAGACATACCGGGAGAACCTTGGGGTGGCAGAACCGCGGACCGACATCCGGGTCGTCCCAGTGTTGGGGATCATAGGTCCTTCCTCCTGGGATTCCCGCCTTGATGCCGAACTGAACCGAGTCATGGGACAAGCCCTGATCGGCGCTGGCCCCATTCCCTTCACGTTCACACGCTACTACGAACCCGAGATGGGGGCACCGCTGTTTCGAAGGTTCTTGGCATTCGAGCCCTGCGACCCCGTCGGCCTGCTGAAATGGAAGCAGGAGTGCTTCAACATCGAGCGGCGCTTCCTGCGCCCTGGAGGCAGGAGGGCCTACAACCTCGACCCAGGCTATGTAACACTGGGATCACTGGTGCTGGCTTCCTTCAAGCCGGCTCCCCATCGAGCTTGCATAGGCCCCGGGACGTTTGCGGAGGTCACTCTGCTCTTCGAGAAGGGCCGCTGGACTCCCCTCCCCTGGACCTTTCCCGACTTCCGTGCTGGGGCCTATGACCGGTTCTTGACGGATTGCAGGGAGATTCTGAAGTACCACTTGGCAGCTTCGCCCCGCTGATTACCCTTGTGCCCGCGAACGATGATGTTCTCCCTCTAGATAAGGAGTGCGGGGCGCCCGCCGCATGCGGTAGCGATCCCAAGACCCGATCAAGCAGCATCCGGTCCGCTAGAGCTACGATGCGGGGTCCGGGGACACCACCCGGACCCCACAATCGCGGCTGGCGAGTGACGCGAAGCCGCTAGCCCCCGATAGGCAGTATCTCGCGCCCGTGAGCCTCGTTTATGATCTCGGCCATCGCCAGATAGATTGCACTCAGGCCGCAGATAATGCCCTCGAAGCCTGCAATCCTTCCGATCACCTTGGCGTCAAACCAGTGCTCGATCGCCAGGAGCCAGAAGAGAATGAAAAGAGTGAAGAAGACGAACTGCAGTGCCTTGTTGGCCTTCAGGCTGCCGAAGTACATCATGAAAGTGAAAAGCCCCCACATGAACAAGTACCAGCCCATGAAAGCCTGAGGGGGCTCCTCGATCCAACCGAACTTGGGCATTAGGATCAACGCAACCAACGAGATCCAGAAAAGCCCATAGGATGTAAAGGCCGTCACCCCAAAGCTGTTGCCCTTACGAAACTCGAGGATCCCTGCGAAGATCTGGGCCATCCCACCATAGAAGATGCCCATCGCCAGTATCATCGAGCCCAGCGGGAAGAACCCCGCATTGTGGATGTTGAGCAGTACCGTCGTCATACCGAATCCCATCAAACCGAGGGGAGCCGGATTGGCGAGCTTCTCTTCCATCTCTCCTCTCCTTCCTTTCTACCCTGCGGGCCAGACCTCCACCCCGCCGACAAAGCGGGCACTTGGCACGACCTGCACTGCCGCAGGCACGACCAGCAGAACCGGATCGCGCTGCCCCGGTCGACCACCGCGGCAGCCACACCAACGGCACGTGATCCTAGCGGCGGCAGGAGCGATTGCAAGGGCTTCCTGTGAAGTCGACGCACGTTGCCACAACTATCCGCGGGGGAGGTTACAAAGAAGGCAACCGGCTAGTTCAACCGATTGCCTCGCTGTGCCGGGGACGGGACTCGAACCCGTACGGCCGAAGCCACACGCCCCTCAAACGTGCGTGTCTACCAAATTCCACCACCCCGGCGCTCGAATGACCGATATCAAACTCACCCTCCCGGGTCAAGAGCAGCACATCGCCTGCTACTGACCACCCCCGGGTACCGCATCCGGCGGGGGTGTCTCGGATCCAGCACTGCCTTGTGTTGCTCCTGCACCACCCGCGGGCGTGGCCTCACCTGCACCTGCAGGGGCCCCGGGAGACTGAGGCGGAGCTGCCTCCCCGCCCGGGGCTCCGCCGGCCGCCGGCTGCTGAGTGGCACCCGGTGCTGCGGGGGCAGTTGGGAGGGCCTCCCGCAGGATGTTCCTTCCCCTTTGGGCCTTCGAGCCGTGGGCCTGCACGACAGCCAGCAGGAGGCTCAGGATCATGAAGGCGGCACCGAGATACGTGGTCGCCTTCGTCAGGAATGTAGCAGCCCCTCTGCCGCCAAAGAGCGTCTGGCCACCGCCACCACCACCGAAGGCCGCCGAAAGCCCACCGCTTGAGCCGCTCTGCAGTAGCACAGAGGTCATCAGCGCGAGCGCCACGAGGATGTGGATTATTAGAAGCAACGTGAACATCCGAACCTCCAAGCCTCCCATGGGTCAGAAAGCGACGAAAGAGGCTAGCACGAAGCCGTCAGATTCGTCAAGCAGACCCAGCGATCGCCAGGAATGACTGTGGATCCAGGCTTGCTCCACCGACAAGTGCCCCGTCGATGTCTGGCTGCTCAAGCAGCGATGCAGCATTCTCAGGCTTCACGCTTCCCCCGTATAGGATCCTCACCTGGGCGGCAACGTCTGAACCAAAGGCCTCCCCCAGCATCCTGCGTATGAGTGCGTGTACCTCTTGGGCCTGCTCGGGGGTTGCGGTCTTGCCTGTCCCAATCGCCCAGACGGGCTCATAGGCAATGACTGTTCGTAGCATCTCTTCCCGCTCGAGGCCACCTAGAACCTCCCAGAATTGTGCCGAAACCACTGCCTGGGTGCGTCCAGCCTCACGATGCTCCAGTCTCTCCCCGAGGCAGTAGACCGGAGCGAGCCCGGCCCTCAGGGCAGCCCGGAGCTTCCAGGCCAGTATGTCACCACTTTCCGCGAAGTATGTGCGCCTCTCTGAGTGCCCGACAAGGACCCATGTGCAGCCCACTGCTTTCAGCATTGGGGCCGAGACTTCGCCTGTGTAAGCCCCAGAAGACTCCCAATGGAGGTCCTGCGCCCCGACCATGATGCCCGCCTCCGCGAACCGCTCTGAGAAAGTGGGTATCAGCGTGAAAGGCGGGAACACTAGCAGATCGATCTGGCTTGAGATCTCGCGGAACCCTACTTCGAGCGCCTGGGCGTAGCCATCGGGTCCGCCCTTCGGCTCGTTCATCTTCCAGTTGCCCGCTATGAGTGGCCTGCGTTGCGCCATCTCGTCCCCCCTGCCCGGATTGAAACCCTCCTACGACTCCAGCGCCGCGACCCCCGGCAGTGTTTTGCCTGCCAAGAACTCCAATGACGCCCCTCCCCCGGTGGAGACGTGGCTCAGCCGGTCTGCCACCCCCGCCTTCCGCACCGCTGCAACAGAGTCACCGCCTCCAACGACAGTGGTCGCACCGCGGTCTGTAGCCTCGGCCAGAGCGTCAGCGATGGCCAGAGTACCTTTGGCGTATTCGGCGATCTCGAAGATCCCCATCGGCCCATTCCAGAAGATCGTCTTGGCCGCCTCGATCTTGCTACGGAAGGCCTCAACGCTCGCAGGGCCAATGTCCACCCCAGCCTCTCCGTCCGGAAATTCACCCCGTCGCACGACGCGCCCCCCCGTCCCAGAGGACGGATCGGATGCTGCGATGCAGTCGGGCGGAACCAAGATCGATTTCCCCTTCGACCGGGCCTCCTCAAGCAGCGATCGTGCAACTTCGATACCGCTCTCCTCGACGAACGACTTGCCGATCGGATTGCCTTCCGCCGCCCAGAAGGTAAACATCATCGCTCCGCCCACCAGGAGATCGTCGAGCCGCGGCAGCAGATTGCGGATCACCTCGATCTTCCCTGATATCTTGGCTCCACCTAGGATCACCACGAAGGGCCTCTCCACCTCTCCAAGCAGGCTTCCCAGTGCCTCCAGCTCGCGTTCCATCAGGAACCCAGGGGCCTTCTCGGCGACTAGTCGGGCAACCCCCTCCGTGGAGGCATGGGCCCTGTGGGCAGTTCCAAAGGCATCGTTCACGTACACATCGGCCAACCGCGCAAGGCCCGCAGCAAACCCAGCCTCGTTCTGTGTCTCCTCGGCGTGAAAGCGAAGATTCTCGAGCAGCAGCGCGCGCCCCGGCTCGAGTTCCCCCACCATCTCCTCCACCTGAGCGCCTACACAGTCGGGCGCTAGAGGAACCTCGAAACCCAGCACGCTTCCGAGGTACTCCGCGACAGGCCTGAGACTCAACTCGGGCTTCCACTCGCCCTTTGGCCGACCCAGATGGGAAGCCAGAACTAGCTTTGCCCCTGCATCCAGGAGAAAACGGATCGTAGGCAGAGCCGCCTCGATCCTCGTAGGGTCAGCAACCCGTCCGTCCTTCAAGGGAACGTTGAAGTCGACACGCAGAAAGCATCTTTTGCCGGAAACGTTCAGATCCTTGAGCGACCTCCTTGCCATCTCTCACCTCCTCGAAGAGTAGTCAAGCCGCCCCGGAGCAGCCCACCCCATACGTAGGAAAGGGGCGCCCAAGGGGGCGCCCCACAAACGAAAGCAGTCTTCCAATCGGCTGCGCGAACTCGACTTTAGAACCTGAAGTCGACGGAAAAGCGGTGCACCCCACCGAGATTTCCCATGTCGGAGAACGCGTAGTCGATCCTGCTTTCAGCATTCAAGCTAGTGGGCACCTTCACTCCGAAGCCGCCGCTGAAGCCGCCTTCGTCGTAGCCGAAGCCGTAACCAGCTCTCAGGTAGATGAAGTCACGGAAGCCCAGCTCGAGCCCCGCATTGACCCTTTCGTTGTTGTCAGGGGGATGCGAAAACTCGGTGGCGCCCAGAACCACGTATTGCCCACTTTCAAAGACATTCACGGACATTCCGACCCGGAAGGTAGTCGGCATCTTCTGAGTTTTCTCTATGAACTTCATTTCTGTCCCGATGTTCTGTATTGCCATGCCGATGCGCAGCGACTTGAAACCCGTATCATACAAGGTGCCGAAATCGAAGACGTATGCGTCGGCACTGTAGTCAGCCAGCGAAGAGAGCACGTACGTGAAGGTGATCCCTGCGGAGAACGTGTCTGTCAGAGAGCGAGCAAACGTCAGCCCCACAGCCACATCGCCGTTGTCAAACTTCTCGCCCGTTCCCTCAGGGTGATATGGGTTCCGC
>CAYMBA010000075.1:0-11814 GCA_964388535.1 uncultured bacterium | reverse complement strand
CCGCTCGGGAGTAGAGGGAACTTGATCGAAACAGGATCCATCCACGGCCCTGAGGGAGGTGTCTGCGAAGACCGTGTAGGTACGGAAAAACTCCAACGAATCCCTCGGGACAATCTGAACGCGATCGTCCTCGACATAGAGCGAGCAGGAAACGAGTGAAGCACCTAGGCGCAATCCGACAGAGGTCGAGCAGACGCTGCTGGGAGCAAGATCGGAGCTGAACTGCAGCTCCACCGAGGCACTAGGGTCGACGCCGGTAGCCCCGTTCGGAGGCAGGCACGAAACCACCCTGAGCCCAAGACGAGTTGTGAAGCATGACTCGAAGTCCTGACAAAATGGATGCTCCGGATCCTGGAATTGGTCCAACCGGCGGCCCTCAGTATCCTTCACTCCTGAGACGACGACCTCGTACGTGCGGCCTTCTTCCAGTTGCGTATTCGGAGAGAAGGCGAAGATGGTCGCTGTGGATTCCCAGACCGTCGTGGCAATAAACACACCGTCCCAGGATCTCCTGAGCCTCATGGTCGTAGGGCCGACGCTGGTTGGATTCATCTCTCGATCGAAGGTGACAGCCACCGTGGGACGCAGATCGACGCCAGAGGCACTATCAGGGGGGCTCACAGCCACAACCCTGGGGAAGGATGGCTGCTCCTGCAGAGTGATGAGCCCCACGAACTCCTCGAGCGAATCCTCGGTTGACGCCTGCTGGTCCAACGGCTCTCCCGAAGGCTCGGTGATCCCCGCAGTGGCATGAACCTCATACCTCAGGCCATACCACCAGGACTCCGGAGTCTGCGGGCACCACTTGGCACTCAGGCTGTCTGCTGCTACCTCGACGCTCCCGGGAACCTTCTCTTCCCCGCCCGGCGCGAGCACAAAGAGCGTCGAATCGGTGATGGTCGCGGGATCAGCAGGCCTATTGAAGCAAACGATGATGCAGGTATCGGGAGCCACCCCACTTGCACCTTCGGGTGGCGTCATCGACACGATTCGGAGCGGATCATAGGGAAACGTCCACCACTCCACGACCGCCCGCTGAAGCCCCGGCACGAGCGGAGCCGCATCAAAGGAGCGTCCGCGGTGGTCCTTGAAGGCCGGTCCGATCTCCAGCCGGTAATGGCCACCCCTCTGGATGTCCTCGCAGACGATAGCGAAGCACGTGGGCGAATCCGTGCTGGCGATCTCGAAGTCGACATCCCGATCAAGGGTCAGGTCGGTACAGTGAATCCCATCCGCAGCGGTAGCGAGATCCATAGAGCGGTCGAAGCACACAACCAGGGTGTCTCTGAAGTCAATGGTGTCCCCGTGCGAGGGATGCATGGAGACCAGAGTGGGCAAGTCCAGCCACTCCCCTACCGACACGATCAGCCCCGAGTCGCAAACGCCGAGGGCCCTGGAGAAGCGCGGCCGCACACGGAAACAAAACAGCGTATCCTCCACCTCGAGTGGCCAGGGGATGGTGGCAAAGGTATCGGCTGTGGCGAAGGAATCCACCACGGCAGTGTCCGCCGGAGCCCAAAACAGCTCGTAGCCTACTGCGCCTGTCACGGACTGCCAGCTCACCCAAAGCGTGTCCACCCCCTCGCTTCCGCTAACGCCTGTGACCCTGGAGTCTGAACATGCAAGGTCCACTCTCAAGCGTGATGTCCTACCCGGGAGTGCGCGTACAGGCCCGCCCAGACCATAGCAAACCACCCCCCGGGCTGAATCCTCCCCCGCCGGCGCCAAACCCCACCCCACGCCCATCACCTCGATTTCGTATGACTCTCCTGCCGGCACCGTGAGAGCGGCACTGAAAGATCGATCCCATTCGACGGCCACCGTCTCGAGAACAACAGGTGTCCCCCCGGCCAAAGCCGCAACGATCACCGTGTCCGCTGGGAAGCACTCAGCAGCTGGTTGCGCAGGAGACGCCGAGAGCTCGAGCACGCTCCATCCTGCGCTTGTAGGCTCATCCTGGGTACAATGGAACAGGTGAACTAGGAGCGCAGCTAGGAGCGCAGTAGCGAATAGAGCCCTCGACCTTGTCGCCCCCCGGCTCACGGAAGCCCCCCCTGGCACGGCACAAGATGGAGCCTCACTCCAAATCCCGTGGTGCCGAATGTGCTGGAAGAACCGAAGACATTATGGAGCTGCCCCGTCGAGACCAGAGCCGCAACACGCACAACATAGTGCAGCAAATCCAGCTCGAGTGACGGACCAGCTGCCACGAACCAGCCGTCCGGCAGGGGCAGATCCCCGGAGTCCCCGGTGCTGTACTCTATCCGGACCCCGGCGCCTCGAAGAAAGTGCCCCTCGCTCGCCCGGGAAGCGCGTAGTACGCAGCCCGCCCACTTCGACCAGCTCGATGCATCCGGGCGGCCTGACTCACTATCGCTCAGTCGAACCGAAGCTGCGGCGAGCGTCGCCCGCACCTCCAAAACCGTCCTTGGTGTCCGCCGCTCATAGCCTACCCTCACGGCCCCACTTCGCTGCCAGCCCGTGGCCTCATAGTCTTCTATCTCGCAAGGCGAGTCGATCGAGAAGTCCACCGCAGCAGTCAGAAAACCACCAGAGCCCAGTGAAGACTCAAGCACCGCCCCCCCGGTGGCCTCGAAAGGTGCACGTACATCCATCCCTTCCAACCTACTCGCAGCTCTGAACGAAAGACCGCAGACGCCAGCAATGGAGGTAGTCCTTCCCGTTAGCAGCCCAGCCGAGGCCGAAATCGAGGCTGCAGGCGTGCGGGCGAGGGCCGCGCCCGAGAGGTTAAGCGCTCCTGAGGAAGCGATCCGGATCAAACGGGCCTCCGGGGAAGACCGATCCAGCGCGCCCTCGGCGGGCACGCAAGCGGCAAGGCTCACAGTCCATGGTTTCAGATGCCCCCCACTGAGCGAGATACTGCCCGAAAGCCCCCAGTTGCTGCTGCCCCTCAGGTCGGCATTCGATGCTCGGCAAGAGGCTCCCCACGCGTGGACATCCACGGAAACCCCATTGCCGAGAGGAAACTCGCACTGAGCCTCACCACGAGAGACTGAAAGACTAATGGAGTCCTTCAGCCACGCGCTCTCCCAGCCCATTTCCACCATCCAGAGCGGTGCAGAGGCCTGGATCCCGCGCGGGAGCACTAAGATCAGCGAGAGAACCCAAAGGAACCTGCGGACTTTCACGGCACACGCCCCTCTACGACAACAGTTCCTTCCCTCGTAGCCCAAAGAAGCGGCGGGACCAAAGCCCCTGCTGAGGTTGGCCCAGCCCGCGCCAGCGATGAGTGGAGAGCCGCAAGCCTCCGCACAAGCCCTCTCAGTCGTTCAAGCCGAGGGATGGGACGGCCCAAAAAGGCATCCTCTGCCAGCTCCATTTCCAGCTCCTCCATGGACCATCCCTCAGCGTACCAGTCGACGCCGCCCCCCGATGCCCCCACAACCCTCCGGAAGGCTTCCTGGGCTGCATCCCTGCGGCCCTCAGCAAGGTCCAGCAAAGCCCTGCCCGCTGCACGTGTCCGGATGAGACTCATCGGTTTCTCCATGCAATCCGCGGGTAGCTCCGTGCGGGTAGCGCCCGGGACAGCGGAGATGATTGCCGAAATCATCTGCTTCCAACCGGCCTCAAAGCCTTGGGCCTTGGAGCCCGCAGCCAGCACAAAGCGCCCGGCAAGCGGCTGGGAAAGGACCTCGGTCCCCGAGGTGTCCATCCAAACAGCGCTCCAGGCCATGCTTCCATCTTCCATGAGGCTCATAGTGGCCGCCAGATACGCCCTGGTTCCAAGACGACGAGCTGCCACAGCAGCAGGGTCGGCCGCAGGCTGGCCCGGCACCTCCAAGACTGGTCCGCCCTTGGCTTGCATTTCTCTATAGGCCCCCTCGAGAGCAGCCCGTGTTGCAGCATCCAGGGCGCCCGTCGGTTCGAGGCCATGTTCGTACTGAAAGTGGGCAATCGCCTTTGAGATCTTTCCTCCGCGTTCTTCGGAGTTGCCGCCCTTCCAGTAGTGCTCCGGGACAGTGCCTCCGGGTTCCCAAGGGGGAGGCCCCGCAGGCTCAAGCCTAGAGAGCCGAAAGAGCACCCCCGGCAGCGTGTTGACAGGGGGTGCAACCTCTTGCGCAGCCGCCCCTGCCTCTCTAAGGAGCCTGGACGCCGATGCGCTCCCGCGGAGTGCTCCATGAACAAGCAGGGCTGAGACGAGCGGAACAGGACGTCCCGCCTTGCACGAGATCAGTGAGCGCTCCAGCCACCATGCAGCCGCTGCTCCCAGCTCTTCGAGAAGGGCCCGAACCTCGGGGGGATCCCCCCGGCCTACGGGCTCAAAGGGAAGCAGAAGGAACTCCCACTGGTCACCGGGCACACCCCTCAGCGCTTCAGACGCGATCAGGCGTTGAACCTCCAGGTCTGCCCTCACCCAACGGGCAGCAACGAGACGGAGGACTGAAGGCTCAAGGTTACCCGCGAGGGCTAGCTCCTGGTAGGCCGCCAAAGCCTCGATCCAGTGGCCCTGCTGCTGAGCGCGGAGTCCCCTAACATAGAGACTCTCGGGCACTACGGGAGAGCTTGCCGACGCACTGAGGGCACAGAAGAGAAAGAGGTGAAGCAAACAGCCTGTCCTGTTCCTTGGCACCATCACTATTGGCCGTCCCTGGGTCTTTCTTCCAATCCCATGGCCGCCGAAAGGCCACTCTCCAACCGACCCCATACGAGATCAACAGCCCAGATGCCCGGCCCGATGCTCTCGCTCAAGTATCCGTAGAGGCGAACTCGATTCAACAACCCAGACAGTGCTATGGCAACGTCTCTCGAGGCGGCATCAGACCAATCGACCAGCACAACCAGACTGTCGGCCGGAAAGTACGTCATGCGTTCCGCCAGTACCTCGGCAGGCACTGAACCACTCGGCTCAACCCAGGCTGCGTATGCCAGAGCCAAGCCCCTCAGTGCCCGCTGGTCCAAAGAAGGCAAATGCCCCCCCATGAGAACAAGGCCCAGGCGCTGGACCCCTGGCCCGAGCAGGCCGACTGCCGAGCTGACCCACGCCTCTGTCGGAGTGCTCCGTGGAGGAACCTCCTCTCCCAGGGGACCCACAACGCACTCCAAATGCCGACCTGCAAGTCGCCGCGCCAACAGGCGCGCCTCGAGACCCGCAGCCAGCGGGCCAGTGATGATCACCGCTCCAGATGCACCCTCCAAAGGCCGATAGTACCCGAAGCAGACAGATGTGTCTTGGGTCCAGCGAGTGCACAGCACGGTGTCCGGCTCATCAGGGGCCTTTGCAGCAGAAGCGCCAGCAGCAGTGGGGGCGCAGGCAAGCAGCCACAGACTGACCGCCCACATCGGGCCGGCCCAGGGGAACTCACGTATGGAAGAAAGCAGCAGCAAGGAAACCTACACCCTCCTCTTCGACGAGAGGCAGGAACGCTGGCTGGTGGAGCTGAGCAGCACCCGGCGAATTCCCCTCGAGCGATACTCCATCGAGAACCTGGTCGCCTTGTACAACAAGATCCACCGCGGCAACCCGCTCACTCTCATGGAAGCCCGGATAATGGAACAGCTAGGCGAGGAACGGGCAGAGCTGAGACGAACCATCCACGACCTCTACGACTACATAGACGAGCGCATGGAGGCTGAATCTGACACACCCGCGCCCCAGGCGACCAGCGCTCCGAGCAGCGGGCTGGCGGCCATCCGCAGCAGATTTGCGAATCTCCTCGGGCACCTCATCCGCCCGTTCTTGCGCTAAGCACTGCATCCCGAGCACCCCCAACATGCCTCCTGAAGATCTCCGCCGAACGGACCCCCCCTGCAGCTCCCACCCAGAGCCGTACGTTTCCCTCGCCAGCAAGTGCTACAAGCCCCTCGAGCATCTTTCCGTCCAGCTTCGGACGAATCCGCCGCACCTGAATGACGACCCCATCGGGTCGCCCAGGCTCCACGTGGACAAACACTGGAAGTGAGCCTCCGTCGAAGGAAGAAAGCAAACTTCTTAGCGCATCGATCCGTTCATCAGCGATACCTCGTCCGACGGCAATATGGAGACTCAGGTCATCCCTATCCGACAGCTCGTCCAAACGAACGATCAACTCTGGTAGGAGACTGGGAGCCCGTCCCTCCCTTTGCCTCAGTCTCCCCCGTAACAAAAGAGGAGCATCTGGCGTGAGCAGGTCCGACCATCGCGCTAGTGCTTCACCAAACAGAAGAGCCTCGAAGCGCCCCCAGAAGTCCTCGAGCGAGAGCACAGCCATGGGATCGCCCCTTCCGGTCGTTCCTCGCCGCATGCCCGATAGTACCCCTACACAGGTGACTGCCGTCCCGGCCTCCGCAGCTTCCTCGAACTCACGAGACCTGATCACCCCAAGAGACCCGATGACCGATCTGTAAGGGTCAAGGGGGTGATGAGACAGATAGAAGCCTAGTGCTTCCTTCTCCCGGCGGATCGTTTCGGCCAGGTTCCAGGGGTCTACCCGGGGCAACCGTGGCTCCGAAACCCCAGAGGGCCCTCCGCCAAAGAGCGAAGATTGCCCTGAGAGGCGGTCCCTGCGGGCTGCACCTGCCCTTTCCAACGCTACCGGAATTGCCGCAAACAGAGACGCTCTGTCGGGGCCCAGGGAATCCAGCGCACCGCTCTGCACTAGAACTTCCATCGCCTTGCGGTTCAGCGCGTGGCTTCGAACGGACTCACAGAAGTGGAAGATGCTTCTGAAACCACCTTCGCGCTCCCTGGCCTCCACAATGGCTTCTGCCACAGCCTGTCCGAGCCCCTTTATGGCGACCAAACCGAAGCGGATGGCACCCTCCTCCACACTGAAGCGTGGCTCACTCTTCATCACATCAGGGGGGCGAACCTCCACGCGCATCCTGCGGCACTCATCCAACAGCACCATCAGGCGGTCCGAATTGTGGATCTCCGAGCTCATTGCTGCTGCCATGAACTCCACGGGATAGTGCGCCTTCAGATAGGCTGTCTGGTAGGCAAGGATGGCATAGCCCGTGCTGTGGGAGCGATTGAAGCCGTAGTGCGCGAACTTGTCCATCAGATCGAAGACGGTACGGGCCGTCTCTTCTGGTATTCCTCGTGCGACAGCGCGCTCGAGAAACACGCTGCGCTGCTTCTCCATGACCGCCTTCTTCTTCTTCGCCATCGCCCGCCGCAGAAGATCGGCTTCACCCAGCGAAAAGCCGGCCATGGCCGAGGCGATCTGCATCACCTGCTCCTGGTACACGATCACACCGTGTGTCGGCTCAAGGATGGACTGAAGAGAGCTGTGTGGGTACTCAATAGCCTCCCGGCCGTGCTTCCGCGCGATGAACGAGTCGACCATGCCGGAGCCCAAGGGACCCGGGCGGTAGAGGGCGTTCATCGCTATCAGATCCTCGATCCGCCGCGGCTTCAACTTCTTCAGATACTCGACCATTCCCCTGCTCTCGAACTGGAAGACACCCACCGTTTCGCCCCGACCCATCAGCTCGTAGACCTCAGGATCGTCCAGGGGGATCCGATCGATGTCCACTTCGATGCCTCTGCGAGCAAGAAGGTCCCGGCAGTCCTGGATCACCGTCAGGGTCCTGAGCCCCAGGAGATCCATCTTGAGTAGGCCAATTGCCTCACACGCCCCCATGTCGTACTGGGTCGTGATCTCCCCGTCCTTTCCGCGGAAAAGCGGCACATGATCAGTAAGTGGGGTCGGTGTGATAACGATTCCGGCGGCATGCGTCGAAGCATGGCGCGTCAAACCCTCCAGCACCTTCGCTATCTCGATCAGCTCGGCTACACGCGCATCTGTGTCGACAAGCTTTCGCAAGTCCAGTGATTGCTCAAGAGCAAGGTCCAATGTGACCCCGAGCCCCGGCGGTATGAGCTTCGCTATCCTGTCCACCTCCTGGTAGCTCATGCCCAGCACCCGCCCGACATCGCGCACAACCGCCCGAGCAGCCATGGTTCCGAAGGTGATGATCTGACACACGTTCGAGGCACCGAATCGATCGACTACGTATCTGATGACCTCGCCTCTGCCACGGTCGGAAAAGTCGACATCGATATCGGGCATGCTCACGCGCTCGGGATTGAGAAAGCGTTCAAAAAGCAGCCCATATTGCAACGGATCTATGTTGGTTATCCCCAGCGCGTAGGAAACCAGGCTTCCTGCAGCGGAGCCCCGCCCAGGGCCAATCGGTATGCCTCGGCTGCGGGCAAACTCGATGAAGTCGCGGACGATGAGAAAGTAGCCCGAATAGCCCATGCGCTGGATGACGTCCAGCTCGTACTCGAGGCGTTTCTTGGCTTCTTCACTCGGGTTGCCGAATCGCCGCCTCAGTCCCTCCCAGGCCAAGTGGCGAAGGTACTCGTCGGCGTTGGCAAAGCCTTCCGGGAGAGGAAAGCGTGGGAGCTTGAGCTTTCCGAATTCGATCTCCAGGCTACACTGCTCAGCTATGCGGACGGTGTTCTCGAGGGCCTCCGGAACCTCCCCAAAGATCTCCCACATCTCTTCCGGCGTGCGGAAGTACAACTGGTCCGAGTTGAACCGAAAGCGTCTTGGATCGTTCAGCGTGCTGTTCGTTTGGATGCAAAGAAGCACCTCATGCGCCTTCGCATGGTGGCGGTACATATAGTGCACGTCGTTTGTCGCAACCAGTGGGATCCCGGTCCTGCGCGAGATCTCAAGAAGCCTCTCATTGCTGAGGTGCTCTTCCTCAAGGCCGTGGTCCTGCAGTTCCAAATAGAAGCGCCCGTCGAATATGCGTGCATACTCAAGTGCCGCTGCTTCCGCTTCTTCGAGTCTTCCGGCGCGGGCCAGTGTGCTCACCTCGCCGTGCAAGCAGGCACTCAGAGCGATCAGGCCTTCGGAATGTTTCTCCAAGAGCCGCTTGTCCACTCTGGGCTTGTAGTAGAACCCGTCAAGGAAACCCGCGGAACTAAGCTGAATAAGGTTCCTGTAACCTGTCTCGTTTGCGGCAAGTAGTACGAGATGAAACGGACTGGCGTCTTCCCTACTGCCCCGATCTGTGTGCTCGCGCCGCGCGACGTAGGCCTCCATCCCCAGTATGGGCTTCAGTCCTCTGCGCGAGAGCGAGCTATAGAAGGCTATGGCACCAAAGAGATTGCCGTGATCGGTAATGGCCACCGCTGGCATGCCAAGTTCCGAGGCGCGCTCGGCGATCTCCTCGATCCGGCATGCACCGTCCAGGAGGCTGTACTGCGTGTGTAGATGGAGATGTACGAAGTGTTTGGGCACGGAGCCTCCGTCTTCTTGGATCCCTGGAGCCTTCGCTCCAACCCCAAACCGTAGGCGATCCGTCGAGCTCCTGCATTATCGATTACGCCCCTGACGGATCAAGGCCAAGTCTTGCGCGGGCGTGCTCTGGCAGTTGGAACGGGCAACAGCAGCCCTCAAGCGGGCCTCCAACCACTTGTGAAGCCAAAGGTTCGAGAGGAGGCTGCTCATACGCCAGCTGCAACCTGGGCTGAGGCCGTGAACACGTGGATGCATCGGAAGTATACAAGAGTATGCACAACACCCACCGCATGACGCCCAGGCGGCTTTGTTGACTCCCATTGGTCCTGTACCTAGAATGCGCTGGCTTGGAACAGTCCCTAGCCAGGTGCGGCTCGGCCGCGCCGTCGATGCGGGAGGCACCCCGATGGAAGGCGTCGATGATTCCCTCGCCGGTGCTCGCGCGCCCGGCAGCCTGCGGAGGAAGACCCCCGCTCTCGATCGTCTCTGCCCCGGCTGGAAGCTGGCGAGGGCCCTAATGCTGAGCGTTCTGCTGCTTGCGGGGCCCACAGCACCCCGCGCCGCGGCAGCCAACCACATGCTAGTGCTGCTTCGTGACACCTTCTACGGAAGCATGCTTGGTGTGATCTTGAGCGGTGCTCTCACTCTGGTGGTGCCCGAGGATGACCGGCAGGACGTTCTCCGATGGGGTGTAGTGATAGGAACGTTCAGCGGCTTCGGCTTTGGCGTCTATGAAGTCACTAGAGAGGATTCCGACGTCCTCTCTGAAGCCGCCGTCGGGCCGATGCGCCTCGCGTTCGGCCAGGATCCCCGGGAAGGTTTGCATCCCTGGGCCCTCGGCCGCCTGCAAGCCGGCACGATCGGCAGAGCCCGAGGTGCCTTCACCACAGGTGGCCACGCCCCCGGGACTGCACCCCTCCGGGATGCACTCGGGCGCCGGGGCCGGACAGGTGCCGGAACCGGGAGCCCCCGTTTCTCCCTCCTGGGCGGCCTCCTGGGCCGAATGAATACTGCCGGATCGGAGGCCGCGGGGGCAGCGGAGGTGTTCAAATGAGCGCAAGGAAAGCCAAGCAGACCCGGAAGAAGGCAGGCAAGAAGACAGCGAAGAAGTCGACCCGAAAGACAAAGACAGTGAAGAAGAAACCTGCGAGCAAGAAGAAGGTCGCCAAGAAGAAAGCGGCGAAGAAGAAGGCCCCGGCTCGGGCTGCGAAGAAGGCCGTGAAGAAGAAGGTGCGCAGCACAGCGCGGAAGAAGGCGGCGGCGAAGAGGGCAACGGCCAAGGTTTCCGAGAAGGCTGTCCGTCAGCTCGAGAAGAAGATCGAACGCCTAGAGTCTGAGCGGGAGAAAGCAAAGGAAACCATCGAACAGATGGAAGCGCAGTTGCGCGAGCGCGAAGAAGAGGTCCGCAGGCTGCGGCAGGAACTGGAGGCTCGTCCAATCGGGACGCGCGAGGAGGCCCCTGAGACACCAGCAGGCCCCGACTTGAGTGAGGATTTCGAGGAGGCCGGCGGTTTGGGAGAAGAGCCGCCCTTCGAGGATACAGAGTTCAACGAAGAGGAAGCCGCTTTCGAGGAGTTCGACGAAGAATCCTACATGGCAACGGATTCAATCGACGCCCGACGCCGAGAGTTGGACAGGGAGAGAGACGAGCGGGCCGAGGAGCTTGGGGACGAGTCGTTCTGGATGGTTTGTCCCAAGTGCGGGGAACACCTGGTCGAGCATGAGTTCGACAACATAAAGATTGATCGTTGCGAGTCTTGTTGGGGAGTTTACATCGACAAGGGTGAGATCGATCTGCTGCTCTCGCTCAATGACAGACAGCTGGCCGCCAGGTTCAGGGGCCTGATGCAGTAGGCCCCAAGTAGAGAGCCAGGAGCGAGCCCCTGCTCGCCTTGGTACTACGGGAGTGAGCAGGTTGCGTCGGGCCAACCGCTTGGCAGCCGCTGGTATCGGGGTAGCTACGGTCTGGACAGATCTAGTCGTCCGTGTGAAACTCCTGCGCTTGTTCGGGCCCTCTTAGGGTAACTCTGAGGGTCTTTACCCCATATGTGGTAGCTTCTACTACCTCGAACTCGATACCGTACAGTACGAAACGCTCCCCCGCTTTGGGAACCCGCCCGGCGCGCTTCAGGATCAAACCCCCAACGGTGTCATAGCGCTCCTTGGGTACCGAAAGACCCAGCTCCTGGTTGAAGTCGTCGATATCCATCATGGCATCCACCAGATAGGTGCCAGGAGCGACGCGCCTCATCTTCCGGTACTCGCGCTCGTGCTCGTCTGCCATCTCACCGACGATTTCCTCCACAATGTCCTCGACCGTGAGGATGCCGCAACAGGAACCGAACTCATCCACTATGACGACCATCGGATTGCGTGACTTCTGCATCTCTACCAGTAGACGATCGATTCGCTTCGAGTCGGGAACGATGGGCACGTTCCGCACGTACGCGTCCACCGTGCTCTTGGGATCCTCGTCGTAAAGCAGATCGAAAATGTTGACGATCCCTACAATCCTATCCTGACGACCCTCGTAGATGGGGATCCTTGTATAGCCGTGCTGCCGGACCGTTGCACGCCAGATCTCAACTGTTGACCCCTTCTCAAGTGCAACCACTCT
>CAYMBA010000074.1:0-11819 GCA_964388535.1 uncultured bacterium | reverse complement strand
GCGGCAGATGGTTCATCCCCCGCCAAAGCGTCGAGGAGTACCTGCGCCGTTACGTAGAGCGGTCCATCTGATCTTCCAGCTCTTCAAATCCTTCCAACGCTTGAAATTCCTCAAATTCATTGGAGTTTTTCGACCGTTTCCGTTACATCCCCGGGTGTGACGGACGTCGAGCTCCTCGCAGAGGTGGAGAGCGCCATCCAGGCGATCCTCTCTGGTGCGCAGTCGTACCAGATCGGGGATCGCCGTTTTACTAAGGCGGACATAGCAGTGCTCAAGGCCTGGAGAGACGAATTGCGGGGTCGCATCGAGGCCAGCGGCCACACCTACTACAAGCGGCTCCCCTTCACCTTCGTGAGGTCCTGATGGGCGCGCTGGCCAAGCTCTTTGACAACCTGCTCTGGGCCATAGCCCCAGGGTGGAAGGCCCGGCGCGAGATCGTCCGGCAGCTCTTCAAGCGTCAGACGATGAAAGCCGCCTCTAAGGAGCGGCTTCAGTCCCACTGGATCACCCAGCTCCAGGGTCCCAATGCCCACATGATGGAGCGCGAGGTCGTGATGGCCCGCGCCAACTACCTCTATTCCAACGACCCCTTCGTGCGCGGGGCCGTGGACATGTTCGTGAACCGGGTGATCGGTGCCGGGAGCATCCCCCAGGCCCAGACAGAAAGTGCTGCTTTTAACGAGAAGGCCGAGAAGGTCTTCGCCCTGTGGGCGGAGGAGGCCGACTATCACCGGCGATACCACTTCGGCGACATCCAGCGGCTGGTGCTGAGGAAGAAGATCCTCGACGGCGGGGTCTTCCTCCACAAGGTAGTGGACAAGAGCCGCACGGTGCCCCTGTGCCTGGAGATCCTCGAGTACAGCCGCCTCGCCCCCATCGGTCAGCCCGCTAAGGGCAACGTGAACGTGGGCGGCGTTGAGATAGACCCGGAGCGGGGGCTCGTCGTGGCCTATCACTTCTACGTAGGCCATCCCAAAGATCCGTGGCTTGTCAGGGTCAAGAACCAGACGGTCCGCATCCCGGCCGAGGATCTGATCCATTACGGCAACTTCACGCGCCCGGGCCAGTTCCTGGGTGTTTCCGTTCTCGCCTCCGCCATCCCCTATGCCATGAACCTGAGCGAACTGATCGAGGCGGAGCTGGTGGCAGCGAAAGTGGCCGCCTGCTTCGGCATCGTGATCAAGACCCCCGATGTCTACGGTCGCCTCGCCTACAGCCAGCGCTCAGAGGAGGGCGACCGGCACATAGAGATCGCCCCCGGGATGGTGGAGTTCCTGGAACCCGGGGAGGAGATCGAGGTCATCAACCCGAAGCGGCCCGGGCAGACCTTCGACGACTTCGTGAAGCTGATCCTGCGGGGCATCGCCCGCAGCCTCGGCATGAGCTACGAGCAGATCGCCGGCGACAAGTCGGAGGTCAATTACTCTTCCGCCCGGCACAGCGAGCTGGAGTTTCGGGACGTGGCCCGGGCGGTCCAGGCGGAGCTCGAGCGCTACGTGCTGCGGCCGGTGTGGCGGGAGTTCATCCGCCATGCGATGCTTAACAAACAGGTAGGTAACCCTGGGCCTCCGCCCCAGGATCTCACGCCCTACTTCGCGCACCGCTGGATCCACAAGGGCTTCGACTGGGTCGATCCGCAGAAGGAGGCGAAGGCCAAGGCAATAGAGCTCCGTCTGGGGCTGACCACGCTGGCCGACGAGGCGGCTGCGCGCGGCAAGGACTGGGAGGAGCTCGCCAGACAGCGGGCACGGGAGAAGGACTTCCTGAACGAACTGGGGCTTCTCGATCCGTCCCAGCAGGAGATAAGGGCTGACGTCTTTTTCACGCGCCCCGAGGAGACCGAGAACTACATCCGCATCCCCGTCCCGGGCGAGGAGGGAAAGCATCGGGGCCACCGGATCCGGACCATCACGCTGAGCGAGCGCGAGGGGATAAAGGCCCTATACTGCGTCGACTGCAAGGTGATCACCACCTACCTCTTCGCCAAGGCCAAGGGGTGGACGATGGAAAAGGCCAAGCAGTGGGTCAAAGACCATCTCTCGAAGATCGGCAAGGAGGGAGGCAAAGATGGCGGTGAAACTCAACCGTAAAGGCTACTCTCACGCCCGCCGCCTCATCGAAGCGGGCAAGGTCGATAAGGACTCGAGCTGGTCCTTCGACGCGGAGGACGGCAACAAGATCCTTGGGGATCCCCCTGATTGGGACGAGTACGGCAAGTGGTTTCTCGCTATAGAGACCGAGGCCCCCGAGGACACCAAGGAGCACTGGAAGTTCCCCTTCGGCAAGAACGGCAAGGTCTACCGCCGCGGGGTGATCGCCGCCAAGCAGCGGGCGGCCCAGCAGGGCTACACGGAGATCGCCGAGGCTGCGGACAAGCTCCTTCAGTTGATCGACAAGGATGAGAAGGCCGGTGGTCTCGAGGCCCGCGAGGAACCTCCCACCGAGAGCCGGATGCTGCGGTTTGCTGCCCTGGAGGAACGGGCCATCGATGAGGAAAAGCGCGAGATCGAAGTCTCCTTCAGCTCCGAGCAGCCCGTGGAGAGGTGGTTCGGCCGCGAGATACTGCTTCACGTCCCCCAGGCCGTGGACCTGCGGCCGATCCGCAAGGCCGGCTCCGTGCTTCGCAACCACGACCCCAACCAGATCATCGGGCGCCCCGTGAGAGTGTGGCTGGATGAAGAGGGCCGCCGCGGCAGGGCCCGGATTCGCTTTGGGTCCACCCCTGCTGCTGAGCTGGCCTTCAAAGAGGTCAAGGAAGGGCTGCTCCGCGGTGTGAGCTTCGGCTACCGCGTCTACGAATGGAAACGCCTCGAGGAGGACGAGGAGTGGGAGGGCTTCCGTGGACCTGCCTGGATAGCCACCAGGTGGGATGTGGTCGAGATTTCCCTTACGCCGATCCCGGCAGATGCGACGGTCGGGGTCGGGCGTTCGCTCCATGTCAACAACGAGGAAAAGGAGGTGCGGAAGATGGCCAAGGAGAAAGAGATCGACAGGAGGGCTGAGGTCCCTGAGCCTGAGCCCAAGGACGTGCCCGATCCCCAGGCCGCCGTTAAGGCCGAAAGGGATAGGGTGACCGAGATCATGCGGCTCTGCAGGGAGTTCGACCTTGAGGAGCTCGCGGACGAGCTGATCACCAGCGGGACCTCCGTGGAGGAGGCCCGAAAGGTGATCCTGGACAAGCTCGCCGAAAGGAAGTCCCCCGTGGGCGGTGTCGGTGTGCAGGTGGTCGAGGATGAGCGGGACAAGTTCTCCAGGGCCGCCCAGGATGCGCTGCTTCTGCGGGTCGGTGCCAGGGTCGAGCAGCCTGCCCCGGGGGCGGAGGACCTGCGCGGCATGACGCTTTTCGAGCTCGCCAAGGAGTGCCTCCGCAGGGCCAACGTACCCCTGGTGGGCGACCGGATGGCGATAGTGCATCGCGCCTTCACCCACACTTCGAGCGACTTCCCCATCATCCTCCAGAACGTGGTCCAGAAGCAGCTCGTGGACGCCTACACCGAGGTCCCCACGACCTACCAGCTCTGGACCCGGAAGGCTTCGGCCTCGGACTTCAAGGCCATGTGGCGCGTGTGGTTCAGCTCGGCGCCCAAGCTCATCGAGGTGCCTGAGGGCGGCGAGTACAAGCACATCACCTTCAGCGAGGCCGGCGAGAGCTATGCCATCGGCACCTACGGGGCGATCTTCTCCATCACGCGGCAGGCGATCATCAACGACGATCTCGATGCCTTCCAGCGCATCCCCAGGCTCTTCGGTGCCGCTGCGAAACGGACGGTGAACGAGACGGTGTACGCGATCCTGAAGGACAACCCCACGATGGCCGACGGCAAGACGCTCTTCTGCTCCGACCACAACAACCTGGGCACTGCGGGTGCCATCGGGGAGGATACCCTCAACGAGGCCCTCAAGCTGATGATGGAGCAGAAGGATGCCTCGGGCGAGGCGGTCCTCGGTATCGCCCCCAGGTTCCTGATCGTTCCGCCTGCGTTGAAGACCACCGCGCTGAAGTGGCTCAAGTCCACGGCCCTTCCCGTCGACAACAAGAGCTCCAAGGTCTTCAACCCCTTCCAGGACCTGGCTGAGCCCGTGGTCGACGCCTGCCTCGGGGCCGCCGGCGGAGGCAGTGACACCGCCTGGTACATGGCCGCTGATCCCAACGTGATCGACACCATTGAGGTGGCCTTCCTGGACGGCAACGAGACCCCGCAGCTCGAGACCGAGCGTGGCTTCGAGGTGGACGGAATGCGCTTCAAGGTGCGGCTGGATTTCGGGGCCAAGGCCATAGACTGGCGCGGGCTCTTCAAGAACCCCGGCGCCTAACGACGACGAGGGGGGCTTCGGCCCCCCTTAACCCAAGAAAGGAGGGAACGAGATGGCCAAGAACAAACGCTATGAAGGACGAATTGAGCCGTTTCCTGTTTCTGACGCCTCCAGCGGGGATCCTGTATGTGTCAACGAAAACGTTGGTGTTGCCATTTCAGACAGCGAAGACGGATGGGTTTTAGTCGATACGGGACCGGGTAGATATGAATTGAGCGTCAAGGCGGTGGATGACTCAGGCGACAGCGCCATAGCTTGGGGTGACAAGATTTACTACGTCGAGGGTGACGATCCCCCGCTGTCCAAGAAGAGTTCGGGCGTGCTCTTCGGATACGCTCGCGGAGAGGTGGCCGCCGGTCAGACGGCGACCATCGAGGTCAAAATTCCACCCAAGAACTGATGGACCTTCGTGAAGTCATCCGGGCGGACCTCCAAGCCCTGCTTTTCGAACTGGGTGAGGAGGTCCGCTACCGGCGGGGCACCAAAGAGATCGTGGTCGAGGCCGTCTGGATGGAGAGGGCCCTGGATGACTGGGACGGAGTGGCGGATGCGGTTCGGGAGGTCAGGGAGTTCTATCTGGCGAAGGAAGACCTCGGGGAGCTCGCCCCTCCGCAGCCGCACGACGTCATCGAGGACCCGGAGGGGAATGAGTGGGAGGTCGACGAACGCGTCGAGGACTGGGGGCTTTATCGGCTCACCTGTTATCGACGCTTGAGGCCGATGCCATGATCGCCGTGAAGGCACCTGTGAAGGAGATCAAGCGCTGGACCGAAGGGCTCGGCCCCCGGGTCGAGCGGGCCCTGGAGCGGGCCATGAAGTCCGAAGGCTATCGTCTCAAGCAGGAGATGTCCGATGCCATCCGGCAGAACGCGATGGGATGGCCTCCCATTCATCCCTACACCCGGGCGCTCAGGAAGTACCGGAAGTCCGGACCGCCGGGGATCTGGTTTTCGCGGTTCGTGCGCTATGGCGTAGGCCGTGGGCCTGACGGCATGAGGCTCGAGGTCGGCGTGTTCAACCCCGATGCCACCGTGAAGGTCAAGCCGCTGTCGAAGACCATCATCGCGGGCTCTGAACGCTTCGTGCGGGGCTGGACCGAAGTGGTGACGCTCAAGGCCCAGAGGAAGAGGGTCGCCCGGTACCTCGCGGCCAAGCGGCGCCAGTGGAAGATGATAAGTCCGCGCCAGAAGCGGATCTGGCGCGAGAAGATGGCCAGGGAAGGCGTCCTGGTCAGGGTCGGCACGGTGCTCAGGGCCCCTTCGAGGCCCATCGACCCGTTCCTCAGGCGTCAGCGTCCCCGGATCGAGTCCAACATCGAGTGGCTCTTCGACAAGGCGGTCCGCGGTGAGCGATACGCCAGGGATTGGTGGAAGACGAGATGACGGTGACCGAGGCCCTGCGGAAGATCAAAGAGGCCCTGCAGAGCGACGACGAGCTGATCGACTACTGCCTGCAGCGCTATGGCCGCAGGCACAGGGTCTACCTGGGGCTCGATCTCAACGCCCCTCCTGAGGCGGCGGACTACCCGCTGATCGCCATCACTTATCGCTCGAGCTACGCCGAGCGGAACCTCCGGCGGTTCGTCGATAGCACCGTAACGCTCTTTGTGGGCATCACCTACGAAGGGCGGGAGGAGGACGAGCACGGCAACCGCGAGTATGCCGGAGTGGCCGAGCTCGAGGATTTTGCCGCCCTGGTCCGGGATCGGGTCTGTCAGATCGAGGACCTCCCCATAGAGGTCCTGGGGTTCGAGCCGGACTTTCCGGCCCCCTACCCCGTCTGGACCGGGCGGATAGAGGTATCGCTCAAAAGCGTTGAGCAAAGGAGGTGAAGGAGATGGCCTACACGCCAAGTCCTGAAAACTACTTCCTCGGCAAGGGCGCCCTGTACTTCGATCGCTTCGATTCGGACGGCAACTCCACCGGCGAGCTTCACCTGGGCAACTGCCCGGACTTTTCCATTTCGGTTGAGGTCGAGACCAAGGAGCACCGCAGCTCCCTTTCCGGGTTGAGCGAAAAGGACACCGAGCTGATCACCGGAGTAAACGCCACGGTGAAGTTCACCTTGGAGGAGTTCGTCACGGAGAACCTGCTTTTGGCCTTTTTAGGCGAGCAGGGGACTCTCACACAGTCCTCCGGTTCCGTGACTGATGAGACCATCACGGCGCGCCTCAACCGCTGGATCAAGCTCGAGCACCGCAAGATCTCCAACGTCGTGGTGACCAATGAGGATGGAACAGTCACCTACAACGTCGACGAGGACTACCGCGTCGATGCGGAGACCGGCCGCATCTACATCGTCCCCGATGGGGCCATCACCGATGGCCAGACCCTGAAGGTCAGTTACGACTACTCGAGCCTCGACCTGAACACGGTCCGGGGGCTCAAAAATGCTGAGACCGTAGGGTTTCTGCGTTTTATCCCCGCTGACGATCAGCAGGGCCCCAAGCACGAGGTGGAGATCTGGAAGGTGAGGCTCTGGCCTTCCGGGGAGATCGGGTTCATCAGCGACGACTGGGCCCAGATGACCATAGAGGGCGCCATCATCAAGGACGAGCAGGACCACCCCGATGAGCCCTACTTCCGCCTGATCCCGAGGGATTAAGCGATGCGGAAGCAGAAGGCCGTTGAAGTAGAGGGCAAAAAAGTCACCGTCAGGGAGCTCACCGTGGAGCAGATCCTCGAGCTCTACGAGGACCCGCAGGGGTTCGAGCTTCTGGCGGCGGCCACCCTCGGGCATCCCAGGGCGATGCTCAGGCTGCTCGAGATGGCTTGCGAGGTCCCGGAGGGGACGACGGTCAAAGAGCTCTGCCAGGGGGTGAACGCGTATAGCGACCTTGTGGCAGCTCTCCGGGAGGTCAACGCCAGTTTTTTCAGGACCTTACCGGTGGAGCTGGCGGCGATCCGAAAGACGTCCGAGGTGGTGGAGGCCTCCTCGAAGCCGTCCTCTGGCTCCAGAGGCACGGCCACCCGCAGGTGATGGGCTACGGCTGGGGATGGTTCAGAAGGGCCCTGGAGATCACCACCAGGCAGTACCTGGAGGAGCAGAGGGAGCTGGTGCTGCTCATGCGCCTGGCGATGTGGGGAGGTAAGGACGACCTGGAGAGGTTCCTCAGATGGCGACGAAGCTGAGCATCGAGATCATTGCCGATACTCGGGACGCCCAGATAAAGATCCGTGAACTGGCCAAAGAGGCGACCCAGGGTTTCACCAGGATCCATAAGGTCAGCCTCAAGGTGAACCGCGCCTTCGGCGCCCTCGATAAGGGCGTCAGGGGCCTCTCCCGTAGCTTCTTCAGCCTGAAGACGGCCGTGGCAGGGGCCGTGGCGGTGCTGGGGGCTTACAAGATCTTCGACATGGCCCGGGGATTTGTGGAGGCAGGGGCCGAGCTCGAGAGGTTCCGCACACAACTCGAGGCCGTTCTCGGCGGAAACGCCCAGCTCGCAGAGGAAACCCTCCGCTGGGTCCGCGAGTTCGCCGCCCGCACGCCCTTCACCACCCAGGAGGTCATCAGGTCCTTCATCATGTTGCGCTCCGTCGGGATCGACGTGACCAGGGACATGATGGAGACGATCGGCAACGTGGCCTACGTCTTCAACCGCAAGATCGAGGACGTGGCCGCGGCGATGATCTCCTTCGAGACGGAGGTGTTGAGACGCCTGGGTGTGGAGATTCGCCGCACGACCAAGGAGGCGACGCTCCGAAGCGGAGAGCTGGTCAAGACGGTCAAGAACGACGCCGCGGAGATCCGCAAGGCGCTGCTTGAGATCTGGGCCAAGCGATTCCCCGACGCGATGAAGCGTGCCGAAACCCAGTACGAGGGGATGATAGCCCTGCTGAAGTCGCTGTGGTGGGAGTTCCAGGTGGCGGTGGCTGAGTCGGGCGTCTTTGAGGGCATAAAGACGTCGCTCAAGGCCGTGGTGGATTACGTCGGGGAGCTGCGTAAGCGCGGCGACTTTCAGGCCTGGGCAAGGGAGATAGGAGGGGTGCTTAAGGGAGTGCTTCCGACCCTCATTGAGGGCATCGGCAAGCTCTTCGAGCTGCTGTCCAACATGCCTGCGGCCTCAGTGGCGGTGACGAGCGCCGTTTTGGCGATGGCCCAGGGGTTCACCGCCTTCGCCCACGCCGTGGCTATCGCCGTCGATACCCTGATCAAGTTCTTCACCCTCGGCTACTACGGCCTGAAGCCTGAGATCCTCGAGGGCATCGAAAACGTCGGGGTCGAGATAGCCAGCATCAGGCTGGAACTGGATCGCATAGGCCCCGAATGGGCCCGCCTGGGGCTACTCGGCGAAGAGCTGAGCCGGATAGCGAAGGATGTGGCCGATAGGCTGCGTCAAAGTGCGGAGGAGGCCTCGAAGCTTCGCCTCGAGGGCCAGAAGACCTACCAGGTCTGGGTGCCCGTGGGCGACACCTACGAGCTGATGACCCTTACCGCCGAGCAGTACGCCCGCTATATCAAGGAGGCCGAGGAGGAGGCCCAGAGGAACCTTCAGGCGTGGGCGGAAACTCGCAGGCAGGTCAAGGAGACGGCGGGCAACTTCAGCGTCGTCAAGGTCCGCCTGGACGAGGGGGCGAAGAAGGCGGAGGAGCTCAAGGAGGCTGTCAAAAAGGCCTCCGAGGCCGACCTGAAGAGGCCCGCCGAGGAGCTCAACGAGGCCTTGGAGGAGACCCTGAAGAAGCTCCATAAGGTGCTCGAGCTGATGCAGAAGACCTCCCAGGTCAAGCCCGAGGGGATGCGCCAGGGGGGTTTGGTCGGATATCAGTCGGGTGGCTTCATCCCCGGCTACGGGGGCGGAGACCGGGTGCCTGTGTTGCTTGAGCCCGGGGAGTTCGTGCTGAGGAAGGAGGTCGTGAGGGCTCTCGGGCTGCGCAGCCTCGAGGCCCTGAACCGGTCTGTGGCCGTCCCTCGCCTGCCCGTGCCGACCCTTCAGGCTGGTGGCCTGGTGGGTGAGGGCGAAGTGAAGAGGTTCGAGATTTCCATCGGAGGCGCCGAGCTGAAGGGGCTCGCGGCTTCGGATGTGCTCAGGGAGTTCGAGCGGGTCCTCGAGAGGCAGAGGCTCGTGGGGATGAACAGATGATCAAGCTCGGTGAGCTCGAGCTGCCAAAGGGAATGGTCTGGGAGGGAGAGCTCAACTGGACCCCCGTGGTCTCCGAGACCGAACGCACCCTCGGGGGGCGCCTGGTGGTTTGGGAGGACCAAGTGTCAGGCGGCAGACCCGTGGATCTGGTGGCCTACGAGAACCAGGGCTGGCTCACGAGGGAGCAGGTGAAGACCTTGCGGCAGATGGCCTCGGAGCCTGGGGCCACTTACACGTTGCTTTACGGTCCTGATGGTGAGGAGCAAAGCCTCACCGTCCGGTTCCGACACGAGGACCCCCCAGTCCTCGAGATGGAACCGCTCCTTCCCCGTTCCAACGCCCAGGACGGGGACTACTACTACGGGCGCATCAAACTGATGGAGGTTTAGGGATGCTGTGGCTTGCCTTTTTGATCCCCTACTTGATGCTCGGTGCCGTGATCACGGCCACGGTGCTGAGCTTTGACAGGGACATCGAGACCTACTCCCAGAAGTGGTGGTTTTTGCTGGCCCTGGGCACGGCCTTCTGGGGCATCGGGGTCCTGTACCTCGGGGCGAAAAAGCTCTGGGAGTGGGTGAAAGACAAAGTGCGGGGAGGTTTCTGATGGAAGAGCTCAAGATTCCAGCCGAGGGGTGTACTTACATCTTCGTGCTCGATGACTCTCACAACGTGCTCAAGGTGATCATGGAATACGAAGAGCCGAAGCCCTTCAGCACTTTTCTCAACTGGTCCCAGTTGTGGAGGCCCGCTCTGGCACCTCGCAGGGTCTCTCCCCCGATGGAGCAGAAGGCCAGTGTCGAGGGGATCGAGGCCCGCAAGTGCCCCAACTGCGGGGCGATGATGGTGAAGGAAGGTTGCTGTGGCGGGCAGCAGCGCTGGAGGTGCACGCGGTGCAACTACAGGAGCTTATAGTCCTGGCCATAGCGGTTGAGGGGCTGGTCGAGCTTCTCTACGGGGCGGAAATTCTCCGCGGCCCCAGGGACTGGCTCAAGCGCCGCTCGGTCTTTTTCAAGCGGCTGCTCGAGTGCAAGTACTGCCTCTCGGTGTGGGCCGCCGCTCTGGTGGCGGGGCTTTGGGCTCTGGCGAGGTTCGTCCATCCTGCGGCCTCGTGGATGATCTGGACGATAGCCCTTCACCGCACGGCCAACCGGCTACACGACCTTTTCGATTACGTGGTCCAGGCCAAGGTGCAGTTTTACTGGACCCGCAAGGTGGAAGGAGGGATGAACGATGGCCGTAACTGAGAGCGATGTGAAGTTCAGGAAGTCCGAGACCGTCACCGATACGCCCTCCAACGGGGGGCGGATGTCCTATGTGGAGGTCCCCAATAACGTCAAGCACAACCTCTTCCCCCGGGTCACGAAGTCCGAAAGGCAGAACGGTGTAACCCGCTACCGCAAGGAGTTCTGGTGCAACGTCAACCCCGACGATGATGTGGCCTACGGGCTCCTGCTCTGCATCATCAAGCCCTCCAACGGCGATGACCGCTTCTACATCGCCCAGGGGACGCAGACCGACACCCAGGGGGACCTCGGAGCGGACACCGAATGGCTCGGTGGGGGGCAGTTAAACGCTGATGTCTCCGCTGGTGCTACCCAGATCCAGGTGCTCTTCGAGTCCAACGATTACGCCATCCCCAACGACCGCACCCTGGTGATCACGGACGACACGAACACCGACTTCCCCAAGACGGCCAATAACCAGTACACGGGCGAGGTGATCGGGACCGGAGATGGTTCTACCACTTCCTTCAGTGACACCCTGGAGCATCCCCCCGTGAAGGAAAACACCGTCACCGTGCACTACACCATCGGCGGGACCGACTACGAGGGGCAGGACGACGGGGACGGCAACATCACCGGGCCCCATATCTCCTCAGGTTCTATCGACTACGAGACAGGGGATATCTCCCTCACCTTCGACACGCCTCCTGACAACGGCACAGACATCACCTGCGACTACACCGAGCGCTGCTACAGCTTCTCCGGGAACGTCGCCACGATCAAGCTTCAGAACCAGGTGGCCCACGACTACTCAGCCGCAAACACCTACGTCGGCGTCTGCATCGAGGCTGGGGATATCCAACCCTCGCATGCAGATGTTGCCGTGAGCTCCACAAACGGCACTTTCGACGACACGAAGCTCACCGAGAACAACCGGGGCACGGTCTACGACGAATGGACCATCACATTCAGTGACAGCCAGAACTTCTCCTGCTCCGGGACCTACGAGGGCAACGTCGGGACGGGGAACATCTCGAGCGATTTCAGCCCGATCAACCCAAATACCGGCGAGCCTTACTTCACCATTACGAGCGATGCCTGGGGCGGGAGCTGGCAGGCAGGAGATACGGTGACCTTCAAGACCTATCCCGCGGCCTTTCCCATCTGGTGGAAGGAGGTGGTCCCCGCCGGGGCAGGCCGCG
>CAYMBA010000073.1:0-11838 GCA_964388535.1 uncultured bacterium | reverse complement strand
TCGGACAGGCCAACTATTCGGCTTCCAAGGCGGGAGTCATCGCACTCACCCGAACCGCAGCCAAGGAGCTCGCCCCCCGGGGGATACGCGTAAACGCCATTGCACCCGGCTTCATCGAGACCGAGATGACTCGCAAGCTTCCCGAAAAAGCCCGAGAGGCGTTCTTGAAGAACATACCCCTGGGGCGTGGAGGCAAACCCGAAGAAGTGGCCGATCTCGTTTGCTTCCTTGCCAGCGACGCCTCGAGCTACATTACGGGACAGTGTATAACCATCGATGGCGGGCTCGTGATCAACTGAGACCTACCGAAAGGAAGTGCAGGCCGTGGCTGATTTCACGGAGGACAAGCCCCTTTTGGAGGCCGAAGAGGCCATATCGGAGGCGCTGCCTGCGGCCGAAGAACTACTGGAAGAGCTCATAGAGGTTAGAACCGAGAACCCGCCCGGATCCAACTACCTAGAGTGTGTCCTCCTGTTGAGGGAGCGCCTGGCCGAGATGGGGCTGGAATCGCAGATCGTGGAGGTACCAG
Source organism: uncultured bacterium (assembly GCA_964388535.1). Taxonomy (GTDB): domain Bacteria; phylum Eisenbacteria; class RBG-16-71-46; order CAIMUX01; family WJJG01; genus CAYMBA01. Next base: position 11,309 of record CAYMBA010000073.1, on the reverse strand, counting down.
CCAAAGAGCTTCGGGATCTCGGCCTACCCCCAAACCTCCCGAGACCGTCCATAGTGGCATCCCTTGGGTCGCCGGATCCCGATGCTCCGATACTGCACTTCCACGGCCACTACGATGTCGTCCCGGGGGAAAGCGCCCGCATGTTCCACCTTCACCTGGAAGGAGATGAGGCCTGGGGCCGGGGCACTGCCGACATGAAGGGCGGCTTGGTTTCGATGCTCCTGGCCCTGAAGGAGCTACGCCGCCTAGCACCTCACCTAAGGGGCCGAGTGATGCTATCCATAGTCCCCGACGAAGAAACGGGAGGACAGGCAGGCACGGGATACCTATTCAAGGCTGGCGTGCTACCCCAGGGAAGCATCGGCATGCTGACGCCAGAACCGACCGGCGGCGAAGTGTGGAATGGCAACCGCGGTGCCTATTCGCTCATGCTGACCGTCCACGGCAAGATGGCACATGTGGCCGTCAAGCACCACGGCAAGAACGCCTTTACCGGGATGGTGGAGCTAGCTGCGATGCTCGAAGAGTTGCGCTCCCAGATCGAGGCCAGACACTTCGCAATGGAGCCTCCCCTGGATACGCCTAGTTCCGGAGCTGCCCCAGGCTCCGGCAGCATAGTGGGGACATCGAATGCAGGATCCGCCGGCACAGCGGGGCAGCCGGGTGAAGAAGACGGTGAGCCGGATTCCGTGCTCCTGATCGGGGGGATCTGCCGCGGCGGCACGAACTTCAACGTGGTACCAGAGAGCGTCAGCTTCTCCATTGATCGGCGCTATCACCCCATGGAAGACGGCAACGAGGTGTTGAAGGAACTAGAAGCGGTTTTCAAACGCTTTCGCAAGGCCGGCTGGAAGCTGGATGTTGAATGGCTCCAGAAAGGAGAGGCGTCACTTACGCCACCAGGTTCGAGACTCGCGACGGCCCTGCAGAAAGCGGTGAAGCTGGTGGAAGGTTCAACACCCAGGTTCTCACTTTGCCCCGGAGTCCTCGAGACCCGCTTCTTCGTCGCACACGGTACTCCCGGTCTCGCTTATGGGCCCGGTCGGCTGGATCTCAGCCACGTGCCGGAGGAACGGGTGTCACTCCAGGCGATTCTCAAAGTGGCAAGGGTGTACCTGCGCACTGCGTGGGAGCTCGTAGGACCCGAGTCCAGATAGGTGCTCATACGAGCGGCGGCACACGGCAGAAGCCGTGCGCCGCCGCTCCTTGCACAGCGACGATATCTCCAAGTGCCCACCTTACCTTGCTAGGACCAGTCTCCTCGCCGCGCTGCTGCCGTCGGTCGCCGAGACCCGAACATAGTAAACGCCCGAGCTCACAGGCGTTCCGTGTAGGTCGGTGCCATCCCACTGCACGAAGTGGAAACCCGCATCAAGCCCGCGAGCAAGCGTAGTGACCGAGCGGCCTTGGCTATCATAGATGCTGATCTTCGCCTCGGCCCCATCCGGAACTAGGACAGAGAAGGCCGCTCGCCCGTGGCACGGGCTCGGATGTGGCTGCCCCAGCCTGAGTGCGAGCACTACCCCCATGTCTTCCTCGGTCGCTTGCGCACCGGCCGCACCCAAGTACTCGAGCGCATTCTCGAGGAGGTCACGGGCGTCCGACTGAGAGGAGAGCGCTGCATAGTCGAATGCGAAATAGACGATCTGTCCTTCGCCGGTAGAGGGGCCGTCGTAGACCAGCAGCCCGGCATCCGTTGGGTAGTCGTGGGTGCCGTATATCAACGTGGCCTCATCGGTGGGCGTAACAGCATCCTCATCCGCGAAGTAGTCGTAATCTATACCAAGCGTTGAAGGAAGCGAATTTGGTGTGGTCACGAGCGGATGATCTTCCTGTCCGGGACGCAGTTCCAATTGGCCAGCGTCATCCGCGTGGAATTGAGAGACGTGCAGCACGTTCCCCGCGAAGCTCGGGTAACCAGGCGTGTGCGTGGCGTCGTACCCTATTTCACCACCCTCTACCAGCAGATGATTCCCCGCGGCGACGAAATCCTCCAGCGCATCCCTCATCCACTCAGACTGCACAGGATTCTTGTACGAACCAGCACTCCAGATCACCAAGTCGTAGTCACCCCATGTATCGGGATCGGTGGCAGTAGCTGCCTCCTCGGTCACAAGATAGCCGATCTCCGCGAGCGCCTCTGCCATAGGGGTCCCAGGGTTGTTGTCCTCCACCAGCAACACCTCCCCCCGGGCCCTCAGTAGCTGGAAGTCCAGGGTTAGCGGCCCAGTGACATTTCTTGTCTCGGTGACTGGCACGTATTGATCTGCACTCGCCACGAAGTCGTACTCCCAAGCCGGGACTTCCATCTCATAGTGCCCCGTCACCGGGTCTGCGGAAACGTTCCTGAAGAACTCACCCGTATCGTGCCTGTACGCAGCCACCTCAGCAGCCAGAGGCGCACCGCTCTCTTGGTCCACCACCGTACCTGACACGGTGAACCCCGCCACCCGCTCCATCTGCACGTTCAACTCGGTGGCGTCGCCTTCTTCCACTGTCACCCCGGGCACCGTCTGGGTTTCATAGCCGAACGCCGAGAACTCCAGAGTATAGGTGCCTGGCTCGAGGAGCCTGTGATAGTAGCCGTATGTGGGCTCACCCCAAACCGGTTTGCCGATCTCAAGGACATCGACCGTGGCCTTGATCGGCGAGCCGTCGATTGCATCCGTGACAAAGCCTTCTACGCCTATCCTGGCTTGGCCCATGTACCATAGCATCGCTTCCCGATTGTCATCCCATAGCTGCGGCAGCTGACTCGAGGGAGGCCATTTGTTGTTCGAAACTTCGATCGTTACGTGCACTTCGTTGCGCCAGTTGTAGGCCCAGTCCTGCATGCCACCGTGTATGATGTACCACTGCCAGCCGATCGTAACCCCGTGCTCGAACTCCGGGTTGTTCCACATAGGCGGATTCCTATAGGAGTATCCGAGGGAGAGGTTTCGGATCATCGTGTCGTCCGGCGTATAATCCGCCATACAGTCCCACGGATAGTTCACAACCAGGGCACCAGTATGATAGTTGGCTCCCAGCAGGAAGTTGTGGTCATACTGGAAGTACATCATGTGCTGAACTTCGGGGGGGCGACCCGTAGGGTCGTCATTCGGATCTGTGACAGGATCTGGGAAAGAGCGATTCAGGTCATAGCCGTCAGCGTTGTACCTCGTGCCGTGCACATACCCGTCGGGGTTGTGAAGCGGACAAATCCAGATCTCCAAGTCATTCACAAGATCGGTTATCTCGGGGTCAACCCCGTAGTTCTGCACGAGAAGACGGATCAGATACACACACAGCTCCATTCCGACGGGCTCATCACCGTGCATGGTCGAGCTGAACTTGAACTCGGGCTCTGGCTCGTCTATCTGGACATTGTCAGAGATCTTCATCACCCACAGCTCTCTTCCTTCGACCGACTGCCCAATGGAGAACAGCTGGGCTATGTCAGGGTAGTCCTGGGCAATCTGCTGCAGCTCGGCAGTGAGGGACTCGTACGTGTGGTAGTCCTCCCTTCCCGGGCGGCTCATCATCTCTAGGTAGGCCCGCCTAGCCTCATTTGGAATCGGCGTCACCCGGTAGCCGCACTCCTTCAGCCACTGGAACTCCTCGTCGTCCACGTAGGCCCGGACTGTCAGCCCTGAAACGCCATCGATATCGATTCGACTCTGGATGAGACTTAGAAGGTCGCTGTAATCGTCGGCAACGATCCTTACAGGAAACCTTCCGGTGATAGGACACCGATCCTGGGGTGCAGGTAATGTCTCAGCCCCAGCCAACACCGAAAGGGCCAGAAACCACGCCCCTGCTAACACCGCAGCCAGGCCCAAGTGCCGTAGGGGCCAATGAAGGCCACAATGCAAGTTGCTTCTGCTCATGCTGAAACTCCCTAGTTTGAAGGGCCAATCGAGTTCGCCAGCAAAGGTCAGTCCGCGCGCGGACTGGGAACCAAACTATTATACCGTATCCAGGCGGGGAGCCACGGATCCTATTCTCGCCCGGCAAGTGGCCGCTGAAGCGCAGCAGGAGGGCCAAAGGCACGGTGCGAGGGCTGCCAGGTAGATCCGCAACAAGGTCACCACATGCCCCGCAGCAAGCCACCCGCACGGTGTGAGAATACCCCTCATTCACCCACTTGACAGGTTCTCACAAGCCACATAGACTTCGCATGCGTTATCAGTTCAATCTATTCCTATTCTACCAACAGTTGAGGGACACGCCGTGGAATCACAGACTGCCCGCCACGTCAGTCTTCTTCGGAACGCTGGTCTGAAGGTCACGCCAGCAAGGCTTTCGCTTCTCGATCTCCTCACTGAGCATGGCAGGCACATGAGCGCCGATGAGATCGTTCAGGCCCTGCAAGCAAGGGGGCAGGGAATAGACAGGGTGACCGTTTACCGCAACCTCGAGCGGTTGCTTGAAGCGGGGATCCTGGTTGCTACCCACTTGCCGGGTAGAGCGCTCCGAGTGGGCGTTTGTACCAAGCCCAATACCGAGCACCATCACCACATCGTCTGTGAAGTCTGCGGACGCATCGAGGAAACCGATGGCTGTCTGGTGCGCGACAACTGGGAAGACCTCTCGGCCAGAATGATGAGCTCAACGGGCTTCGAGCTGACCGGCCACGTCATGCAGTATATCGGCATCTGCCCCCAATGCAGGCGGGAAAGGGCCAGGAGGTCGTCTTAGGCGTCCCAGGGAAGATCCAAAGAGCCGAGATTCCACGCAAGAAGCCGGCCAACAGAACTCCGCTCGCGCCCCCGGCAAAGATACCCGAAGGTTTGCCTATCCTCTGCGCCCCCTCAGGAACCACGTCAAGAAGAACAGGACAGAGAGAACAAGCACAATCAAGGGCCCGGTACTGAGCACTCCTGCAATCATCGAGACCACGAGGCCCACGACCACCGCGCTTGCGCTTAGCAGCGGCGCCAGAACAAGCACGACTCTGATGCGCCGTGACCAAAGCCCAGCAATCGTTCCGGGTAGGATCAGCAGTGCGCCAGCCAGGATCACGCCCACCAGGCGCATAGCAGCAGCAATTGTCAGCCCCAAAGCAACCAGCAGACCGTAGTGGATCGTCGAAGTCGGAACCCCGAAAGCTGCGGCAGCCTCTTCGTCGACGGCCCAGAATACGAGGGCACGAAAGACAAGCGCCACGAGGGCAGCAACCAACAACCCCAAAGCAACGGCAACCCAAGTCTCTGCTGTGGAAACGCTCAGTATGTTGCCAAACAGCAAGTCGTGGAACGAGGGCGCAGCAGTTCGGATCGCATCGACGTTCATACCTCTGGCCGCCAACTTCTGCAGGACCTCGGAGCGAACGTCAATGAGCAGCACACCCACTGCCATAGCAAGCGAGAGAACGATACCGATCGCCGAGTCGTGCCCGATGCTGCGTCCCTGACCCATCCGGCCAATGGCCAGGGCGGCCAGAACACAGAAGCCTGCGATCACGGCCCAACGGGCCAGCGGAGATGCCAGCTGGGGCACGGCCAACTCAGCCAAGAGTGCAGCACCCACCCCACCGAAGGCCGCATGGCTTATGCCATGGCCCACAAAGGCCATTTTCCTATTCACCACGAAGACGCTAAGGAGCGCACAGGCGACTGCTATACCCACCCCCGCAGCCAGCGCGTGCTGGTAGAACGGAAACGCGACGAACCGCTCCCAAAGTGACATCCCTGTTTCTCCTAGTCCCGTTTGCGCCGGCTGAGCCGCAGAAAAACAGCTTCTATTGGCACGCTCTGCCGGTAGCGCTCATGGCGCCCATCCTAATCTGGATCAGTCTGCGCAGAGCCGCCCTCCCCGCCTGCCTCGTGACTGCAGGCAGCCGGCAGAATGCCATCAAGATCACACGCGTAGCGCTCCGCCTCAGCCTCGGGCATCTCGGGCGCGTCATGGAAGTGGAGCACGCGGTTTAAGCATGCCACCCGCCGAGTAAAGGCAAGAAGCAACCCCAGATCGTGAGAAACAATCACAAGCGTGACCTCGAAGCTCCGCTTGACCTCCGCTAGCAGCTCCCTCAATAGCCTCCGACCCGTTGCATCAACCCCAGTGGCCGGCTCATCCAGCATCAGCAGCCGCGGACTGGAGACCAGAGCCCGGGCTATGAGAACCCGCTGCCGCTGGCCTCCCGAAAGGGCCCCAATCGGGCGGTCTGCAAGGTGCGCAATGTCCAGGGTGTCGAGAAGACGGTCAATGTACGCAATATCCTCCCTAGCGGGCTTCCCGAAGATGCCCCGTTTGCCCGCTAGCCCCATCTCGACGACCTCACGCACACTGACAGGGAATTCTATGTTCAAGGCCGATTGCTGAGGCACCCAGGAGACGATGTCACCCCTGGCCCTAGCCCTTTGAGGCGGCATCCCGAAGACCTCCACTTCCCCCGTGTAGCCTGTGAGCAGCCCCAGAAGTATCTTAAGGAGAGTGGTCTTCCCGCCCCCATTGGGTCCGATGATTCCCAGGGTCGCACCACGAGAGACATGCAGGTTCACTCGATCCAGGGCCTGGACACCGTTTGGGTAACGGAAGGACATCTGCCGAATCGAGATAGCGGGGTCCGGCCCCGGCCCATGGCCAATACCGTCGAGGATTTCGTCGAAGGTCACCTTGAGGTCCACAGGCCCGGAGCTCTTTCCTTGGGAGACCCCTTGGCCACGTCCAACTTCACTGTGTGGCCTCGAGGTTCCCTCGCTAGACCGGTTGCCCATAGAGCACACTCCTTAGCGACTGTCCTTACTCGGCCCTGCCTGATGTGCCACTGCCCTCGGCCCGGCCGCAGCGACTCTCTGGCCATCGTAGAGGCGCCCATGCATGCGCTCTCTCACAACGCTCGAGGCCAGGATCATTCTTCCTCCAACGAGCGCGCTATCGCCTCCAGGTTGCTTCGCATCATAGCCAAGTATGAATCGAAGCCGTCCCGGCCGGGTCCTCCGATCGGATCCAGTACCTCGATTCGAGCCTTCGCGTAGTCGGTGATCCATTTCAGCTTTGAGGCTGGGATCTGGGGTTGCGTAAAGACGACCCGGATGTCGTTCTTGCGCATGAAAGAGAGCACATCCTCCATCTCCCGCGGTCCGGGCTCTTCCATGTGAGCCTTGTAAGCCGCCTTGTACGAAAGACCATAGCGGGCAGCCAGGTGAGCGAAGGCTGCATGGAGGCTCACGAAGGCCTTCCGGCGGGCACCGGCGATCCGCTCTCTGAACCACCGATCTAGATCCTTCAGTTGACCCCGGAGAGCCATTGCCCTCGCCGCGATCGAGTCGGCCACATCGGGTCGCAAGGCGCTAAGGGAATCGGCAAGCACCTCGATCAGTGCGTCCATCAAGACCGGATCGAGCCAGATATGGGGATCATCCAGGGTATGCCGCAGGAGAGCCCTGTTCTGCGCCGCCACCACTTGCACGAAGGAAAGCACCGACAGGGAATCGCTCTGCAGCGATCGCGCCGCCTTCTTGGCCCACGCATCCATTCCGCTGCCGACGACCACTAGTAACCGAGCCCCGGAAAGCTCCTCGATTTGAGAAGGCCTTACCTCGAAGCCATGTGGGCTAGCCCCGGGCGGAAGCAACACCATTACGTCGAAGAACGGCCCGCCTATCTGGGCCAGCACATCCCCCAAAGGGAAGATGCTTGCGGCTACCATCGGGGGTTCCTCCGAAGCCTGAGCGAGACCCCAAGCCGAAGCCAACGCCAGCAGCGCGGCGAGAAGACCCAGAACCAGCCGACAAACTTTCATCAAGCCACCTCCTTGCCTGACTCCCAGGGCGGAAACACCGCTCTCGCAAACTTGTTGCATCCAAAGGAAGCCAGGATCCCAGCGTAGAGCTGAGTGCGCCCGTTGCAACCCCAATCCATTGCTCTCAGCGAGGAGCCATACCGCGCGGAGCTGGCAGGCCGCTAGGTGGGCTGCGCCTGAAATCAGCCAAAGGCCCTTTGCTCAGAGCCGGCATTGCAGCAACCGTGGAGCAAGTCTCGCCCAGTCAGTGGGATCCCGACCAGGCGGGCCTCAGCCACTCCGCCTGCAGCACCGCGCTTCATTGCATGAAAGCAAGGCCCCGATGCGAGGATAGTTCCTGGCGGAATCCGTCTCCGCTCCTGGGCTCACCGAAGCGGGCATGGAAGGCTTCCCCGAAGACGATACTGTGTGTATGAGGCCACCGGCTGGTGGGACAGGCTGCCGCATCCAACCACGCCGAGGGAGGAATCCGGCGCACGGCGAAGGGGCTCCGTCGCCCCAGGGCATCGCCGAAGCAGCTGCCCCAACCGCTGGCAAAAGGCATTCACGCCCAGGGCCCAAACGCCCTGGGAGCACTTGAAAGCCTTGCGGGTACCTATTACGTTACGCCTATGCAAACCAGAACGATCAAGACCGTTCTCGCAGTGCTAGTCCTTGTTGCTGCCACGGCCGGATGCTCCGGAATCCGTAGCACCTCGAGGCATGCGGCAGAGCCGGGGGCTCGGCACGGAGCGCCACCCCCAACCACGGGCACCGACTCGCTCAGCGGGGCGTTCCTTCCTCTGCCCCCCGATTCCGTGGCAGAGGAGACCGAGTGGCTGATCGAGAACCTCGCCGTGCCCATCGATTCACTCTCCGGCGCAGAGGTCCCGGACATCTCCGACAGCACCGCGGAAGCTACCCGCGCCCGGCTGCCGTCCACCGAGGAGCTGTTTGACTACCCCGTCGTTGTCAACCGCAGAGTCCTGGCATGGATCGACGCCTACCTGGGCCGCAGCCGGAAGGCTTTCGAGAGGAGTCTGAGGCGATCGGGCAGGTACGTGGGCATGGCGAGGAAGATATTCGCAGAGGAGGGAGTGCCCCAAGATCTTGTATTCCTCGCCCACGTAGAGAGCGGCTTTCGCTACAACGCCCGCTCGCCCAAGCGGGCCTTGGGGTTGTGGCAGTTCATGCGAGGTACCGCCCGGCTCTATGGCCTGAGGTGCGATTCCTACGTCGATGAGCGGCTGGATCCTGAGAAGTCCACTCGAGCCGCGGCGCGCTATCTTAAGGACCTCTACGGCGAGTTCGGCGACTGGTACCTGGCACTGGCCGCCTACAACGCCGGAGCCGGCAAGGTAAGAAGAGCCATACGCAGAGCTCGCACCAAGGACTTCTGGAAGATCGCCCGCACTAGGTACCTACGCAACGAGACCCGTAACTTCGTCCCTGCCATCCTGGCTGCGACCATACTCGCCAAATCGCCCGGCGCATATGGCCTTCCCGAAGAGACCGAACCACCTCTCTCCTACGAGACGGTCCATGTGGACACCCCTACCGACCTGCGGATCATCTCGCGGTGCATAGACGTAACGGTCTCAGAACTCCAGCGCCTGAATCCCGCGCTCCTCATCCTTCAAACCCCACCGGGAAAAAGCGGGTACGAAGTCCACGTGCCAATGGGCAAGGGTGAGCAGCTGCTTGCGCAGCTTTCGAAGATCCCGCCCGAGAAGAGGCTCGTGTACCACAGGCACAAGGTAAGGCGAGGCGAGACGCTCGGCCTGCTGGCTAGGCGCTACGGTACAACGGTACGTGCCATACAAGACGCCAATCGGATGGGACGGCGCACACTAATCCGCATAGGACAAACACTCCTGATCCCGAGCCGGTACTGGACGAGTGCCGACCTCGCCGAGTACGTCTGGGGAAAGGGGGAGACAATTCGGCACACCGTGCGGCCCGGGGAGAACTTGGCCTTGATCGCCAGGCACTACGGCACCTCCGTCAAGGTGCTCCAGGAAGCCAATGGTCTCCTCAACCCTGACCGAATCTACGCAGGGCAGGTGATCCTGATCCCCAGGCCGAAGCCAGTGACTAGGTCCCCCGGAGACAGCGCAGAAGAGACACCTCGACCCCAGGAGCAAGCAGCGAAGGCCTCTGGGCTGCTCGCCCAGAACACCACTGTCACGGCCGCGGAAGACGACCTGGGCCGTGTGCCTAGCACGGTCCACATCGTCGAGGAAGCTCGCAAGGCCTTGGCTTCCTCAAAGCCAGCCGAGCCCATTGAAAGGCCGAGATATCATGTGGTGCGCAGGGGTGAGACGCTCTCAGAGATTGCAGCCCACTACGGGACCTCGGTTTCGAAGCTGAAGCGCTGGAACAGTATCCGTCGGGCTGATCGGATCTACCCGGGACAGAAGATCCTTCTTGAACCCCCTCGCTTGGCTGAGAACGAGGTGCCCCGCCGCATCCATGTCGTCAGGCGCGGGGAGTCGCTATGGACGATTGCGCGCCGCTATGGGGTCAGTGTAAGCGATCTGGCTAGCTGGAATGACATCGGACGCAGTGGCATGATCTACCCAGGGCAGCGCCTCCTGATCTACTACTAGGCCTAAGCCAAGCTTGGCATGCGATCGCACTGCCGAATGGCCCTTCCGTCCTGAAGTTGCCCGTAAGGGTGCGCGCCGAGAGAACTCCGTGCCGCGTCCCCAATGGATGTCCCGATTGCCCATTCACGCACTGCCTGTCCGCGTAGGAGTCTCTGGCCCACAGATCGTTGGATCGGATAGACTGTCTCGCCCACTCGTTTGAAGCAGAGGAGGGAAACACATGAGCAAGTCGGAGGTGCGGGTCAGGATCGCGCCGTCGCCAACGGGCGATCCACACGTGGGGACGGCGTACCAGGCGCTCTTCAACTACGCCTTCGCGAGATCTCAAGGTGGCAAGTTTATCCTGAGAATCGAAGACACCGATCAGGCGCGCTCTACAAAGGAATCGGAAATCGCGATCCTCGAGTCGCTTCGATGGCTTGGGCTCCAGTGGGACGAGGGGCCCGACATCGGTGGGCCCTTCGGTCCGTACAGGCAAAGCGAGAGGACAGAGATCTACCGCGAGCACGTCCAGAGGCTTCTCGACGAGGGCCGCGCATATCGCTGCTTCTGCACGAAAGAGCGGCTGGATCTAATGCGCGCGGCCCAACGTGCCGCCGGGTTGCCCCCCGGCTACGACCGTCACTGCCGCAACATCCCACGGGAGGAATCCGACCGCCGGGCAGCTGCAGGCGAACCCTTTGTGGTCAGGATGAAGGTGCCGACCGAAGGCGTGTGCGAAATGACGGATCTCCTCCGCGGCACCATAACCAAAGACTGGGCTTCAGTGGACGATCAGATCATCCTCAAGTCGGATGGGTTTCCCACCTACCATCTTGCCAACGTAGTGGACGACCATCTCATGGGCGTCACCCATGTAATCAGGGGCGAGGAGTGGATAAACTCGTTGCCCAAGCACCTGAAGCTGTACGAGTACTTCGGCTGGGACCCTCCCGTCTTCTGCCACCTGCCCCTGCTGCGCAACGCCGACAAGAGCAAGATCTCCAAGCGCA
>CAYMBA010000072.1:0-12039 GCA_964388535.1 uncultured bacterium | reverse complement strand
ATCGGCTCTGGCCGCTGGGGAATGCCCAGTAAGCACAACCACCAGCCCGAGAAGGGCTGCGAAAGACCAAACTAGAATCGGTTTGCGTGTCATTTAAGCCTCCTCGAGTATTCCTTGGAGACACACCCGACCTCTTCAAAGGCCTGCCCAGGCAGGCCCAAACACGAGCTACACGCCTGCTCGGCTGACGGTTCCTTGCTTGCTCCCTTGCAGCGTGGCGGGTACGGTTCGAGCAGTTGCGTTGTTTCAGGGCATCGACTCTCGTTGCCTCGCTGCCGCTTCGGGAGACTGCCGAGGCCTATTTGGGAGGCTGCAGCTCCTCGAGGCCGGCAGTGGCTTCGGGTTCTCTGGAGGCCATTCGAATGAGAGCTGCTAGGGAGCGGAAGGTAAGCCGCACGGGCCGTTCTGCTGAGTTTGGACCTTGCTCGGCCAGGGCTTCGGCGGTGGGCACGTGGGTGGTGCTCACCTTGCTTGGGGTGGCCCTGGGGTACGCGGGGATAGGCTGTTCGAGCGGCCCAAGCAAAGACGTGCCCGAGCCGGGTCCGATAGAAGGCGAGTGGGCGGAGATCGGGCAGTCGCCAGGAGGTTGGAACGTCCTGCTCCTGACGCTCGATACGACACGGCGCGACCGCTTGGGCTGCTACGGTTATGGGGAACCCACATCACCCACGCTGGATTCCCTGGCGAATGCGGGTGTGGTCTTCGAGAACGCGGTTACCCCAGTGCCTGTTACGCTGCCGGCTCATGCCACGATCCTCACGGGCATGGATCCACAAGAGCATGGCGTGCGCGACAATGGAGCCTTCGTCCTGCCGGAGGGTATCGAGACGGTGGCGGAGGTGCTTGCCGCGGCTGGCTATTCCACCAGGGCAACCGTCGGGGCGTATCCGGTAGCGAAGGGCTTCGGCCTTGAGCAGGGTTTCCGCAGCTACGATGACCATTTCCCAGCAGCCAGCCGGAGTCGTATGTGGCAGACTGCACAGCGCACTGCGGACCAGGTGACCGACGCGGCTCTTGCCTGGGCGCATGAACACGCCGAGGAGCCTTTTTTCCACTGGGTCCACTACTTCGATCCCCACTTCCCGTATGAACCTCCAGAGCCGCAAGCCTCCAAATTCGAATCGCCCTACGACGGAGAGATCGCGTTCATGGACGAGCAGATCGGGCGGCTCATTGCCGGATTGCGCCAGATGGGGCTTCTTGAGCGCACATGGATCCTTGCGGTTGCAGACCATGGCGAGGCACTTGGGGAGCACGGAGAGCCAGGCCACTCGATGCTGCTCTACGCTGCCACGCAGTATGTGCCGTGCATTCTTGTTCCCCCCGCAAAGGTTGAAGGTCGCCTTGGGTCTTTGCGCGGGCGGCGGATCGAGGATCTCGTCAGACTGTGCGATCTCGCTCCCACTCTCCTCAACCTGTTGGGGTTCGAGGCTTCCAAGTTCCATGGCACCGGCATCAGCTTGGTGCCCTTGCTGCTAGGTGGAGGCGAGGGAGCGCCGGTGGCCTACATGGAGACACTCGTGCCGGCGCTCGAGTACGGCTGGGCGGAGCTACACGGAGTGCGCACGCTGAGGTGGTGCTTCATCGATGCCCCTGAGCCCGAGCTCTACGACGTCTTCTTGGACCCACACGAGGAGAAAAACCTGCTCGCGAGCGAGACCGAGATCGCCGAACGACTTCGGCGCTGGTGCGATCTACTCTCTGGGGGTGGGGGTGAGATGAGCCCGGGGACTGCGGGAGCGGAGGCGGCTGCCAGGCTGCGGAGTCTTGGCTACATCGGGGGCTCCCATGAGCGTCCGAGCAAGGATGCGGCCAAGCTGCGTGACCCAAAGTCTTCGATGGACCTGTTCGTCAAGATAAACCAAGCCCGGTCGGCAATCGCCTCGATGCACTACATGGGTGCCCAGCAGACACTGAACTCAGTCTTGGAACGCGACCCCGGGAACCCGGCTGCCCTGAGGTTGCTGCTGACGGTTCGCCTGGCTCTCTGGGATGCCGAGGGGGCGCTGGAGATTGCGACGGATTTGCTTGAACGCTTCCCGGACGATCTCGAAATAGTTCAGAGCGCGGCGCGCGCCTACGGAATGGCGGAGCGCTGGGAGGAGGCCCGCAGGTTGCTCGAGCAGGCGACGCAGACCTTTGGCTGCAGGGTGGAGCTCTCCGAAGCGCTGGCCGGAGTGCTTCTGCGACTGGGCAGGATCCGTGAGGCCCGCGGTGCGCTGGAAGAGGCATTGGCAAAGTGTCATGGCCATGCAGATGCGCTGGCAGCCCTGGCCGAGTTCGAGTGGAGACAGGGGCGCCGCGAGACTGCCAGGGAGATGGCCGAGCGGATCCTTGCCGAGGACGAGTCCAATGCAAGGGCGCACGCGGTCCTTGGAGAGTACTACTGGTGGTCCGCGCGGAAAGCCCTTGCCGAAGGTCGTAACGAGGAGGGGATGGAGGCGCAGAAACGGGCACGGGCTCATGTGGCCCGCGCGCTGGAGCTGGACCCCATGCAGCCTACGGCCGCCTTCCGCAGAGGCTGGGAGCTGCGGCTCGAGAAGAGGACAGAGGAGGCGCGTGAATTCTACGAAAGGGCATTGGAGAGGGCACCAGACTGGGCGGAGGCGCACATCAACCTCGGCAACGTGCTTGCCGACATGAATGAGCGCCAGATGGCGATGTATCATTTCGATGTGGCCAGAAAGCTGGGCGCCGACGACCCGGCGTTCCTGGCCAACTATGGGGTGGCATTGGCACAGATGGGCAGGCGCAAGGAAGCTCTGGAGGTCTGGAAGCAGGCGCTCTCGCGGGCTACAGATCCCACCCTCATCGAGGGACTTAAGCAGAATATCCGAATGGTCGAAGGCAACTGAGGCGGGGACTCCCGAGCGTGGACGGGAGGAGCGGTTCAGGACTTCCGCTCGAGCCGGACTATGGTCTCCATGTGGGGTGTGTGCGGAAAGATATCGTACATCCGCAGCCTGCGTATCTCCCAGCCCCCCTCCTCTGAGAGGATCCCGATGTCCCTGGCAAGGGTTGCGGGGTTGCACGAAACGTAGACGATCCTTCCGGCCCGGATGTGCGCTAGGCGGCTGGCGGCCCTGGGATGCATGCCAGAGCGAGGGGGATCGAGCACAACGAGGTCCCACCTTTTTTCCCACCAGGGCCAAGCATCGGCGGCCTCCACCTGCGAAGCGTGGAACTCCAAGCCGCTGAGTTCGTTCTTCTCGGCGTTACTGGAAGCAGCCTCCACAGCCTGGCGGCCCGACTCTATGCCTGTCACCCGCACCCCACGTGCCGCCATGGGCAGGCTGAAGGTTCCGACGCCACAGTAGAGGTCCAGCGCTCTTTCGCCGGCGCTCGGGAATCCGTACTCGAGTACCCCTTCCACCAGCGCCTCAGCCCCATCGCTGCGCGTCTGGAAGAACGTCGATGCCCCAAGCCTGTAGGTGAAGCCGGCGATCCGCTCAGTGATGAACTCTCGACCAGCGAGGGCCTTCTCGTAGTCTCCGACAGCCACCGTCGCTTTTCGTAGGTTGACGGCGTTGACCACACCCACCACGGAAGGGAAACCCTCAATGAGGCGGCGCGCCAAGTGACCCAACACTTCATCCTCTCTCCTCGTCACGAGAACAACGAGGATCTCCCCCGTTGTGCCCGATTCCCGCACCACTAGGTGACGAAGCAAGCCCGTGTCGGAGTGCGAGTCGTAGGCCTCTAGCCGGTGGGTCCGCGCGAACGATCTTGTCTCCTCCAGCAGCTTGTTTGCCGTGGCCGACTGGAGCCAGCAGTCCACTATGTCGAAGACGGCCTGGTAGACGCCGGGTGGGTGCAGCCCGAGAGCCGGCCCTTCTGGAAGCGGACGGCCCGAATCAAGCCAGCTCTTCTCTACCCACGGTCGCCTGGAGAAGGTGAATTCCATCTTGTTCCTGTAACGATAGATGCGCTCCCCTCGCCAGGGCTCCTCGGGCTCGGGTGGATCCACCTTTCCGATTCGTCGCAGGAGTTCTATTACCTGCCTTTGTTTGATGCGCGTCTGCTCCCCGGGCTCAAGAATCATCAGCGGGCAGCCCCCACAGAGGGCCTGATGCGGACAAGGGGGACGGACGCGATGGGGCGAGGGCTCGAGGACATCCAGCGCCTGGGCGATGATGTAGGATCTCTTCTTCCGCCTCACCAGGGCTCGCACTCTCTCACCGTGCAGTGCCCCCCGCACAAGCACGACCTTACCTTCGATGCGGCCGACGGCGAGGCCCCCGTAGGCAAGGTCCTCCGTATACACCTCGAGCATGCGCGCCCCGTTTGGTGTCGAATCGCCCATCTTCCTCCCGCGGGACTGCTCCCGCCGCAGGGAAACTCCCGGGCCATTGGTTGAACCGGACGTGGCCGAATCTTGGCGCCCTCGCCGTTGGATGCGTCTCCTGGAGCCAGACTTGCTGGGTGGTATAATGCGCCATACTGGAAGTCGACGTCCATCCCGCTCGTTGCCGGGCGGGACCGGGTGTCCCTTTGGCCTCGGAGACGAGCGGCGCGGGCCCTTGTGGCTCGCGGGGGAGTGTTTCTCATGACGCGCAATGTTCCCTCCACACCCTTTTCGATCCTTCCTTTGATGCTGGCAGTTGCACTCTTGGGTGCCTACTGCGGCGGGGGCGGATCAGGCACTCCAGAGGGTCCGATCCATGATACTGGGCTCGAGTACATTGGGCCCGTGGATGCTGTAGTTGCGGAGGTTGGCGGCGATTCGGTTACCCTGGGGGAAGTGAATCTCCTGGCGGGCTATTGGATGGGCATGTTGCCGATCGAGGAGCGGGCTTCGCTGAAGAAAAAGGATTTCCAGGAGCAGGCTCTGGAGAACCTGATCGCCCAGCTCCTGCTCGCACAGGAAGCTCGACGCCGCGGCATCGTGCTGACTGACTCGGAGCGCAGAGTGCTCTCGGAGCAGTGGCATTCGGGATTCGCGAGCGCCTCGGACGAGAGCCTGGCGCTGGCGGCTATCGGTGTCACCGGACGCAGCATCGAGGAGAGCATATTCAGGGACGAGCTCATCAGGAGGCTGGGTCAGTCTGCTATTGGCGAGTCCGTTGTCGTCCTGGAAGATGAGGTGCGTGCCTATTACGAGGAACACGCCGAGGAGTTCGACAGTACGCAGGTGAGGACGAGTCATATCCTGGTTCAGGTGAAGCCCGACGCCACGGAAGAGCAGGTGGCTGCGGCGGAGAAGAAGATCCGCAGCATCCTGGACAGGGTTCGTAATGGCGAAGACTTTGCTGATCTTGCTCGCCAATACTCCGACTGCCCGTCCTCTGCGCGCGGCGGGGACTTGGGTTTCGTGGGCCGGGGCAGGTTGGTACCAGAGTTCGAGAAGGCTGCCTTCTCGCTCGACGTGGGGCAGGTGAGTGATGTCGTTCGGACCCGTTTTGGATTCCATATCATCAAGGTCACCGGTCGAAAGGGCGACCGGGCGGGCTTTGACGAGGTGGCCGGGCAGATAAGGCAGCAGTTGAGGGAGGCGAAGATCCAGGAGGGTCTGGACAGGCTGGCCAGATCTCTCCGGGAGGCAGCAGAGGTGCAGGTGTTGCTGCCACACTCCGGCAAGAACGAGAAGTGATGTCGGCAGGCAACGACAAGGACCCAGTTGCGCTGTTCGATGACCTCGTTCGGGGCCTCAAGCAGTACAGGCCCGATGTCGAGATAGGACTGCTCCTTGAAGCATATGGCTTCGCCTGGAGGGCGCACAGGCAGCAGTGGCGCGAGAGTGGAGAGCCCTACATTGTCCATCCGATTCAGGTCGCCCGAATCCTGCTCGATTTGTTGCGGAGGAATGCGGATCTTACGATCCTGGCGGCCTCGCTACTACACGACACGATCGAAGACAGCAGGGAGGTGACCTACGAGGACGTCGAACGTGACTTCGGCTCAGAGGTTGCGCTACTTGTCGACGGTGTGACGAAGATAAGCGATTTGCCCTTCCGCTCACCCGAGGTCCGACAGTCCGAGACATATCGGAAGATGCTTCTTTCGATGGCGAAGGACATTCGCGTCATCCTAATAAAGCTTGCCGACCGGTTGCACAACATGCGCACCCTGGATTCCCTCAGCGAGGACAGACGAAAAAGAACGGCCCAAGAGACGCTCGACATCTATGCGCCAATCGCCCATCGCCTTGGCATAGCTAAGTTCAAGTGGGAGCTGGAAGATCTTGCTTTCAAGCACATAGAGCCCGCGAACTACTGGATGATCGTGCACAACATAGATGAGAAGCGCGCTGAGAGAGAAGCTGCCATAGAGGAAATAAAGAGGCCGATCGTCGAGCGGCTGAAGCGAGAAGGAATTGAAGCTGAGGTCAGAGGCCGTCCGAAGCATCTTAGAAGCATCTGGATGAAGATGCAGAGACTCGGAGCCCCTTTCGAAGAGATATACGACTTGCTCGGCATAAGGATCCTGACCAAGACCCGGGACGACTGCTATCGTGTCCTTGGCGTTGTACACGACATGTACACGCCTGTGCCAGAGCGCTTCAAGGACTACATTGCAACTCCGAAGAGCAACATGTATCAGTCGCTGCATACTACAGTGATAGTGCCTGAGAAGAGGATGGTGGAGATCCAGATACGGACCTGGGAGATGCACGTCGTTTCCGAGATAGGGATTGCCGCACACTATGCCTACAAGGAGGGTGCGAAGGCGATAGACAGGGAAATGGAAGAGAAGCTGGGCGACCTGGTGATGCAGGGAGGTCCAGACTGGGAAGGTGTCACGGGGGATCCGAAGGAGTTCATGGAGTTCTTAAGGACCTCTCTCTACCAGGATGAGGTCTTCGTCTTCACACCCAAGGGAGGGCTGAAGCATCTGCCGCGGGGTTCAACGCCGATAGATTTCGCCTACGCCGTTCACACCGACATAGGACACCGGTGCGTCGGGGCGCGGGTGAACGGGCGGCTCGTGCCACTACGCTACCAGCTGAAGAGCGGGGAGGTGGTCGAAGTCATAACATCCCCACACGGGCAGCCCAGCGAGGACTGGCTGGACATTGTTGCTACCAGCCGCGCGAAGGCGAAGATAAGGCGCTTCCTGGCGCAGCAGCGGATGGAGGACTCGATTCAGCTCGGCAAGGAGCTGCTTCAACGCGAGCTGCGCAAGAGAAGGATCAAATTCCCACAAGAGAAAGATCTGGAGGACGTTTCTCAGAGCTTCGGGTTCCCTGACGTCGATCTCCTCTATGCCAAGATAGGACAAGGCGACATATCTGCTCAGGCCGTTGCAGGGAGGCTTCAGCCTCAGGAGCAGGAGAGCAAGAGGCGGACGACGGCGATCGCGAGAATCCGCCAGCTCGCACGCAGGCCAGCGAAAGGCATACGCATTGGTGGTGTGGGTGGGCTGCTGATCCGCATCGCCCAGTGTTGTCAGCCAATACCGGGGGATAAGGTTGTAGGCATCATAACGAAAGGTCGAGGCATCTCCGTGCACAGGGTAGATTGCCCGAACACGTTCGAAGACCGCGTGGACAGGGAACGCCTGGTTGAGGTCGAGTGGGACGTGGAGGGGGAGCAGCGCTTCATGGTGAGGATTGAGGTGACGGGCTCGGACCGGCCGAGCCTCCTAGCGGATGTGGCCTCGGCGATCGGCAAGACGGGCACAAACATGCAGCTGGGCACCATGAGTGCTGACGGTGAGGGCGGTGCCCGGGGAGAGTTTGTGCTGGAGGTGAAGAACCTCAGGCATCTGAGGAAGGTCCTGGATGCGATAGCGAAGGTCCGCGGGGTTCGCTCCGCAGAGAGGGTGGGGGGTGCGCCCGAGGGCGGGAGGGACCGATAGGTCCCGGAGTCAGCGGCGTTGTAGAGACCCGGAAGGAGGTAGATCATGGTTCGGGCCAGGCAGTGTGTGGCTTTTCTGGTGCTCGTTGCCCTCGTGTCGATCCCGGCGGCCAGGGGAGACTCTTCGGTTGGTATGAGGATTGGGTACTCGCAGGCGTCGGGCGAGCTGTTCTCGGGGGACTACGACTTTGACTGGGATGGCGTGAGCCTGTACGGCGTGCAGCTGGAGCTCGACTTCTTGCGGCTGGTGACATTCGAAGCTGCGGGGGAGTACACGAAGAGCGACTTTACGATCAAGGGGGCATCCGAGCAACTGGCCGACGGAGACTATGAAGATTTCCTGATTCTTGGGTCCGTCAAGCTGAATGTTTTCTCCCTACCGGGGTCCCCTCTGAGGGTCTATGTCGGTGGGGGATTGAACGCGCAGTTCGTCGATAAGAAGGTGGCCATCCGGGTCACCGACCAGTCAGGCGAATCCGAGATCGAGGAAAAGGTGAAAGACATACTTGGTGAGGATACAGAGGTTGGATGGCATGCCCTTGCGGGCGCCAAACTCAAGTTCCCGGCCGCGCCGCTGTTCATCTTCCTCGAGGCGCGATACAACGTTCCTTTCAGCGAGGATGCCGCGTCACACAAGTCCGTCTATGCGGGTGTCGGCATCGGTGTCTAAGGATCGATCATGATTGCGGTGCTGCAGCGCGTGAAGCGCGCAGAGGTGCGGGTTGCCGGAAGACCGCCGGCACGGATTGGTCATGGCTTACTCGTTCTCCTCGGGGTGGGCCGGGACGATACAGAAGCCGATGCCGAGTGGCTGGCCAGGAAGTGCCTGGGACTGCGCATATTCCCCGACGCGGAAGGACGGATGAATCTTTCTGTGACCGACGTCGGCGGTTCCCTGCTTGTAGTCTCTCAGTTCACTCTCCTCGGCGATTGCATCAAGGGAAAGCGGCCAAGCTGGAGTGCTGCGGCGGATCCCGCAGAGGCGGAGCGACTGTATGAAGCGTTTGTAGCCCGCCTCAGGCGGGGGCCTTGTCCGGTGGAAACGGGTGTATTCCGGGCAAAGATGGAGGTCGATCTCGTAAACGATGGGCCTGTTACCTTGATCGTCGATAGCACGCAGTGGGGTGGAAGACCATCCGCCCGGAAGCAAGGGGAAGCCCGAGAAGATGGGCAGCAGCCGCGGGGGGCGTTCGCTGTAGCCTTGGAAGCCACGCTGGGGGCGAGACGAGCTGGCCCAGACACTGAGGCTGAGGCGGTGCGAGGAGAGCGGGCCATGGTGGAAGCTGGGCCGGCGGGGGAGGCGAGTCTCCGGCTTTTAGCCGGTGGTCTTCCTGGGCCTCTCATTCTGGCCTCGCGCTCGCCCAGGCGGGCAATGCTGCTGAGGATGCTCGGCATCGAGTTTGAGATCGAGCATCCTGCGGAAGACGGAGCGAGTTGGCGGGGGGAGGAACCAACCTCGTATGTGCTGGAGCAAGCCTGCCGCAAGGCGCGCTCGGTGGCGCACGGCCGGGGCACCGGTGTGATCCTGGGGGCCGATACGATTGTCGTTCTCGAGGGCCGGGTCCTCGAGAAGCCCAGGGATCGGCGGGAGGCTATGAGCTTCCTTGAGATGCTGGCAGGGCGTACCCATGAGGTCCTCACGGGGCTGTGCCTGATCCATGCGGGCACGGGCAGAAGGGTCTCGGGCTTCGAGAGGAGCCTGGTGACGATGAGCTCGCTCGATCCCGATACGATCTCGGCCTACGTCGAGACCGGGGAGCCGCTGGACAAGGCCGGAGCCTACGGCATCCAGGGCATAGGTGGCATGCTGATCGAAAGGATCGAGGGGTGTTACTTCAACGTCGTCGGTCTGCCGCTGGCGAGATTGAGAGCGCTTATGAGAATCCTCGCGGGGAGGCTTGCGCAGGGATGATACCGACCATCGAGTGGCGCGGCGATTCGATCGTCATCCTGGATCAACGCGCTTTGCCGGAGCGGGAGGAGTACCTTCACATTCGCTCCGTGGATGTTCTCTGTGACGCAATCGCGACACTTGCCATTCGGGGTGCCCCTGCGCTGGGCATAGCCGGTGCCTACGGTGTGGCCCTGGCGGCTCGGGTAGAAAGTGGGAGGGCAGCAGAGGCTGAGCGGGTGGTGAGGGAGGCTGCTTCGCGAATCGCGGGTGTGCGACCCACTGCAGTCAACCTTGCATGGGGGGTCGAAAGGACCCTCGAAGCATGGAAGAACGCCTTCGGAAGCCGCTCTGACGCCCGGGCAGCGGCTGCGGCTGCCTTGGAGGAGGCCCGGCGGATACATGAGGAGGACTTGGAACTCTCGCGGCGGATGGGTCGGGCGGGTGCGGCACTGTTGCCGGATCCGGCCACGGTTATCACGCACTGCAACACAGGGGGGCTTGCCACGGGCGGACTGGGAACGGCGCTTGCAGTGGTTTTCGAAGCCCACAGGCAGGGCAAGCAGATCCACGTATACGCTGATGAGACCCGCCCACTGTTGCAGGGCGCCAGACTGACGGCATGGGAGCTTCTCCGCGAGGGAATCGGCTGCACCGTCATGGTTGACGGAGCTGCGGCCGCGCTTATGTCGCGGAGGAAAGTGGACGCGGTGCTGGTGGGGGCCGACAGGATCGCACGCAACGGAGATGTGGCTAACAAGGTGGGAACCTACGGCCTCGCTGTTGCGGCCGCACACCACGGTGTCCCGTTCTATGTGGTGGCTCCATCGACCTCTTTCGATCCTTCTGTGCCTGATGGATCCGGCATATGCATAGAAGAGCGCCCTGCGGACGAGGTGCGAACGCTGGGCGGTGTCCGAGTAGCCCCGGAAAACGCGGCCGCCTGGAATCCGGCCTTCGATGTGACGCCCTCTTCCCTGGTCTCTGGCTGGATCAGCGAGCAGGGTTTGGTGAGTCCTCCTTTCGATTGAAGACGCGTTCTCGCCGGAGCCGTGGCGGTCTGAAGGTGGGGGCGTGCCTTCCGCAAAAAGCTTCAGGCTTCCGCCTTGACAATCGAATAGGAGCTCGGTAGCATCTTCGACTTTGCAAAGCGATCGGAAGCTATTCTACGCGAGCGGGTCGCTCGCGCCGGGGGAGAGTATGTATTCCATGAAGACATACGCCACCAAGGCTGGCGAAATCGAGCGACGCTGGTACCTGGTCGATGCCGAGGGCAAGGTGCTTGGACGGCTTGCCAGTGAGATCGCGGCCATCCTGATGGGGAAGTGGAAGCCCAACTACACCCCCCATCTGGACGGGGGAGACTTCGTTGTTGTGATCAACGCCGAGAAGGTCAGGGTGACCGGCAGGAAGCGGGAGCGGAAGACATACTTCCGCCACAGCGGCTACATCGGCGGAGCCAAGTTCGTGACACTGGCTACGAGGCTGGACCGTGAGCCTGCAGAGGTCGTGCGAGACGCTGTCTGGGGGATGCTCCCCCACAACAGGCTGGGGCGCCGTATGATCCGGAAACTCAAGGTCTACGCGGGCTCAGAACACCCGCATGCCGCGCAGAATCCTCAGCCTCTGGAGATCGAGTCACACGGCATAGGGTTCGGTTCGGAATCTTAGCAGAGCGGGGGCTGTCGGGAAGGCCGTAGGCCCTTGGAGGAGCGGATATGGCGGATAAGGCGATAGCGATGGCCACAGGGCGAAGGAAGACGTCGGTGGCCCGAGTGCGTCTGCTGCCCGGCACGGGCACCATCACGATCAACAAGCGCCCCTTCGAGGAGTATTTCCCGAGGGAAACGGTCAGGCGTGTTGCACTCAGGCCGTTCGTCGTCACCGAGACGATGGGTAGCTACGACGTGGCCGCCACCGTCAGCGGCGGCGGACTTTCCGGGCAAGCTGGGGCGCTCAGCCTCGGCATTGCCCGCTGCCTTGTTGCGGCAAATCCGGACCTGAAGCCTGTTCTCAGCAAGGAGAAGCTCCTCACCCGGGATCCTCGCATGAAGGAGCGTAAGAAGTACGGGCAGCCGGGCGCCAGGAAGCGCTTCCAGTTCTCGAAGCGCTAGAGGTGCAGGCGAGGCCGAGTTCGCACATCCCCAGATCTTGGGAGTTCCCCCGGTTGGTTTCGGGGGTATGGGGATGGAGGTTTGAAACTTCCAGGAGGCCCTCATGCAGAACATCACAGTGAAGGACCTACTAGACGCTGGCGTCCACTTCGGGCACCAGACCCGCCGTTGGAATCCCAAGATGCGGCCCTACATCTTCATGGAGCGCGGCGGCATCCACATCATCGACCTCGAGAAA
>CAYMBA010000071.1:0-12074 GCA_964388535.1 uncultured bacterium | reverse complement strand
ATTCGAAAATCGCTACGGCGTCGTCTAGGGGCTCTATCTGACTCGGATAGTCCTGATTCCTGGACCCATCGCCACCACCGATATCGAAACTCATCCCGTCGCTCACCGGGTCTCCGGGGATGCCATCAAGATGCCGGTAGCCGGAGTCGTCGGCGATGTACTGGGCGTGCAGCACCTCTTCGTAGAAGGCACGGTCTTCATCGTCGCCTGCCTCTACCAGGGCCCAGCCGATGTCTTGGCCCGTCGCGAAGAAAGCACCCCCGGCCTCCGTGTAAGCCCGGATGCTTGCCTGCTCCGCGTGGCTGATCCTGCCCGAAACCCCGGTGAGCCAGATGACGGCCGAGTATCGATTAAGAACCTCAGACGATGGAGTCCCGAGGTGCCGCGGGTCCCACACGTTGTACACGTAGCGACCGCTATCCAGGGCTGCTTCGAAATATGCCTCCATCTGAGAACCGCCGTCGTCGTCCACGAGCAGAACCGGGCAATCGCCTATGGTGAGCGTGAAACTGTCTGTATTGGCGTATCCCCCATCGGCATCGATACTGAGGTGCAAAGTCACCCTCTTTCCGATCTCTGCGAAGCGGCTAACGGTGACCGAGAATGGCGGTTCCGCCCAAGCGCTATCGCCCGGGCCGAGGTCTGGCGCTGTTGCAGTGGATGACGCGATTGTGATTAGGGGATCGGCACATTCCAAATGCAGGTTGATGCCCGTTCTTTCTTCTGCAAGGAGTCCGTTGAAGATTCTCACCGCGATCTGCGAGGATTCGCCCGGGTCAAGTCTCGCATCACCGTCACCCGTGGTCTCGTCCTGAACCTGTGTCCGGGCGATCTCTAAGTCTGTCGCCGGGTAGTAGTAAACGAGCATTGTCCCTGTGCCAACGTTGCAGGTGCCGTACTTAAGCCACAAATAGCCGTCCTCGCCCCAGCTGTCACCCCAACTGTTCTTGATCAGCCACGCGCCTTCACCATCACAGGCGTTGTCATCCCATCCAACAATCACGACTGCGTGGTTGGTTGGGTCATCGCCCTCGTGCTCGTAGCAGCCACCGCCGTAGTACGCGATGTCATCGTATACGTGGAAAGTGGTGGCCACAGGTCCGTAGTCATAGACCGCCGTCTTTATTGCGTCGATGTCGTTGGGGATGTCTATCCATGTCTTCGTAGCAGCTACTTTCTCACACTCATCCTCCGTGCACGGGACCTCGTCGTCGGCTTCGTAGGGCATGCACTCCTCAGTGACCGCGCCGTGCACCCTGAAATGCTCCCATGCCCATGTCATCCAGCCGCCGTCGCAACCGTAGCCCGGTGTGGCGCACGAAAGCACTTGCTGCTCCGAAAGGTCGAGCTCCTCCCCGCCATATATCTTTATGACCGACTCGAGCGCGCCCACTGCAGCGAAGTCCCAGCAGCTTCCGCAGCCGTCCTGGTTCTTGACCGGTGTGACACCGTCGAAGTCCCGCCAGTCGAACGACTCGGGCAGATCGTCACGGATCGGAAACGGCGCTGCCCGCGGTGGCTCGTAGTTCTCCGGAAGCCTCAAGCCCAGCATCGCGTGGAACTCCTCAAGTGGGAGCTGTGCAATGGGGGTCATTGCAGGCGTCCAGTGATAGCCGTTCTGTGCAATCTCCTGTTGGATACGGGCCAGTCGCTCTTGCTGCGCCTTGGCCAGATCGTTCGTGGGTTCTTGTGCCGCTGCGCCGAGCAAGGGCAGGCAAAGCACAAATGCCAGGACAGCCTTCATGATGAATCCCTCCTGGGAAATGCTTCCTATGGGGACCAGGACCGGACCTTCAAGGCCTTATTATACCATCCGGTCAGGGCTCCTGGGTGGCCCGCGTGGATGCAAAGGGAGGTTTTGGCCTATTCCGTCGCATATCGCAGGGACCTCATCCGGGGAGAGGCACGCCGTGAATAGACGAGTAGAGGCCCTTCAGTCCTTCTGCCATCATGGTCCCGTACCAGGCCGCCCATTGCCCGGGCACTGTTCGAACAGCTCCGAGGCGTGCTGCCCGAGTGCCGCTGAAGTGAACTGCATCAAAGACCGTGAAATGATATGGCTCATCAGGTAAGAGGACGACCTCGGGATCCTCTTTCAGGACCCTCTGCAAATCCACCCTGGGGTAGTCCCCTTCGCCCGGGGCGATTACATAGGCACCGGCTAGCTGAAGCATCCTCCCGCAGAAGGAGTCTGGGCCCGCAGCTATCCAAGGGTTCTTCCAAACCGGATAGAAGACCCTTCTCGGGGCCCGGTGAAAGCTTGTTGCCAGTCCCGCTACCCTGTCGAATTCCCCCATGAAGCGCTCTGCGAGCCGAAGTCGGTTCAACCTCTGCCCAAGGGCCAACACAAATGCCTTTGCCTCTGCGATGCCGCGACAGCGGGCTATGAGCGTGCCCCTGCGCCCCGAGAGTTCCCGAACGAGCGAAGGATCGTTCTCTGCTTCCCCTGCCAGGATGAGGTCTGGCTTCAGGGCGAGCACTTGCTCGGAGGTCACATCCTTCGGTCCCCCGAGAATAGTGACCCCGGCGGGGAGGCCTTCGGTGGGGCAATAGGAACTGACACCGACCACGTCTGCCCCGCGGCCCAGGGCCACCACACTCGCCGTTATGCTGGGGACAAGGGAAACGATCCGCATGGGTGCGCTGCCCCTTAGCGTCCAGGTCGCTCAAGCTGGCCGACAACAGCGTTCCCTATTTCATCAGCAGCCCTTACACCTACGACCGCAGGCAGGTGTCCTTCGGGGTCTGGTGGGATAGGAAAGTCGAATCTTTCACGCCGCGTGTCCAGGATTCCATCCGAGGGCAGCACCGGAAACCAGCCGGCCCCATCGGGGGAGTACTCCAAATAGCGGATGGGGGTAGATTCATCCTCAACGGTACCGGCGACAAACAATGAATCCCCCTCCAGGCGTATCTCCAGATGCAGAAACCGCGGGGGGGTGTTATCCACGAGAAAAGGCCCACCTACAGCTTCGCCCTCAAGTCCCTCCCCCGGCGGGTTGCTTCGCACGTCAGAAGCCACGACTTTGATCTCGTACCACCCGTCCGGCCAGGCTGCAGCATCCCACGTGAAGGCTGGGGTTTCAAGATCGCGGCGGACCTCGACGAAACTGCCATCCCGAAGTTTCCTAATCAGCACCCTGTAGATCATGCGATCTCCGTCCGGGTCGTCCGCCCGCCACGTAGCCGTCCGCATGGTGCGAGCCCAGAGTCCGGCCCTCTTCAGGGAACCCTTGTCATTGTTCGACCTGTCGATGCTATACCGCACAGAGATGCCTCCAGGAAGATCCTGCGAGACCTCCCGCGGTTGTCCGTCGCTCCGCAATGAGGATCCCCCCCTTGTCACAACGACGTCCCAGACCCGGGGTCTGCTATTGGGAGGCCTGAAGGGCACGACCAGTCGCTGTAGCCTTAGTGTGAACTCAGCGTTCCCGGGGGACTTCAGCGTAGCCCTCCACTGCAGGAAGCGAGCTGGGGGGCTGGCCACTCTCCCAGCCTTGAGCGGATTCCACTCGGACCAGGACTCATCCGGGTCGGAGGCCGCACCAGAGCGCGTCTCGATCTCCAGTGAGCCCTCCCCAAACGCTACCCACCGTGGGGATCCGAAGACCGAGGGGGTACCCGCGTCCAGAACTTCCGAGGTGTATGTTCCAACGCGCTCTGCTCCCCAGTCGATCACGTAGACCGAACCACCACCGCCTGTGCCGACGAAACTCTTTCTGCCACTGGTAGCGAGCGACAGTACCTGGTCCTCCGGGAGTGAGAGTATCCGAGTGAGGCCTCCCCGATGGTCGAGGAGCAGCAGCTCTGCACCACGACCGGCGCCGAGGAGCAAGTTGCCATCGGGAGCCTCAGCCATGCAGAAGACTGCCCTTCTCAGGTTGGGCGGGGTGATCTCCTCGACTAGCCCGTCGCCTCGGAGTAGGTAGATCTTGCTTTGAGCCTCCCCAACCTCTGGTGCTTCTCCTGGCCCGCTCACTCCGACACCTTCGGCCCCCAGCCAGGCAAAGGCCAATCCTTCCCCCCCAAAGGGCACGAGTCCCACTATCTCGCCATCCGCCGCATCGAAAACCGCTGACAGTTGGCCACTGCGGAGGTCCAGCTCTAGGAGAAGTGCCTTAGGCTCAGTTGCCAGGTACAAATGGTGACTGTCCTTGCTGCGGATCACCGTCACCTTGGTGTCGGGTACCGTTGCCAATACTTCCGTCTTGCCGTCAGCTCTGATCCTGTAGAGACGTCCCTCTTCCCCGGCAGCCGCGACAATGTCTCCCCCGGGGAGCTCGGCAACGGCCCAGACAGCACTCTCGGGCAGGTCCACCACCACCTCTGCGTCCGCCCCGGGCTTGCGTCGGTAGATGGTCGCGTTTGGAGCGCCTGCGAAGTAGAGCGTACCCGTCCTCCCAATCGAGAGCGCAAAGACCTCATACTCTGTTGTCCTTGCGACCACGTCCCATCGCCCAGCCCCGTCCACATGCCCAACAAGCCCGCCACTTCCCGTCGCCACGTAGACGCCATCGGCCCCATCAGGCACCATCTCCCACGCGAAACTGAACGACTCGACCGGCGCCGGCACGGCAGTCGGTCCCGCTGACAGGGAGCCGTCCGGCAACACCGCGATCGACTCTCGCTCACCCTTGCCGTCAGTGTAGCCCTCGAACTTGAACTCCCTGACGACCGAAGCTTGGAGATGCGACCACATAAAGGGAACCGACGCGACGAACAGCAGCACTGGCACAACGAATCTGTGTCTCACTCCCCACCTCCCGCTAGGCCTTACGGCTTACGAAGCATGACCCTGGTGCTGGCCCCACCTAGCACGACAGAGCCTATGTCGATTACCCGTTCGTCCAGAATCAGACCTCCTGTAGGCACGCTCCCCGGGCTACTACCGGCTCGGCTCAGGGGCAGGAACTTCGAGAGCGGTAGCGATGGCAGATCACGACCCTTCAAGAGAATCCCCCGCGAGGGCCCGTAGAGCCGCAGCACGAGGCACGCATTGCTCGGGTACTCCGAGACGATGTCAATCAGATCGTCAATCGAACGCGGGATGTACCGCTCCGGCCGGGCCCCAGAATCCCATTCGAGAATGGCTGCGGGCGAGGCTGCAACGACGACCAATTCACGCCCGATAGCCCAGGCCGGCACATGCAGCACTGCCTCCACCGTGCGCCAACTTCCGAAGTGCTCCCGCAGCAGGACCCGCACAGGGAGGTCCGTTCCCGGACGTGCCTCAGCCACGGCAAGTCGGACTTCTTCGATCGAAGCCGCACGGATCCCACGCTCTATCGAGAGCCAGACGCGTATGGAGTCCATATCCCTTGGTTCAAATGTGCTAGCGGTCACATAGGAGACTGGGGCCAGCACCATACCTTCCACTGTCCGTGTCACGTTGATCGTCCTCGCGAGATCCGAGCGAACGATCTTCTTTCCACCCGCCAGAACGATCTCGAGCTTGCTCGCGACCGTCGCCGCGCCGAGATCGTAGCCGCTCTTCTTGACCGCTGCTCCTACTGCAGCTGCCACCAACCCTGGGACTAGGAGCTCGTTCTGCGCCACCCAGAACCGGTATGCATCGGTCTGTCCCCCGTCCCCCTGGATTGTAACCTCGAGGCTGGTTCGGGGAGCCCTCCGGCCCAGCACAGCCGCTACTCCTGCCTGGCGGTCCTCAACGAGTGCCCCGATCTCTCCAAGGGCTGTGCCCAACTTGAAGGCCCCGTTCAAGGTGGGGATCACCGCATGGATCTTTGCCGAAGCAAACGGGAGGCAAGTTGGCCCAACGGAGAGGAAGGAGTGCCCGAACGCATAGACCCTCTCTCCGTCGATCCAGGTTGCTGTGCCGATTGCGGCGGCGTTGAGGTCGCCGCCAATGATCATTACCGCTACGGCCGCCCCGGGTTCGACCCGGACATTGGAAAGGGAATCCTTCCCAGATCCGGCTCCCGCACCAACGAAGGTCACAGGCCCGAGGCCAGCGGGAAGGACATCCTCCAAGAGGGGTTCCGCATACTCCCCCAACGGCCCCGCCAGCGTGATCGGCAGGCTCTGGAGCCCCTGCGGTATGCCCTGCCCCGCATTCCCGTGCACGCCAAGCAGGGCATTTGGTTCGGCCATTGAGCGCTCCACCCACTCTGGGTACGGCGGCAGTTCCTCTGCGCGGCCATAGGCGCTGTCGGATGACCTTGGGTTCTCGGAGACAGGCACCAGGTCTGCTCTCATCTCATAGGCAGGGCGGACTCCGGCAAGGGGTTCCGTCGTACCCACATACACGAACGAGACCGCACCAACCAGCTTGCTGTCAACGTAGATAGGGCTACCGCTCATCCCTGCTGCGAAGCCCTTCCGGCTTACCTCTCCTTCGGTGGCCCGCACTAGAACGAAGGAACCCCCAGCTTTGCCTCGGTCAACTACGCTGACCACTTCGATTGGGAAGGTGTCGGGTTCGGTCCCTCTCAGAACAGAAATCCCGAAACCCTTCTCTCCTGGCCTAAGCCACGAAAGAGCCGTCTGATCCGCATCTCCGGATGCCGAGATCGGCCAAACGTAGGCCAGCAGCAAGCAGGCCAAGGCCACGCCAGCGCCTCTGCGCTGAATGATCCTTCTTGAGAGCATGCCTGAAACCTTTCTTGCCTCGGTCGGAGGGCCGCAAACGGACATAGTACAAGCGGCGGCCTCATACGGGCCGGCAATGGAAGAGATCGGCACTACAGGAAGTAGATCCTCAGCCCCAGGTGCATCTGGAAGCCGGACATGTCGATATGGAGGTCTTCCTTTGCGACGGGGATCAGCAGGCGCAGGTCGGGCCCCAATTCGCCCTTGTACTGGCCCTCCCTGGCCTCCGTTTTCTCTACATCGAAGAACGCGCGGAAAACGTAGCCTCCATCCGGCCAGAAGCCCTTGGCCTTTATCTCCGAAAGGTCGCCCGTCTTCTCGTTGTCGTAGTCTCGCGCGAGCCGCGGCACGTCATTGGCACGCTCGGGATCTGTATCGGTAACCTCCACCTCCCAGTACTTGTAAGCCAGATTCGCGCTCCGGTAGCCGAGATCCAGAGCCAGTGTCAGATGATCCTGGATCATGTACTCCGCAGCCACGCCGGCCTGCCAGCCCATTCCTGATCCCCAGAACCGAACCCTCTCGGTGCGCACAGGGTTCTTTGCTTCGGCCGGCAGGTGCTCGTAGATGCACTCGACCTCTTGATGCTGAATTATGAGAGGTCCGCCCCCCACAAACAGCCTTGTGTCTTCCTGGAACCTCCAAGGCAGGACCCAGAGCAGGCGTCCGTGCCAAGCCTTCTGGAGGACGCTTACACTGAGTTGCTTCTCGATATCCGGTCCCTTTGACTCTCCCGAGGAAACCCCGTATCCCCCCTCGAGGAAGAGAGAGTTGAGGAAAGGCACCGGTATCTTGCCGTCAGCCCAGAAGGTCCAGCCTCTCTTCAGAGGGTCGAGGGTGGCCCAGTGCCGGCTGGCGAGCAGAGTGTTTCCAGCGTCCATGCGCGTCCGCACATCACCCAGTGCATACGCAGAATAGCCTGCGCTCCCGCCCAGACTTATGTGCCCGATCGGATCCTCCGCCGAGGCTTGCCAGCACAGAGTGCAGAACATCGCGACACAGAAGATGGCGTACCACCTGCGAATCATCGATACCCTCCTAGGCAACGACGGGAGGCGCGCTTTTCGACAACTGGCGACGCAGGATAGCACGGCGCCCCATGGAGGTCAACGAACCCGCAGGCCCGCGCGCGCCCCCTCCACGGGGTGCAATCGAGCCCTGCGGCGGCCTACCCCTTGGACCCATCTGGCCATATCATGACAGCCGAGGTGAGCACAGAAGGCAGGAGCCGCTTTCCGCGCGGAGGTCTCATAGTGGGAAGACCGGGCATCGCACACTTGGTCACTCCATACCTACCTCCCACTGCGCCCTGGATCCATACCCAGCTGCGGAAGGCGCGCAAGACCAGGCCTGTGGTCTTCACTCGATGGCTGTTCCGCCCCGAGGCATTTCCCTTCGAACCGGTTCATTGTGTATGCTCGGGTGCGACCAGACAAAGGCTCCTGCTCAACAGGCTAAGGATGCTTACCGGGGCATACGATCCCTTGCTCTTTCTGCCGGGCATCCGGGCCGAAAACTGCCAGCTCATTCACGCCCACAACGGATGGGAAGGAGCGCGGGCGGTCAGTGTGGCTGCCGCAGCCGGGCTCCCGCTGGTCGTTTCTTTCTACGGTAGGGACGCAAGCAGGCTGCCCCGCTTCCCGTGGTGGCGTCTCTGGTACCGCCGGCTTTTCCGCCGGGCTAGCGCTTTCGTAGTCGAGGGGCCCAACCTAGCCCGTCGACTTGTGGATCTCGGCGCACCGAGAGAGCGTGTGCACGTCATCCACCTCGGCGTTGAGATCGACCGCATCCTCTGGCGGCGCCCGAGTGAGAAACCTACCGATGCAGTAGAGATCCTAGTGAGCGCAAGCATGAGGCCCAAGAAAGGGATACCCTCAGCTGTGAAGGCCTTTGCCGCGGTTGCCCGTAGGTTTCCTGAAGTCCGCATGCGGATTCTCGGTGACGGCCCTCAGCGCCGGCTCGTGGAACGGCTCGTAGAGAGTCTGGGCCTCCGGGGAAGGGTTTTCTTGGAGGGCTACGTACCTTACAAGAGACACTTGGAGGCGCTCGGGCAAGCTCACATCTTCCTTGCCCCCAGCAGGACCGCAGCGGATGGCGACAGCGAAGGCGGTGCCCCTGTTGCGCTGATCGAAGCGCAAGCCGCCGGTCTGCCTGTCGTCTCCACCCTGCATGCGGACATCCCGGAAGTGGTCGAGCACGGCCGCAGTGGCCTTCTTTCCCCCGAATACGACGACGAGGCGCTCGCGAGGAATCTCTACTGGATGCTTTCTAACCGCAGCCAATGGGATCGCTTCGCGGAAGCGGCGCGCGAACGGATGGAGCGAGAGTTTGACGCGGCCAAGCAGGTCTCGAAAACAGAGGACCTCTACCTGCAACTCATTGGGTCTCGTGAGGCATGAAGATAGGGTGAGTAACGAAGTACTTGTCCATGGGGTAGTTGAGGAAATTACTGACCCGACTTGTGTATATGCAGGCGAACTCTTCGACCTGCGCCCCGAAGTGTGAAACCTCCCTGCCTGCGCGGAAGATTGGTCCCCAGTTGCGATTGAACGTCTGGTCCACGCGCGACTCGATGTCCTCTAGCTCTGCCCCCAGGGCTTCGATTTCGTGGCGCAGCCTCGCGACATGCTTCTTGATCTGTCTCATCCCGCCCCCAAGGCCGGTCTCCTTGAGAAACCGCCTCAGGGCTGTCTTTGGGATGTTGCCCTCCTCCGCTCTCTCGAGGAAGTCCCGCCATGCTGCAAGCCTATCGAGCATCGGGTCCAGCTCGGCAAGGCGTTCTCTCAGGTGGCGCGTTTGGGCAAGGTGGGCGATTTCCTCTTCAAGCTCCTGGATGATCATTGCCGTGCGCCAGCCGCAGAGGCGCTTCGACTTGAGGATATCGCCATAGGTGTGATCGCCGAAATATAGGATCGCATCTCCCGAGATGCCGAGCGCCTTCTCTAGCGCGCGTACGGAACCCCCCGCAAAGCTGCGTCGGCTTCCTTTTCTATCAGGCATGCCGAGGGCAGCCGGAGCAATGGGTATGAGCGGGGTGTGCCGGCCGAAGAAACTTGGCTTCCCGGCCTTCACAACAACAAGATCGAAGAAATCGCTCCAGTGAGGAAACCCTTCCACCTTCCCCGACAAGAGGTGGTCCATGATGAGCCCAGTGTATTCAGGTTCGGAGTTGGTGAGCAGGAACAGCTTGATCCCGTGCGTCACCATCCTGGCCAAGGTTGTAGCAAGGCGGGGGTCGTACTCTAGGTACCGCGAGGGCTCGTCGGCTATCACACTCTTGATGCTTCCGTCAGCATGGGCCTCATCTACTACCGAGCGGACATCATCATAGAGTGCCCTGTAGTTCGGCCTGCGGACGCTCGTGTCGACAAAGTCCACCATTTGCGCATACAGGCTGATTTCGGGGAGAGAAAACAGAGTGTCTATCGGAGCGTATGTCGTGCCCGTTATCCTGATCCTTCTGTGGGCATACAGATGCTTCCTCATTTCCCCGGGGATCTTCCTGGTCCCGTGAAACGCCCTCACCACGTAGTGATGGCGGTCCATCTTCAGGATGTTGCCCCGCCTGCGGTCCACGATCAGACCCCTTACGACAAAATCATGGTCGTACGTGAAACGCAATACGGCTCGGGGCCAACCACGGCGGACCAGCTTCTCACGCGCCTTAGCGAACGCTAGGCGCTCGAACGGAAGGGGCTTGTACAGCGCGAGGGTGTGGTCCATATCGAAGCCGATCGCCCGGATCTGTGAAAGGCGAAGGTTTCTGTTCACGTAGATCCGCCGGATCGGATCGACCTCACCTAGGATCCTGCTCATCGCTCGGTCCCCTGGCTTGGCCCACAGACCGTTTCTTGCCCGGCAGGGCGCCGGCCAGTACGCGGAGCGCGTTGCGCCAGCCGATCATCTGCAGCTCCCGATCCCCCAAGCCCCGTTGCCTGAGCCGTTGGAAGAGCAAGGGTATGTCCTCCACGCCAGCCATCGGCCGCGGCAGCCGAGCAGTACCATCCAGGTCCGTACCCAGTCCGACGGCTTCGAGCCCCGCCGTGGCGACAGCGTGGAGTACGTGATCACAGAAGACGTCTATGTCTACGGACTCCTCATCCTCGGCAAGGAAGGCCGGAACAAGAGTCATCCCAATGACCCCACCGGCTTCCGCAACAGCCTTAAGGAGCCCGTCATCTAGGTTTCGCCTGTGATCGCGAAGAGCCCGGCACGCCGTGTGGCTTACGAAGAAGGGCTTCCTCACGACTTCGAGGGCGTCTGTCAGGGTTCTTGGTGAAGCATGCGCCAGGTCCACTACTACGCCCACTTCTTCACAGACCCCCAGCGCCTCCCTCCCAGCGTCGGTAAGCCCCGTGTCGCTGGGCCCTTCGGAGGAGCACCCGGCGGCCCAGGGGTTGTCGTTGTTCCACGTGAGCGTGAGAAGCCTAAGCCCCGCAGCCTGCAGCTCGAGCAGGACTTCCAAGTCTGCGCCAAAGCCGTGAGCCCCTTCAACGCCGGCCAGAAAGCGGATCTCTGAAGCTGTCCTGGGCCCACCCGCCTCTAGCACTCTGTGCAAGCCCGCTACATCCGTCTGGTCCAACAGGCGCCTGTCATCGCCTTGCTCCCTGCCCTTAAGAATGGAGAGTACCGATCGGATCTGACTGAGGCCGATCTCGGGGTCCTCCTCTGGCCGAACGAAGACCGCCGCTACCGCCCCAGCACCCCCAGCCGACGCCAGGCGCG
Organism: uncultured bacterium; assembly: GCA_964388535.1. GTDB lineage: Bacteria > Eisenbacteria > RBG-16-71-46 > CAIMUX01 > WJJG01 > CAYMBA01. Next base: position 740 of record CAYMBA010000071.1, on the reverse strand, counting down.
GCAGATCCACCTGCCGCTCACGAAGGCCTGCGGCAAACGCCTCGAAAGACGCAATGCCTTTGAGCGTATCGATGTGCAGATCGAAGAAGTTCAATGTCCCCTCACTGGCCAGCCCCGCAGAAAGCAGAGCGCGGCGCTTCACCGGCGCCGCCTGTATCTGAGGATGGCCGCAATTGCCTTTAGGCCGTCGGCGAAGCGGATTTTCTTGCCCGCCTCATAGTCGCGGCCCGAGTACGAGATGGGAATCTCGATGAGCCTCACACCCGCTGCGGCTACCTTGGCCGTTAGTTCCGGCTCTATATCGAAGCCGTTGGAACGGAGTTCCAAAGAACGGATCAAGTCTCCCCTGAAGGCCTTGTAGCACGTCTCCATATCGGAGAGCCGAAGGCCTGTGACCAGATTTGAAAGCCATGTCAGGACTTTGTTGCCAAGGTAGTGCCAGGGAGTCGTAGTACCTCCCCCTCCCCGCAGGAAGCGAGATCCATAGACCACGTCCGCCTCACCCGAGGCTATCGGCTCGACAAGTCGTGGGATCTCGGAGGGGTCGTACTCCAGGTCGGCATCCTGGATTATCACTACCTCGCCCCTGCTCTGCGGAATAGCAGTTCTCAGAGCAGCACCCTTCCCCATGTTCTTCTCATGGAAAAAGACTCGCACCTCCGGGTGGGAAAATGATCGGAGAAAAGATCTAGTGCCGTCTGTCGAGCCATCGTCGACTACGAGGACCTCCTTTTCCAGCG
>CAYMBA010000070.1:9944-12124 GCA_964388535.1 uncultured bacterium | reverse complement strand
CATCTTCGAGATGTACAACCCTCTCGGCGCGCCCCACCATCGCCACTGGATCGGAGGCAACGAAGGCTCCATCTTCGCCGATTCCGACGATCAATGGCGATCCCTGGCGGGCGGCGACGATCTTACCGGGGTCGCCGGCGCTGATCACGGCGATCCCGTAAGTGCCCTCAACGCGTGCGAGTGCTGCGCGGACAGCTTCCTCGAGACTGCCGTTGCTGTTCTCGACTATCAAGTGGCTGAGGACTTCCGTGTCGGTGTCCGAGCTGAACCGGTGGCCGCGGGCCTCCAGCTCGGCACGCAGCTGCCGGTAGTTGTCTATGACACCGTTGTGCACCACAGCCACCCGGCGCTTGGGATCGGTATGGGGATGGGCATTGGCATCGGTAGGTGCCCCGTGTGTAGCCCAGCGCGTATGGGCGATACCCGTGCGGATCTGAAGACCGTCCGGAAGAAGATTCCACAGGTCCGCCACCTTGGCTGCCTTCTTTATCACCCTTATGCGCGAGCGTACCTGCCAGGCTATCCCCGCCGAGTCGTATCCGCGGTACTCGAGGCGCTTCAACCCCTCCATGAGGATGTCGACAGGGACCTTCTTGGAAGACGTGAAGCCTACAATGCCGCACATTCGAGTTTCCCCGCGCGGCGGAACGGGGCGCTAGCCGTAGACTATGCGCCGGATCTGCCGCTCACTGAGCGGGTTGGGCCGCACCAGGACGGTTTCGAGCTCCTTCCGGATGACCCCGTATATTTCCCTGTTCTTGAGACCCTTGGCGCGGAGCTCGGCGTGGCGCTGACGCACCCAGTCCTTCTGGCAACAATCGAACCAGTTGATGACTTCGTCGACGACCTTTTCGAGCATTGGGCGGTCCAACCCCGTGAGACCGTGCAGGTGATCGATCAGCTCACTACGGGTCCTCATCTGTTACCTCCGCCTGCACCCATGCCGCCGGTTGCCAGCCACCCTCGGCCAGCCGAAAGGACCTACCCGATTCTACCGGCCGATGTTCCACGGAGCAAGGATGCGGGCATCTTCCGCCTTGTATGTGCCCGAGAGCGGGCACAGAAGGCTGTATCATACAGCACAGTGGGGCAAGAACAACCGGATCGGTCCGGTGAGGGCCGCCCACCTCAGTCGTCTCTCTTGCTGTCCTCGGGCACCCAGCGGAACCGGATATCCTTGCCAGCGCCGACGTAGTCGATCTCAAGCTCGACCGTCTGACCTGCAGAGATGTCCGAGGGCATATCCTCGCTGTTGAGGATCACCCCTTCGCGGCCGGATGTCGGCTCCTTGGCAAATCGCTTCCCTTTCTTGGAGGTGCGCTCAAGAATCTGTGCTTGGACTCTCAATCCCTTCCGAAGCTCGACGGGCTCCATCTGCCCTACCCCCTCGCCGAATCGACCGTAGCCGCTCGCGACTTTGGCACCCGCACCCCACTCGGAAAGCGCCTCCTTCAGAGCTTCAAGGAGCCCCTCGATCACCCCGTTGTCCTTTGCTCCGGGCCTCAAACCGAGTGAGAAGAGAAATCTGTTGCCCTCATCCACAACGAGGAATGGCACGGGCACCGGCGAGTGCCAGTCACCTGGCCAATTCTTCTCCTTTTTGTAATCCCAATGGGCGTAGTGAGGCGTCATGACATCGAGTGCCAGCCGCACTGGTTCAATGGGAATGGCATCGAAGACCACGACGGAACCCACGCCGTTCTTCGTGCCAAGAAGCGAACCCACATCGAGCCCGCCCCACGGCGCTTGTGAACCGCCAGTGGCATCGGCCGTCCTCGAAGAGCGGAGAAAAGCCCTTAGCAGCCCCTTGATGGAGGAACCGGGTAGGTATGGCACACCAAGGGTATGATGCCACGCCAATCCGTTCTCCACAGGGTGCGCCCTTCCAAGTCCGCAGACGAAGTGCCACTGTGTCGTAAGCTCGAGTGTCCGGCCGCCCAGCGCAGCGGCCAGCGCCCTGGCCCTTCGGCAAGCTTCCTTCAGCAGCCCCTCGTCGCCGATCCTCCCTTCAGTGAACTTGCTGATCCACTCTTCCTTGGGGGTTCTCTTGCCTGCGGCGCTGGACATGGTCAATCCCTCGCGCCCACCGGCTTTCCTGCCGGACCCTGAAGACGAGGAAAGCCTCCACGTATTGCAGAACTTATCGTATATGAGGCCCGCGTTACCCTCTGCGGGGTCAG
>CAYMBA010000070.1:0-9934 GCA_964388535.1 uncultured bacterium | reverse complement strand
GCCTGAGGTTCCCTTATACAGCGGCAGTACTCTTTCGTCCGCGTCCATCTCGGTTACTTCCTCCATAGGGAATGGCAAACCCCGTCGTCATCCGTGATGGGGTCCCAGAGATTGCTCTGCCTCCTCGGCCACGACACGCTTCCGCGCCCCGCTAGTCGCCCGACCGGGCTTGGCCCGATTTGAAGTAGGCCCTGCAGAACTTTTTGTGCCATTCAAGCCATGCCAGCGCCTCCGCCTGCGCCTGGAGGTATTTTTTCTCTGGAGACTCCAGGAGCTGCTCGAGCACGTCCTTCCCCGACTGAAACACACCCCCGTCGCGACAAAGCCACTCCCCAAGTGCCTTGTACAGGTACTGGTGCGCCTCCGCATCGGCGCTGCTCTCACCCGCACCTGCGGCCTGCTCCGTCGCCAATGCCTGCCCGAGGCCATTTGAAATGATGAAGGCAGGCAGCCTGTCCACGTAGCTCCTGTAGACGGGCTCTCCCCTGAATCTCTCCCGCGCTTCCTTGGCCTTCAACATGGCATGTTCAGCCCGGATCTGTTCCAAGCTCCTCTCCATCCCGCTCATTTCGCGGCCCCCCGTCCGTTTGCAACGATGTTCACACTGAACCATCCATGGCCGACGGTTTCGTTACCACCCAGCTGAAGATACGGATCCGCGTCTGCAAACAACCTGTCCTTCAAAGCCGAGAGGCCTCCACCGCGCCTTGCTGCCACCAGGCTGTACATCAGTGTATCCGGAGGCAAGCTCTCCTCGTACCAGAGGTTCTTGCTCTTTTTCGTCTCATCCTCAAGAACGTTGCGCGCCTGTACTTGCAGCCCGTACCGCGCGAACCACGTGAAGTCGTCATCAGCAAGAACCAGAACCTGCTCTTGCAGACGTTTCTTCGTATCCTCGTGGCGGATCAGCTGGCCAACAGCTTCGATCACATCCTGCTTCACATTGCCTGAGATCTTGAAGCTGCGTTCCTCGAGGAACACGGACTCACTTGCGTCGCCCTCCCCGTGCGCCTCGCCTATCTTGGGACGCGGGATTTCGAAGGCCGGATTCAGTCCGGCCCGGAGCATGTCGCGCTTGAACCGTTCAAGGAGGTGTGGAGAGGTCACCCAACGGTACGCACGGTCGAGGCTGCGGACAGGCAGAAGGAGCAGACGAGCATCGGAGAAGATCAAGTCCCCAGCTCTCTCTTGGGAGCCGAAAATATGCTCGGAACCCTCAAGGCCCGCCTTTTCCGCCTTCTCCCGTACGGCACCCTTGAGGCTAGACCCAACGACGACGGGATAGTCCGTTGCAGCCTCTCTGGCAACAGGCAGATCCAACGCTCCCAGGGATCTTCCCGATCCTGGATGAACAGATGTCTCTGAAAGAAGACCGAGGATCAGAGCTTCCATACTTTTCACCCCCGCTTTCACCAGCTTCCAATGGCAACCCCACCAAAACCATGGGCCTGCAAGTCGCCGATCTGAGGAATCCCGTCCCGGCGGCCAAGGCCCTGCTGTACAATCTCCGGCCTGCTCACCTCACAGAACAGAACCGATCCGGGGCTGAGACAGCTGCGCAGATCTACAGGCACGCTGTTCACCGAATCCCACCCACCGACACGCACCCACCCGGAGGTACACGCGCTTACGACGCGTACGCCCTCTAGCCCGTCAATGTCACGTTGGCCTTTGACAGCCTCTGGCGAGATACACAGCGGTGTTAGGGCGACCAGCGAAATCCGTTCAGAGGCACTCTCTAAGCCAGCTCGCAGAACCTTCGGATCCCATTCCCAGTCAGCAAGCTCGGCAAGTCTACTTTCACCGCCCAACGTACACAGCTGGCCAGATGGAGAATCCAGACCATCTGGCAAGTTCGTTTGAAGCACACCGAGGCTCACGTTCCTTCTCAGCCTGATGTGCCTCGTACCAAAGAGCATGCCCTGCCTCGCCGTGCGACTCTCAAAGTCCAGCTCAAGGCCTATCCGCGCTTCTGTAGCCCATAGGTCGTCCACTTCCACAAGGGCAGACGGCTCCGGAGCCTCCCCGCGTAGGACTGCAGCAAGCCCTTGGGCGTTCATCATGCAACCAGACACACCGATCAGCCTTCCAGGACGCCCCGCATCAACATGAGGAAGCCTGACCGACTTCCCAAGGTCGCACTCAATGGGCGTCCCAGGACATGCAAGGAGCAAGGTGTTTCCATCCCCCTCGAGCTTATACAGCGAAGCCGGCACCTCGAAGAGAGGCTGGCGATCCAGCAGAACAAAGGGTCCCACAATTCCCAACTCTCCAGGATCCGCGATACCTGTCCCGAGCTTCCTGTCGAGATCCGGGCCCCACTTCCCCATTTCTCCGCTCCAACCATTGGCCCGCGCGTACGCAGCACGAAGTGCTCCTGACACGGTGGGCGGGAACGGGGGAAAGAGCCCGCCAACGTCGTTCTGAGCAGCGCTTCCTGCTGGGAAAGGAGAAGCGTCCCTGAAGAACCAGGTATCTACTTGTACAAACTCAAAGCCTTTCATTGGGATCCTCTTTGAACTGCTCTGTCGCTATGAACTCAGCAAACACAATGGGGTCTAGGCGTAGGCCCTCTATACGGTTGACCGCACGCCCGCCATAGCGGGTGTGCATTGTCTCTACGAGAAGCTTCGCTACAGCGACTTCTTCCCCTTGGTAGCCACCCAAAGCCCCTCTTCCCTCCAAGTGCTCAAGGCTCTCCGCTACAACTGCCTCTAGCAAGGCTTCGAGATCCAGGCCCTCTCCTACGGCAAGTACCTCACCGGGCTTCCATTCACCTCCGCCGCGAAGTCGAACCAACAGGTCGGCTATCCTGTGCGCAAGCGACATACTTACGCGACTCGCATGGCCTCCTCGTAAGCGCGACACGAGCTCGGAGAAGGCCTTCAAAGCGTCTTCCGCCTGCCAGCAAGCAGTCCACTGGCACGCGAGCCCCCCGCGCCGGATAACACCGAGCGCAAACGAGTCTCTACCATTCTGATCCTTGGCCACCTCATCCAGAAGCCTTCTGGCCTCGTCAAGAACTTGGCCCATGGGAAGACGCATATGTGCAATCGCGATCCCTGTAGAGAGGCTTGGCCTCCACCCGTCGCTGGAGCTCTGATCTGGATCGCTCGGTTCAGCAGGATGCTCTCCAGGTTTCCTCGTCCCCTCAACGCCCTCCTCAAGGAAGGCATCCTTGTACGCTCTCGAAAGTGCATGTGCACAATCGAGCACCGTGGCCTCACGAGCTGACTTCCCCGAGAACTCTCCCACCGAGACCACAGGAAGCATGGCCAGCAGGTCGTCGCCCCCGGCGTAGACCACGGTCCCCCCAAACTCGGACTCGATGATGCGTCGGGCCTCACTCGAGAAACGTGCAAGGGCCTTCCCCAGACGCTCTGGGCCAAGGTTCGCCACGGCATCGCCTATCCTGTCCCCGTCGGCCAGGAGAACAGCATAGAACGTAGGCCATCCGGGTTTCCTGCTTGTGGCCTCCAGCCTGGCAACGAGGCGCTCCAGCTGCTCGAGGAGGTACTTGCTCGCCCCAGGCTCCTTCAGCCATTTGTAGGCCCCATCATCTGGACTGCCCTCGAGGAAACTGCGGTAGAAGAGATTGGGGTCCACACTGAACAGGTTGGCCCCCTGCCCTTTGCGCCACCTGCCAAAGGGTTCCGGCGCACTGGATATGGCCCCTCCCTGCGACTTCTCCTTCGCCGCCTTGAAGAACTCGCTCGATGCATCTGGCGCCTTCTCCATTGCAGCTACCGTCCATGGGAGCCCGGCCATGTGAAGGGTCGACGGCCAGCTAGAAACATCAAGGCTCCACCCGATTGCTTCCTTTGCTACACGTCCAAAGAGGCGCTTTATGAGGGTAAGTGAGCACAGACGTTCATCCTCGCGTACGTCGAATGGACCCGTCTTCTCTCTCACCTTCGCCCAGAAAGCATCCTGCTTTCTTCGATCCCGTGCGCGCACGTAACCAGAGATCTCCTGGTAGTCGGGCATGACCATGCACTTGTCACCTGGCTCATCGGGAAGCGCATGGGTGCGCCACCTCTTCCGCCTGTACAGCATGCCCCTAGTAGGCTCCGAGGAAACCGCCCATGCTATCTCCCACGGGTCTTCCACCTGCCTCTCCCAGATCTCCCTTGTCCCGTGCCCCAGATGCACTGCGTCTGCGACGAAGTTCTTCCAGACGGCCTCGGCAATCCTAAGCCAAGCTTGCTTCACTGCCTTCTCACAGGCGCGCGCCACCTCCGCCGGATCACCTTTGCACTCGACCACGAAATGATTCGGCACCCCTCCTGTAAGGGGCCCATCCTCGCTGGGACCTACGCCCTTACCCTGCACGAGCCTCTTGTACATCGGATCCTCGGAGACGAAGGGACGCACGATCTTGGCGCCTGCCTTCTCTGCTTCCATCATGGCGCATCCCGACAAGTATGAAAGCAGATAGGAGCCGCCCCAGAGATCCCTGGTGCGCCTCGCCTGGGCTATGAATCGCTGTACTGGACCTATCGAGAAGTCCACCCAGCTAGACACGAGCCACCTCCTCGACACGCACGAACTTCTCTTTCCTCTTGTCTGCATCGAGCAACCTATCGAGGAAGGCCTCGATGGGTTTGTACAGAGTTTCTTCGTCGTCCAGAGGGACACTCAGAGGTTTGGATCCCCGCGGCTTGATCGTGACCTTCCTCTTCGATGCGGGCAGAAAGACAGCCGGGAGGAATGACACCACGGCGGCGTAATCCCTGCCCACCGGATGGATGTGGAAGAACAGGGGACTTGCTCTGCGGTCCAAGTCAGCCCCGGGGCTGACGCTCACTGGTTTGTCCTGCGACCTGAAATAGTAGTTGTGTGGAAGGCCAAAGGCCACCCTCGCCGGATGGCGGGCCGGCGGGTTCCCCGGCGCTGCGGCCAGCATGAGATCGTGATCCTGCTTGAAGTTCCGCTCCGCAACGACTGGGCCCCGCCCTCCAGCACCCCAACTGCGGTAGGCAAGGAACTCACGGCCGATCGACTCCAGGGCCTCAAGGGAATTGCCACTGCCGGTCTCGGCGATGACTATGCGCGTCTTCTTGGAAAACGCTGTAATCGGCGGCCACCCGTCCCCCGCCCCGGACACAGAGCCGATCAGCCGCGCGACCTCTTCGATCAGCTCCTCCATGGAGGTTGCTCCGCCTGCCGCCTCTCTGCTATCTACAACGAGCCGCTCCAGCGCGATGCTTCCGAATCCTCTCCTCGCCCTTGCACCTAGCCCTCCGACAGTCCCGATCGCCCGAAGCGCATCAAGCAACCAACGCGCCCGCGGGCCACCAACATCCAGATCGGGGCAACGCAGGACAACTCTGAATCTCCCCCCCGCTTTGAGTGCCGCCCTCCCGAGCTCTGCTTGGCCACGCTTGAGTTTTAACACCCCATAGCCAAGGTACGCGATGCCGGCTGCATCGCCTTTGGTCCTTACTGCAAGATGGGAACCTTTTTTAAGCACCGCCCCAGCGGCCGGCTCGTCGATCGAGAGGAGGACTCCCGACTGGCCCTTCTCAGAGCTGCCAAAGATGTAGTTCTCTTCGTGTTGCAGCCTCTCCAGAGCCCGAGCCGGGGAGTCTGCCGCCAGCTGGCTCCACGCAATCGCTCTCCACCAGAATCTCAAGACCCCCTTGAAGCTTGGAGGCCTCACCTCGGGCTGCGCATCGGCTCCCGCAGAGCAGAACATAGGTGTCACGATGCTGTAGGTCGCTTCGATCTTCATGCAGAGATCCTCCGACTCACTTCTTGCCACGGGCCGCGTTAGACTCATCCAGCCAATAGGGCTTCCCAAGTGACTCCCCGCCCCCCTCGCTGGGAGCAACAAGACCGAAGACGCGCACATTTGCCCCCTTCCTGCGCAGCTCCGTAGCCAGCTTATACGCTGCCAGGGACATCAGGGTGGTCCCTCCAGTCACATTGACGAGGGCAGTGCCAGATTCGAACACAAGAGCCCAGTGTCGATTGACCAGATCCTCGATCGCGCCTACGTCATCATAGGGGTTCTCGAACACCGCTAGTCTCGTCGGGCCGCTGAAGCCGGCATCTTTCAGCTCCGCTTCCCCCGCCTCACGCGTCTCCGGGGAACATATGAGCAAGCATTGTTCTACATGCCCATCCAGCTCTGATGCCGCCACGCGCGCGGCCTCGAAAGCGCTCCGCACGATGCCCTTACTCCTTCCTACAGGCGTCACAAGCACTACGCGACCCCTCGGCTGCTCCACCAGCTCCCTGGGAATCCTCAGGCGCCGAGGCCAGTCTCGCACTTCCGCGTGCCATCTATTTCTGACAGCCTCGGCCTTCTCCTGGTGTTCCCTCCCGTGAAGGTCGTTGCCACTCATTCCGTGGTGATGCAGTGCATTGCGCATATCACGAAGATCTAGCCAGAAGTCGACAACGGCCTTGATCTCCTCGGGAGCCCGGGCCTTGCCCTGATTGCAAAGGTCCTGCCACGCATGCAGCTTCGCCTCCACACTTTCGCGCGCGTCCCTCCCTACCCACTCGCTTGTCCTACCCAAAGAAAACGCAACAAAGGTAACAACCCACTCTCGCATGAGGCCAAAGGCCGCAGCATCGTGCCCGGTATCAAGCAGCATATCTATCACAGCCGCTTGCCTATTCAGCTCGGCTTCGTCCAAGGAAGTCCGCGTCTTCCAGCCCTGAGGCCTGCTCGTATCGGTAAGAGCGATCTCGTTGAGCCGTTCCCGGACCCTATCCAGCAGGCGCTTCGCAAGAGGGGCTGTCGGACCTGCAAGAGCTCGCTTTATCACCTTGTATCTGTTCTCGAGGATGTCCGCTGCGGCCTTGCCTGCCTCGAGTGGAAGTCCTGCGTCGAAAAAGTAAGAGAACGATTCGAGGCTCCTCGTTGCCTGTCTCACCCCGCCCCTGCGCGGACCTGACTCAGCCCCTTCACCCACGCACTGAAGGAGATCGGCCAGACCCTTCAGCGTTCCCGACTCTTCGAACAGCCTCACCGCGTGGTACCAGTCGGTGAAGGCGAACATGGAGCGGATGTCATGGAACTGCCCCTTCAGCTCCCCTTTCTCCTGGGCAGGCGCGTCAGGTCGGGAGCCCCGCGGCGCTTTTGCAGCCCCTTCCGACCCAGGCTGGAAGATGATGTCGGCGTAGTAGACCCCCGCCAGCCTTGCCACTCTCATGGCTGAAACACAGCCCGCGATCGCATATAGAAGGAACGCGAAGTGCCGGGGGCCATGTGTCAGGTCCACTATGAGTTCGTTGTCCTCCGGCTCCGAGCCCCCAAGGAACCCCTCCAGGGCATCATATACGTGTCTGATGAAAGCTCCTCCAGGACCCGAGCCATCGCCGGCGTCTTCCCCAAGCCCTGGCACGCCTACGTCCTTAACTCGCACGTCGGGCCACTTCTGCGAAATCCCCTCCTTCAGGATTCCGAGCACTTCTTCGCGAGCCTCCGGGGTGCAGACCGCAACCACTGCATCAGGCCGCCTATCCCCAAGGAACTCCATCAGGGCCAGTGGAGCCAATCTCGCCCGTACGGGCTTCTCTTTGCCAGGGAACCTGTATTCCGCTTCCCGTGGGCTCAGCCCCAGACCCGAAAGCAATATCACCTTGCTGCGCCCGTCGGTTCGCATCGAGCTGCCTCCGGTAAGGCACTATACACAATACGGTGCAATGACCTGACCAAGCAGGTGGTGTGCATATAAATGCACCCACGTTCGAATCCTTGCAAGGAAAATGCAAAGGCTGGTCCCGTCACCGGCTGCGCAGAAAAGGCTATGCCCCCTGCCTAGCAAGCCTATGCGGGAAGTTGGTCGAGGTTCAGCTTTGAAGAGCCAAACACGGACCGGGCAGAAGTGGATTCCAAAGACTCTACGAAGAGGCCGAAGTGGCCTGCTCCTGAGCCGCAGCACGCCGGCGCAGCGCCTTCCTGAGGTTGCGCCTCAGGGCGTAGTGGCCGCCCAGGGCCTTGCGGTACTTGTTTACGACTCTGCGGGAGACGGGGATTCCCCGCAGGCGCATCAGGTGGGCGAGCTCGTCGTCGGTATAGGCTTGCCCCTCAGGCTCGTTGTCTATTATCTCCTTCAGCAGCTCCCGCGCGGCCTCGGCCGAAGCTCCACCGATGGCCTGGGAGAAGAAGGCAGAAAGTGGAAGGCAACCTTGCGGAGTGTCGGCGAACCGCCCGTTTATCACCCTCGAGATTGTGCTCTCATCACGGCCGACCTCCTGCGCAATCTCTCGCTGGGTAAGTGGCTTCAGATACCGCCGCCCCTTGTCCAGGAACTCCCACTGGCGCCTCACTATGGCTTCCACCGTGCGCAGCACAAGGCTCTTTCGCTCATCAACCATCTGCCGGAGCCACTTGGCCTGTGAAACCTTCTCTCTGAGGAACTGCCGCTCTTCTGGAGCCAGAGTGCTCCGCTTCCTAGCCATCTCGATTATCTTGGGATTGAGGCTCACCCTGACCACTGCGGAGTTGTTGTATATGACCTCGTACTTCTCCGGTCCTTCTTTCTCGGGATGGGCAGCAACGATAAGCACCTCCGGACGGATGCTGCTCGTATCGAACGCCTCGTCAGGTTCGCCAAAGGTGGGAACGAAGTGCAGCTCTGACAGCTCCTTGAACACCGTGCTCTCTTCAACGCCATGACGCTTGCACAGTCTGGAGAGCTCCTTGTCCTTGCCTCGACTGAGCAGCTCATAGGCACCGATCAGAAGATCCTTTAGGTGCCCCTTTCCCTTTCTTTCGAGTTGTATCCCGATAGACTCCTCTACCCTGGACGCACACACCCCGGGCGGCTCGAGAATCTCTTTCAGCTTCGCTAAGACCCCCTCTATCTCGTCAGTCGAGACCTCCTTGCCAATGTAAGACCCAATGTCTCGCGCAAGCTGCTCATCGACCGGACGCGTGAAGAATCCCCTGGAATCGATATCCTGTACAATGAACTCTCCTATCTCCTTCTCCTTACCCGAAAGGGAGAGCCTCACTTGTTCAAGCAGGTCCTCAGTAAGCGTCTTGGTTGGGGAAAGGCGCAGGATGGGATCCGTCCAGTCGGCGTCCCGCTCAGCGGGCCTCCCAGCCCAGGAGCCGCCGCCGGCGCTAGGATCGTCGGCAAGCTCGGCAATCCTTGAGAGCACCTCCTCGTCCCACTCATCCTGGCTCGTTGTTTTCGCCTCCTCTTCCCTGGCGGCGTCGGAGCCCAGCACATCAGAAGGCGGGGTCACCTCCAGGACCGGGTTATCTTGCGCCATGGTCTCTATCTCGACGTTGAAGTCGAGAAGCGGAAGCTGGAGAAGCCTCATCGTAGCCACCATCTGGGGGCTCAGACGGGTCTCCATCGCCTGTCTGACATTGAGAGTTGGCTTCATCGTTTACCCCCAAGTGGCCCAACCGGCTAAGGTCCCGAACGACCCCGGAAGCAAGGCTCACAGACCACAGCAAGCCACGCCCGACCCCGGGTTTGCACGCGGCGCAGGAGGCCTTTACCCGCCTCCAGGATCCCCCGCCATCCCGAAGTTCCTCTCAGGCCGAAAGATCGGCCCGTCCCGCAGGCCGCTTAGCCGCATCCTGGCCAACTGCTGCTCTCAGCCAGCCCGCGGCACCCCCAAGCGGACCAGCGGCCCCAAAGCTCCACGAACTAGCCCGTTTCCAGAGTGAAGTGAACCACGCGGGGAGAATAGTGGTCAAGCTAGTGCTCCAGGACCTCGAGCCAACATGCAAGGAGGGCGATGAGCCAGATGGGACCACACCAGGAACCAATAGGGACCTGGGCAAGAGCACGAGAATCGACGGACCGAATAGGCAACAGGCTTCCTGAGCCCGGGCAGGCAATGGCAGAACGCATCGGCCAAGACCTGCCCGGGCCCCCACCCGGACAAGGACAACCGCTATAGCGCCTTGCCGCGCTCGTCGATCACGCGCTTTGCCTTGCCCTCGCTCCGCGGGATA
>CAYMBA010000069.1:0-12348 GCA_964388535.1 uncultured bacterium | reverse complement strand
GAGGGCTCCACCTCTTTTCAAGTCAAAACTTGCACATGGGGTCAGCTATTTGGGGTCACGAAGCCGATTATAGGAATGTGCCACCTTCGGGCTCTACCTGGGGATGTGGACTATGACCAAGAGAAGAGTCTGGCCTGGGTTTACGAGTGCGCTCGTGAGGACATTAAAGCCCTTCAAGCAGGGGGCGTTGATGCGGTTCTTTTTTCCAACGAGTTCAGCCTCCCGTACCTGACCCGGGTTGAGACGATCACGGTAGCCTGCATGGCAAGCATCATCGCGCAGCTCAAGCGTGATCTGGAGGTCCCGCTCGGCGTTGATGTACTTGTGGGATCCCAGGGCCGCCATAGACCTGGCGATGGCGACAGGTGCCCAGTTCGTTCGGGAGGTCTTCACGGGCGTCTACGGCAGCGATTTGGGCCTCTGGAATACCAACTGCGGTAAGGTGATCCGTTATCAATATGCCATCGGCGCTCAGCACGCACGGCTGTTCTTCAACATCGTGCCAGAATCGGCGGCCTACCTGGCTCCCCGCCAGATCGCCGATATTGCTCGCTCAAGGGTCTTTAACACCCGCCCGGATGCCCTGTGCGTCTCGGGTCTGATGCCCGGTGTCGCAGCCTCTTCCCAGGTTCTGGAAGTGGTCAAGAACTCCGTTCCTGAAGTGCCCATCTTCGCCAATACGGGCGTCCGGCCGGATAACATCGCCCATCAGTTGGCCATAGCCGACGGCGCGATTAAAGGACTCTGATCGATGTCCGTACGGATCGCTTCGTCTCTGGCTTCCGCATCGCTCAAAGATCTCAGCCAGGTGGTGGCGGAACTGGAGGCCGCTGGGGTAGATTACCTGCACTTCGACCTTGAGGATGGTCGCTTCGTCCCGGTGATGACCCTGGGCACGAAGATCATCGCCGACCTGCGGTTGGCGAGTCGGTTGCTCTTCGATGTCCATCTGATGATGCTCGATCCCGACCACGTTAACCGCTCTGCACTTTGCATCGGCGTGTTGAGAAGACCTTCCGGACCCCCGCTTTGCTCGAAGAACTGGCCTCTGCACAGAATCCGGGGAAGGCCCTGCAGGTTGTCCGGGAAGCGGTCTCCTAGCAGGGATTCGCTGGAGCAGGCGCGGGGAACTGGGATAATGCAACGGGTAGTGATGAAAGTCACGAATCCGGTTGGGCTGCATGCGCGCCCGGCTGCCGAGTTCGTGAAGCGAGCGAATCAGTTCTCGGCCGACATCCGGATCCGCAATCTGACCCAGAACACTGCATGGGCGAACGCGAAGAGCATCCTCGGCGTGCTCACGCTAGGTGTGGAAAAAGGGCACGAGATCGAAGTGACCGCCGAAGGTGCCGACGCGAACGAAGCCTTCCGGGCCCTGTGCACTCTGGTTGAGTCGGATTTCGGCGAACAACCTTTACACCAGCAGGAATGGAAAAGGCCCGCTGCAGAAGCAGCACGTTGATCAGCAGGGTTGCCGAAGTCATCGCCAACTTGCCATCGGCGGAGAACAATTTGCCCGAGGCTTCTGCGTCACAGCCCTGTTGGGGGGCAGCGGAAACTGGCGTATCTCCGTTGCCTTCCGACTGCGGCACTCGAGGAGGCATCAAGGGGATCGGGCCGCAAGGTATCCCAATCGGGCGGAGATCTCATCGGCACAACTGACCACCTATGTCGACGGCTATGGCCGATTTTGGCTGTACGGGACAGTGAACCGGAAGGAACTGGCGACGCTGATGGCCTGGGGGCTGGACGAGGGGACAGCCGTGGGCGTCATCATCCGGGGGAGAGCGGCGGGATAGAGCGGGCGCTCCTCAGACCGGCAACTCGACGCATACCGTGGTGCCCCGCCCGGGCTCGGAACGGATGTCGGCCACGCCGCCCAGCAGTCGAGCGCGCTCCTGGATGCCGACCAGCCCCATCCGGCCGGTAGCCGCCAGATCGCTCAAGCGGTCGGGCAGGCGAGCCCCCACTCCGTCATCCCGGATCGTGAGCCGTACCGATCTTTCCTTGAACCACAGAATGAGAATCGCCTCGGAGGCGTGCGCATGCCGGTACACGTTGGTCAGCGCCTCCTGGGCAATGCGGAACAGGGCAAGTTCCACCTCAGGCTCCAGCCGCCGTACCTGGCCCAGGGCCAGAACCTCTATTGCAATGCTGCACTCCCGCTGGAGGTCGGCGGCCAGGTCCTCTAGGCTAGCCACCAGCCCCAGAACATCCAACGCCGGGGGGCGCAGATTCTGGGCAAAACGCCGCACGTCCTCGACGGCCTCGCTGGCGATATGCTGCATCTGACAGATGCGCCGGACCGCCTCCTCCGGATCGGTCTCCCGATCCGATGCCAGAACCTCCAGGTGCTCAAGCAGGGTGGTCAATGCCTGTACCGTACTATCGTGCAGTTCGCGCGCGATACGGCCACGTTCCTCCTCCTGAGCGCGGAGGATCTGACGGGCGAAGAGGCGGGTGGCCTCTTCCCTGCGTTGCCGCTCCGTGACGTCCCGCGCGATGCACTGCCATGCTGGTGCCTGGTCCCCTGCCAGGAGTGAGGTAACCACCATCTCCACCACGATCTCCGAACCGTCCTTGCGGTGCAGGGCAGTTTCATGGCGGCCGGCAGTCACGGGCTGTGGCAGGAAACGGCTGACAGAACGTCCCACCAACTCGTCCCGCTCGTAGCCGGTGAGCCGGGCACAGGCGGCGTTGGCCTCTATCAGCCGTCCCTGATCGTCCTGCAGCCAGATGGCGTCGCTGGCGCTCTCGAAGAGCTCCCGGTACCGCTTCTCCGAGGCACCGAGCCTTTCCAGGCAAGCCTGCTGTGCCTCCTGTTGAGCCCGCTGGCGCGAGAGGGTCCAGGTGAGAAAGACCGCCAGGACAAGCACACCTATGATCTCTCCCAGGGCGCTCTCTGGCCGGCATGAACCGTTCACCACACGCAGGGTCATGGTAAGAAGAGAGAAGACTGTCGTCAGTGCACCCCCGGCGACGCCGAACAGGCAAGATGCAATGATCACGGGTATCAAGAAGGAGATCCGCTCCACGAAGCAAGGCGTCAATTGCAGAGGAACCCGAAACAGCAAGAGGCGCAATGGATTGTCGCCACCCAGATGAACCGCTGTGACGAGGGCAAGGGTGACCAGCCAGGCCCAGAAGTCCTTCCTACAAACCAACGTTCGCAGTTGTCTGCTTTCCATGGGCATGATCCGTTGATCCTTTGGACTCTCCCATAGGGCATTCGATTGAGGCACAGAAGACGCCGAGAATCTCCCATGACAAACGGCCTTCCCTCCGGGCCCTCTTCGCAGCGAGAAACCCAGCACCGGGCCAGCGAGCCAAAGATCCCACCCTCGACCAAACGCCCTACTAAATCTCAGGACAGAGCGAATCTTGCCCTGCCTTTTCCAATTCCTCCAGGCTGATCCAGCCGCGGCGGAGGGCCGCTACCACTGCCTCGGTCCGAGAACGCGTGCCAGTCTTGTCGAATATGCTGCTGAGGTGTGCTTGCACTGTCCGCAGGCCGATGTTCAAGGCGTGGGCGATGTCTCGGTTCGTCATCCCTCTAGCGGTCAGCCTGAGCACCTCCAACTCCCGCTCGGTGAGTTGGCCAGCCCCCGTGGCGGGCTGCTCGGCCGGAACCGCACTGCCGAACCGCGCGAGGCGATCTACCAGTTTCCGGGCGATATCCGGGTGGAGAGCAGAGCCTCCGGCGTGCACCGTGCGCACCGCCTGGACCAACTCGCCGGCCCGGCAGCTCTTGAGCAGATACCCTGTGGCCCCGGCCTCCAGCGACGCAAACACAAACGCATCGCTGTCGTACGCGCTGAGGATGAGGATGGCTGTATCAGGGCAGCGAGCCTTGATCCGACGCGTGGCCTCAACACCGTCCATCCCTGCCATGGCAGCATCCATGATCACAACGTCGGGCCGAAGTTCAGCCGCCAGCCGCACGGCCTCTTGTCCGTCACCGGCTTCGGCCACGACCTCGATGTCGCCCTCGTGCTCCAGCAGTTCGCGGGTCCCCTCCCGCACCAGCGCGTGGTCGTCTGCCAAAAGAACGCGAATCGGCGACATCCCGATCCCTCCATAGGCAATACGGCTCTGTTCCGCGACCCTCTGCAGACGATTATAGCACGTGCCGCTGGCAAGGTAAAGCGCACGCGACACGGAGGGCGCATGAAGGTGGAGATATGCGCGAAATACCGATCCTTTTTGCGCGTGAAATGCGGAGAAACGACCGCAAGCGTTGCGCGAATTGGCACTCAAGGGTCGCCGGATAGAACGATGAGCAGGAGCGGCGCTTGTGGTAAAATGATGTTCAGTCCCAAATAAACCCGTGCGAGGGAGAAGGGACACACTATCTGACGTGACCATGGACTGTTACTCTTCGTGCTCAAGGCGAGAAACCTCTGTTCCCTTGCGACGGGCTTTTTGTTGCCTCGATATCGCGGGCGACGATTCAATCCCACAAGGTTACGCGCGGGCGCCGTTTCAATCATCTGTGTGAGGAGGGATACATCCCCATGAGCTCACTAGACAGGACCTTGTCGCGACGGGAGTTCCTCAAACTCATCGGGACGGGTAGCGCAGCGGCCGTACTGAGTGGCGGGCTAACGGCTTTCGTTCCAACCCCCACCTATGCAGCGCCTGAGGAAGAGGGAGTACTCTACGGCGTATGCGGAATGTGCGGAATGGGCTGTGCCTATGTTGCCCATCTCCGCAATGGCCGTATCGTCCGTCTCAGCGGCAACCCTAAGGACCAGATCGCCGAGGGGAAGCTCTGCGTTAAGGGCTATTCGGGCATCCGGCTGCTGTACGACCCCGATCGGCTCAAGTACCCTATGAAGCGGACGAACCCAGAGAAGGGAATCGGTGTGGATCCCAGGTGGGTGCGCATCTCCTGGGACGAAGCGATCGAGTTGACAGCCAGCAGTCTGAAACAGATACGCGACACCTATGGCCCCGAGGCCATCATTATGATCTCCATGGCCAAGCCGTGGCAGAAGCACTTCGCCAGAGCCATCGGCACACCCAACCTGATTTCCCACCACAACACGTGCGTCGCAAGCCAGGTGCTGGCATGGGTGACAACCGTCGGGCGTATGGCTTGGACGGTCGACTTCGAGCATTCCAAGTACATTCTCTGCTTTGGCTGGGATAGCCTGGGCAAGGCCAAGAACCACTGGGGCCGGGCTGTGAATCGCGCCCGGGCCAACGGGGCCAAGTTGGTGGTCTTCGATCCTCGCCTCTCTATCACCGCGGCCAAAGCGGACGAGTGGATCCCCATCAAGCCTGGCACGGACCTCGCTGCGCTGCTGGCAATGATCCACGTGATCATCAACGAGGACCTGTACGATCACGAGTTCATTGAGAACTACACCTATGGCTTTGAGCAACTTAAGGAAGCAGTCCAAGAATACACTCCGGAGTGGGCGGCTTCTATCTGTGAGGTGCCAGCCGAGACCATCGCCCGCATTGCCCGCGAGTTCGCTACCACCAAGCCTTCCGTACTTGCCTCGCATAAGCGGGACGCTGGCGGCCCTAATTACGCCAACTCCTGGCGTACCTCTCGCTGCTTCCTTATCCTAAATGCTCTGGTAGGGAGCATAGATCGCCCCGGCGGCCGCATCCTGGACCGCAAACCGGCTCTTCCTGGTCTATGGGACGTGTTTGACCTTCCTCCCTACCCGGAATCGGCGAGCGGCGTTCGTATTGACGGCCTGGAAGAAGCCCCCATTCTGTACAAGTTGAACATGGGCTCCTTTACCACTCTGGCCGAGGGCATCCTGAGCGGCAAGCCATATCCGGTTAAGGCCGCCGTGGTCTGGCATCACAATGTACTCGCTTTTCCTAACCCCAACCGACTGATCGAGGCTCTGAAGACGCTCGATTTCATCGCCGTGTCCGATGTCATGCCTACCGAGATCGTGCAACTGGCCGATGTTGTACTGCCTGAGAGCACCTACTTTGAAACAGGTGGCCTCGTGCCCCGCGCTTATCACGCCATGTACCCACAAGTGGCCCTGAAGGAGCCTCTGCCTACCCTGTACGACACAAAGCCGTTCGGCAGTGTGGCGCTAGCCATTCTAAGAGCAATGGGGTTGGACGAGTATGCACCCGATGGGATGGGAGGCGGCCCGATCTTGGAGGCTCAACTGGAGGCGCTGGGCACCACCGTGGCCGAGATACGGGGGAGCGGCGGGCTTTGGGGAGAACCGGTGGAACTAGAGCCCGCGGTCGAGTTCAAAACTCCGTCCAAAAAAGTGGAGCTCTATTCGACGACGTTAGAGGAGAACGGATACGATCCACTCCCATACTGGCAGCCGCCACGCGCAGAACTGAGCGACGAGTATCCCTTCCACCTTCTCATCTATCGCCAACCATGGGAGCGACTGACCCAGAATCAGAACGACCCTGTCTTGGCCGAGTTATGGCCGGAGAACTGCGCCGTGCTACATGCCGATACGGCTCACGAGTTGGGCATCTCCGAGGGTGACTACGTCTGGGTCGAATCGAGATGGGGCAAGATTAAGGTCAAGGCAAAGCTTACCCAGGGAATCCGTCCTGACTGTGTGGCTGTGGATCACGGCTTCGGCCACTGGAGCCCTGCGCTCTCCGTCGCATACGGTAAAGGTGCCAATGACGGCGAGCTGGCCCCGAACGCGACCATTGACGAGCAACTCCAGTACAAGGACCCCAGCATGTCGGCCTATTGGGAGGACATTGCGGTAAGGGTGTACAAGGCATGAACGATGTCGCGTGGTGGGCAGGGGAGAGCGGTCGTTGCTGGCTGGCGACGGCACGCGGGTTAGCGCGAGGGTTCACGTATCCAGACGCGGGCTGGATAGCCGCCTTGCTCAGCGGCCGCTGGCCCTCGACCCTTGCAGCTGTGCTCAGACCTCTGAGGATATCAGCCGAGGGAGTCTTGCAGGCTACTGACGCCCTGCCCACCGAGCCAGCAGCTGCGTTGGAGGCCTTGCAGGTGGAGTATACCTACCTGTTCATCAACGCCGTGCCTCACGTGCCGGCCCCGCCCTACGCTTCCGCTTATACGGACGAGGGGCTGCTGATGGGCCAGCCGGCCGAGGACGCACTGCGGGCTTACCGACAGGCGGGCCTCGTCCTGGCCGATGGCTACCCCGAACTGCCCGACCACCTGGCTGCGGAACTGGAGTTCCTGGCTTGGCTCGGCGAGCAGGCGGTGGCAGCATACGAGGCGGGTGACGAGAAGCAGGCGCAAGAGCGGATCGGCCAGCAGCAGGCGTTTCTGCGAAAGCAGGTGCAGCCGTGGCTGCCCACGTTCTGCCAACGCGTGGAAGATGCAGCGCGTATCCCCTTCTATCGGGAACTGGCACGGTTGGCCCGAACGGTTTTGTCTGCGTCCACCACGCCTATGTCGTCGGATTGAACCTCAGGAGGCGAGGAAGCAATGACCAAAGCGATGCTCATTGATACTTCAAACTGCCTATACTGTAATGCCTGCACCGTCGAGTGCAAGCGGGAGAACGACGTGCCTGTAGGTAAGGACATCTTCTGGACGAGGATGGAAGTCCACGAGGTTGGCTCGTTCCCGGACGTGCGGCAGTACTTCATCAAGCGGGCCTGCAACCACTGCACGGACGCGCCCTGCGTGGACGTGTGCCCAACCGGTGCGCTTTATCACCACCCCGAGGGGTTTGTGGTGCTGGATCAGGATAAGTGCACTGGCTGCGGCTACTGCACCCAGGCCTGCCCGTTCCACATCCCGCAGTTGGAGGTATTCGACCCGTTGACGGGGGCGGCCAAGGCGCACAAGTGTACTTTCTGCATACAGCGAACTGCCAACGGTGGCGAGCCGGCCTGCGCTATGGCCTGTCCCTTCGGCGCCATCACCTTCGGTGAGCGAGAGGACCTGATCGCCCAGGGCAAGGAACGGGTGGCTGCGCTGCAAGCCAAGGGGATAAGCAAAGCGCGGTTGTACGGTGAGCACGAGATGGGCGGCCTCCACGTCCTCTACGTGCTCGAGGACGAGCCCGAGGCCTACGGTCTGCCGAGCGAGCCGCAGTACCCGGCGATGGTCACCCTGTGGCAGAAGATCGCCCAGCCGGTCGGCGGCATCCTGGCCGGGCTGACAGCGGTAGGGCTGCTGGCCGACTGGCTGGTGGTGCGTCGCAAGGTCCGTATCGGAGAGGAGAAGTGAGATGGCCCAGCGAGAGATCCAGGTATTCAACGCCGTCCAACGGCTGGTCCACTGGCTACACGTGGTGGCTTTCACCGTGCTGGCGTTGACCGGCTTTGTGTTGTACGCGCCCGTCCAGAGCCTGGCGATGGGTTATGCAGGATGGACCCTGCGCCTCCTGCACCGCATCGCGGCAATCCTGCTGGCCCTGGTGCCGCTCATCTACCTGATATTCAGCCCTCGCAGGCTGTTCGATTCTCTCAAGCGCATCTTCACTTGGACGAAAGAGGACGTGGGCTGGTTCAAGGCTTTCCCCCGCTACTACTTCCTGGGGGATGAAGAAGCGATGCCTCCTCAGGATAAGTTCAACGCTGGACAGAAGATGTTCTATATCGTCACCGCGGTCTGTCTGTTGCTTTTTGGCGTCACCGGATTCCTGATGTGGTTCGGCAAGTTCGCCATCCCCACCTGGCTCTTCCTATGGAGCGTCTTCATCCACGACCTCTGCTTCATTGCCTACGTCTGTTTCTTCTTCATCCATTTTGCCCTCTGCGCAGCGCATCCTTTGATGAGGGGATCTCTCAACGGCATGCTCTTCGGCTGGCTACCCGAAGAGTACATCAAGCATCACCACGCCAGGTACTATGAGGAGTTGGTCTCGGAGAAGAAGTAGTGAGCAGGTGTGCGCGAACCCACATTCGTCCACAGGCCCTGTGTCGCAGCGGGGCTTGGGGAACTCCCTACGATGGAGGAGTCCGGCATCTACGCCGGGCTCCTCCGTATAGAGCGGAAGGGGATCCGCCGATGCTCGATATCAAAGTGCTGAGCCTTGGCTGCGAGATGAGTGCCCGGCTCGAGCAACAGGTAGCGGCGGCGCTGGAGGTATTGAGGAGGGAAATCCCCTCGCTGGAGGCAACGATCCAGCACGTGACGGAGTACGATCGGGTCGTAAAGTACCCGGTCTCTTTCGTTCCCACCCTGATGGTCAACGACCGCGTGGTCTGCACCGGCCGGATCCCTACCGTCGGGGAGGTGACTGCCTGGCTGAGGGAGGCCCTCGGCAGTCATTCCGCTTGACGATCAGGGTACCTGGGGGAAGATTGGCTTCCGATTTCTCATAAGCCTGCTCCCGTTCGCCAGGCCGGATCACCGAAGGGCAAGCCTACTTCCTCGAGCGCCAGATAGAGAACATCAGCCACAGACCCAGCAGGCTGGCACCGACGAACCCGGCGATGACCAGCGTCGTCGCGAGCCCCCATTGCCGGGCCAGGTTGAAAGCCGGAACGAGCAGGGCGAGCCCAACGATGAGCGCGGCCAGCAACACGCTGATCGAGATGCGGTTCGCCAACCGGTCCAGTCGCACCAGCGCCTGGTCCAGTTCTTTGTGACGGATCGTGACTTCCAACTCTCCCCGCTCGGCACGGGTCAGAAGTTGGGAACCGACGCGCGGGAGGAGGCCCAACAGTTCCGCCCAATCGTTGATCCCTCTGAGC
Organism: uncultured bacterium; assembly: GCA_964388535.1. Classification (GTDB taxonomy): domain Bacteria; phylum Eisenbacteria; class RBG-16-71-46; order CAIMUX01; family WJJG01; genus CAYMBA01. The sequence continues at coordinate 2,706 of CAYMBA010000069.1, read as the reverse complement.
ACAGACGGTCCCCACGAGTGTGGAGAGGCCATCTGCCAGACGAACCGCCGCACGTAAGGCTCGGAGACGGCGAACATGTCGAAATCGGGGGCCAGTTGCAGCCCCACTCCCTCCATCATCGCCAGCGTCTTGCCCAGCAGCCAGTACTCGGAGGGCAGGTGCAGGTGATGGCGGAAGGCGATGGGCATCACCTCTTCCACCACCTCCCGGGCGCGGATCTCCTTCAGCGGGAGGCCGTGGTACTTGCGCAGCAGCCGGGCGATGTCACGCTGCAACCCGGCCCGGTCCACCCGGCCGGTGGCGGCCCCCATCCGGATCAACTGCTCCACGATGCCTTCCTCGTCCAATCGCACGGAGACGATGTACAGGCGGATGAGGTCGGCCCGCTCGCGTCGGCTCAGGTAGCCCACCATGCCAAAGTCCATCGCGCCGATGACCTCACCCGGCATGACGACGAAGTTTCCCGGATGGGGGTCGGCGTGGAAGAAACCGTCCTCCAGCACCTCCTTGATGATGATCCGGGCTGCGTGCAGACCGATGCGATAGCGGTCGTATCCTGCCGCGTCCAGTGCCTCGATCTGGTCGATCTTGATCCCGTGGATGCGCTCCAGCACCAGCACGCGGCGGGTCGTGTAGTCCCAATAGACTCTGGGGATGTAGAGGTAGGGTTCGCCGGCGAAGTTGGCCCGGAAACGGTCCGCGTTTCGCCCCTCCCGATAAAAGTCCAGTTCGGCCCGCAGCGTGCTGGCGAAATCCTCGGCGATCTCCGGCAGGTCGTAGATCTCTCCCAGCGGCGTGTGCTCCTGCAGGAGCCGGGCCAGGTCGAACAGGATCTCCAGGTCGGTCTCGATGGTCTCCCGGATGTCCGGCCGCTGCACTTTGACGACGACCTCCGTTCCGTCAGGCAGGGTGGCGGCGTGCACCTGGGAAAGGGAGGCAGCGGCGATAGGGACGCGCTCGAAGGAAGCGAACAGTTCCTCCGGCGGCGCTCCCAGTTCGACTTCGATCTGTGCCCGGATGGGCTCCCACGGTTCCGGAGGAACGGTATCCTGCAGTCTGGCAAGTTCGGCGATGTAGGCGGGGGGGATCAGATCGGGGCGCGTGCTGAGGATCTGGCCGAGTTTGACAAAAGTGGGACCCAGCTCCTCCAGCGCCAGGCGCAGCCGCTGAGGGGCCCCCAACGCGGGAGCAGAGCGCCCGCGACGCAACAGCCACCGGGGCAGCGCCAGGTACGACCGCAGTTGAAGGAGGTCCACGAGTTGCCCGAAGCCATGGCGGCCCATGACTTCCACGATCTCGCGGTACCGCCGGAGATGACGAACGCTACGGGCCGGCGAGCGGGCCATTGTCTGTCACCTCGCTGCAGCCACCCACGGCACACCGGACCAGGGGAAGAGCATCACGGGCCGAACCCCAGGCCGTAGACCAGGGCCGAGAGCAGGGCGCCGGCCACCACCTGGCCCGCGGTGTGGCGGCCCCGCTCCACCTGGGCCCAGCCCACTAGCGGGATGGCGATGAGGGCGGGATTGGTGAGGTGGGAAACGAGGCGGGCCAGGGCCTGCCTCCGGGCAAATCCATCGATTCCCCTGGATACGCGCTCAGCCATCCCCCTCCTCCTGCAGCAGTGCCCGAACGCGCGGCAGTGCTTCCCGTGCCGCCTGCTCTCCGGCGGCAACGATCTCCGCAGCGCGGGAGAAGCCGGTCAGCACCGTCACGCCGGGCGGGATGGGAGGGCGGATGACGACATCGGGGTGAGCCTGGGCAAGCCGGTGGCGCTGGATCTCTTCCATCATCACGACCAGCGTGCGGTACAGCACCTCGAGGGTCCCCACCAGCCCGTTGGGGATGTAGCGACGGCGGCGCAATGCCTCGACCACGAGGGAGGTCGTGCCGCCGTCCGACGTGACGTCCACGGCGACGACCAGGTCGGCCCCCATCCGCCGCACCACGTCGGCCGGGAGGTTGTTCAACACGCCACCGTCCACCAGCGTCCGCCCCTCCCGCTCCACCGGGGCCAGGACGCCGGGCAACGCAATGGTGGCCCGCACGGCATCCACCACCCGGCCCTCGCGCAGGACCACCTCCTGGCCGCCGTCCAGGTCCACGGCGATCAGCGCCAGCGGTGTGCGCAGGTCGTCGAAAGTGCGCTCGCCCAGGTGACCCCTCAAGTATTCGCTCACCTTCTGGCCTTCGAAGAGTCCGCGACGGGGTAGCGGAGGCTCGGCCAGGGTCAGGAGCCGACGCACGCTGCCCATACGCACGGCCTCCTGTTCCAGAAAGTCGGGGCTCAGCCCGGCGGCGTACGCCGCAGCGATGAGACCGCCCATACTGGTGCCGGCCAGGCAGTCGATCGGTATGCCCTCCTGTTCCAGGACCTTCAGCACGCCGATGTGGGCCAAACCGCGGGCACCGCCGCCGCTAAGGGCCAGCCCGACCCTGCGGGTCGATGGTCTCTTTAGTTCACCCATCTTCTCCCTCCGGAACGCTTTCGTCGCCTGCAGCCATCACGCGCTTCCTGTACGCACGCCAGGCCCGGATGGCTTCCAGAAGATCCTCCTCCTTGAAGTCGGGCCAGTAGACAGGCGTGCTCCAGAAGAAGGCATCTGCCGCCTGCCAGAGCAGGAAATTGCTCAGCCGCTGCTCGCCGCCGGTGCGAATCACCAGGTCGGGGTCCGGCATTCCCGCAGTGTACAGGAAACGCCCAAA
>CAYMBA010000068.1:0-12431 GCA_964388535.1 uncultured bacterium | reverse complement strand
ACCATGTCTCGCAGGGGCAGTACGGGCAGGACCGTGGTGCTTTTCCTCAGAACCGGCTTCTCCCCGCCGGCGGAATGCTCGGGCATCGAACGACTCCCTGTTCAATGCTGCAAGGATGACTAGGCTGGCGCGCTCCGGACGGCCCGCCGAAAGGGAGGGCACACGCCCGGCTGGCACCCCTAGTGGGTCAAAGCGTCCAATGGACACAAACCCACCTAGGCGTGGCGCTTGTTCTCTTCTCTGTACTGGATTATCGGCGGGGCGCCTTTGGTGATGACCTCTTCGGTGATGACACAGACCTCAGCACCCTTCCAGGAAGGCAGCTCGTACATGATGTTGAGCATCCGGTCTTCCATGACCGCTCGCAAACCTCGGGCGCCGGTCTTACGCTGGATGGCAAGCCGAGCTATAGCCTGGAGTGCCTCGTCGGTAAACTCCAGGCGCACGTCCTCCATCTCGAAGAACTTCTGGTACTGTTTGACGATCGCATTCTTCGGCTCCGTGAGAACACGGATGAGTCCGCTCTCGTCGAGCTCGCTAAGCGAGACAACTACGGGCAACCTGCCTACGATCTCGGGGATCAGGCCGTATTGCAAGAGGTCCTCAGGCTCGATGCGCTGATAGAGATCGGAGGCCTTCAGATCCTTGCTGCTGCGGCTCTCTGCATTGAAGCCAATGCTCTTCTTGCCAATCCGGCGAGCCACTATCTTTTCGATCCCATCGAAGGCGCCGCCGCAGATGAAGAGTATGTCCTTGGAGTTTATCTCGATGTACTTCTGCTGCGGGTGCTTCCTGCCGCCCTGAGGCGGTACGTTCGCCACCGTACCCTCGAGGATTTTCAGTAGCGCCTGTTGTACGCCCTCACCCGAGACATCGCGGGTAATGGAAGGGTTCTCGCTCTTTCGCGCTATCTTGTCGATCTCGTCCACGTAGATGATCCCTCGCTCTGCAGCGGCGACGTTGTAGTCGGCCGCTTGCAGAAGACGAAGCAGGATGTTCTCAACGTCTTCGCCTACGTAGCCAGCCTCGGTGAGGGTGGTAGCATCAGCTATCGCAAAGGGAACCTTCAGGAACTTAGAAAGCGTCCGCGCCAGAAGTGTCTTGCCCGAGCCTGTAGGGCCCACGAGCAAAATGTTGCCCTTCTCGAGCTCAACGTCGTCCGAGCTGCTCGGGTGGTAGATTCTCTTGTAGTGGTTGTAGACTGCGACCGAGAGCACCTTCTTGGCCTGCTCCTGCCCAATCACATACTGATCGAGCATGGCCTTGATTTCGGCTGGCTTAGGCAGGTCCTCCCTGGACCCCAGAGCCTGCTCCCGGGCTTCCCCCTCAAGGATCTCATTGCACAGCTGTACGCACTCGCTGCAGATGTACACACCGGGCCCGGAAATGAGGCGTGCCACCTCGTCCTGGCCCCTTCCGCAGAAGGAACAGCGGATTGGCTGCGGTGTCCCCGGTCGCTTCTTCATGCCATCTCTCCAAAGCGAAATGTCCAAGCCCTAGCGGAGCATCGAGCCCGGGCGCCCCTCCATGATACAGCTTCGACCCCCCGCGGTTCTTCTTGATCCGGCTCCTCTGGCTACTTCTTCTTGACTATCACCTCATCGACCAGCCCGTACTCCATGGCCTCCTCGGCCGACATGAAGAAGTTGCGGTCGGTGTCCTTGCGGATCCGCTCGATGGGCTGTCCCGTGTGAGCGGACAGGATCTCGTTTATCTTCTCACGCAGTGTCAGGATCTCGCGGGTGTAGATCTCCATGTCAGAGGCCTGACCGCGGCTGCCGCCGGTGGGCTGGTGGATCATGATCCTGGCATGCGGCAAGGCACTCCGCTTGCCTTCGGCGCCCGCTGCCAGCAGCAGCGCTCCCATACTGGCCGCCTGGCCCATGCAAATCGTAGCCACATCGGGCTTTATGAACTGCATGGTGTCGTAGATGGCAAGGCCCGCAGAAACCACTCCGCCCGGGCTGTGGATGTAGAGGTGCACGTCCCGGTCAGGATCCTCGGCCTCAAGGAACAGCAGCTGGGCGATCACAAGGTTGGCCGTTACGTCATCGATCACAGTGCCCACGAAGACGATCCGGTCGCGCAGCAGCCGTGAGAAGATATCATACGCCCTCTCGCCTCTGGTGGATTGCTCCACGACGATGGGCACAAGCGAGTACAAGGTGGCTGCATCCGGCCTTTCGCCAGCCCCAAGTGCCTCGCGCAAGTGATCGCTTAGCTTCCGGGCCACGCCCGGCTCTTCCACCCGGGGCACCCACACGCCCCCGGCGCTCCTGGAAGCATTCCAAGGGCCGGCCACCTCGATCGATTCGAATGCGTAGCTCGGGGCCGTAGGCCCCCCGTCCGGTCTAGCGTGATTCGCTTCCATCTGGTCCCTTCCCTGGCTCGGGAGCTTCGGAGCCGCCATCAAGCGCTGTGCGGATCCTCACCTCCTCGACCTTCATCTTGCGCCTCAGCGCCTCGAAAACCCTCTCCTCGAAGAGGAGATCATGGATGCGATCCGTGTCGACCTGCTTGCGAACCTTCTCGATCGTCGTGCCCTGCCGCATCGCCAGAAGCGCAAGGTGCCGCTCGATGTCCTCAGGCAGTACCCTGATTCCTTCTCGTTCCGCCACGCGGCTCAGCAGATAGTCCCTCCGCGCCAGCCGCTCGACCAGGGACCGGTACTGCCTCTTGAACTGCTCCTCGTCGATCGCCTCCTTGTTCTCTTGGCCGTCGTAGAGGCGAGAGAGTCCCCTCTCGATGACCGACTCGGGCACATCGAAGGGATTCTTCTGTATCAGCCAGTCGACTATTGCCTGCCTCATACGAGCCCCGGCCTCGTCTCGCCTCCGGGCTTCGATCCGGCCGCGCACATCGCGCCGGAGCGCCTGGAGGTCGAAGTCGGGGTTGATCCTTCTGGCAAATGAATCGTCAAGGGGAGGCACCTTCTTCTCGCGAATGTTGAGCACCTTCATGCGGTAGGTGCGTTTCAAACCGCTCTCATCGACCAACTCCACCTCGCGCTCGTCCCCGGCTCTAAGCCCAAGGCTGAGCCGCCTGAGCGGCTCAACGAGCCTCTCCGACCCGGCCTCCAGGTGTGCCTTCCTGGGCTCACTGTCTTCCTCACCGACGGAACCAAGGGCGTGGAACTCGGCCTCCACGATGTCGCCAGCCCCGCTCTCCCGATCCACGACGGGCAGCTCGGCCCAATGTTCGCGCAGCTCCTCGAGGAAACGATCCACCTCCTCTTCGGTCACCTCGGCGACCTCATACCGAACCTCAGCGCCTTCGTAGTCGGCCAGATCTATCTCGGGCCATACGTCAAACTCCACGGCGAAGCTGAGCGGCTTGCCCTCACCGTGCTCGAGGCCCTCGATAGTAGCGGGCCCGGCCCGCCTCAGCCGCTCCTGCTCACAGGCGCGCTCTATCGTCTCGGGCACCAGTTCCTCGAAGACGGCCTGCGCAATTTCCTTCTTGTAGCGTGCATACAGGACGTTGAGCGGAGCCTTGCCCTTGCGGAACCCCGGGATCTGACCCGCCTGGGCGAGCAGCGCCAGGCGCCTTACGATGAAGCCAGCAACCTCATCGGGCGAGAGTTCTATTTGAAGTCTCCGCCTCAGCGCCCCCTTCTCTTGCACTTCTACTTGCACGACGGCCCCCTCTGCCTAGGCCCGAGTCACGAAAGGCGGCAGGCCATCCTCGCCGTAGCCGCCGCCGCAATCCTGCAATGCGAGAGGGGGGACTCGAACCCCCACGATGTCTCCATCACTGGATCCTAAATCCAGCGCGTCTACCAGTTCCGCCACTCTCGCTGACATGCCTGAGAAGCATTTGCTCCCCGCATGCGTCGGCAATGATGCACGATAGGGCGGTATCCTCTCAAGCTCGGACGCCGCCCGTCGGCGTGCGGGACTCCTGCACTGCGGAGCCCCCCCAGGGGCGAGCGGAGCGACCGACGGCCCCGGTCGCACTGCCGGCCAACCTGCCTCGCACAGGCAGACCGGTCGAAGGACGCAGGTCGGACGGATTCTTCCCTCGAGTACTTCTACATATCGCTGGCAGGAAAGGACGGGGGACGATGGCAAACCCGGTCGTATGGTCGCCTACGCGACCGCTCCCGAGGAAGGGACGAAGGGCTCGCGTCGCCGCATGGACCGGATCGGGTCCCGGGGGACCCCGTCCCCGGGACCCGGCCGAATCGGTTCCACCATGGCCTGCGCCGGCACGAGCCGCTCAGGCCGCCCTCATCATGTGACCCGTCGGCAACATATCGTCCGGAGGCGGGCTGCCGTGCTTCATCCTGTACTCTTTTCTCTTGCACTGATCCTGCAGCGGGCCCTTGCAGTACTTGACGATGATGCCCTTGCAGACGAGGTCCTTCGTGGCCTGGTACTTCCTGAAGAACCCACACGTCTTGAGCAGCTCGCATTCCTTCATCGCGATTCCTCCTCAGAGATCTTCCCGATGCCGGTCGGCCCCGAAAACACCCTCTGCAGCTGCGACGCCACGGCAGCCAGGGCCGCGGACTCCGCGTAGCACAGCGTGGGCAAGGAGAGCCGACGCCTTTCCCGATTTTGCATCGGCAATCAAGTTGCCCGTCTGGAAGCCCGAGGAGCGATCCGGAGCCGCCGGGGCGCTCCTTGGCGCCGGCCGGCCATCGACTTGCGTATCCAAGTGCCCGACTGACGGTAAAGAACCAGCAGCCCCCGGAACCTAGCGGCCCTTGAACTCAGGCTTGCGCTTCTCGAGGAAAGCCGAGCAGCCCTCCTTCATATCCTCGGTCGTCCAAAGAAGACCAAAGAGCGCTTGCTCGAGCCAGGAGCCTTCCTCTAGCGTTCCATCGAGCCCGCGATTGACGGCCTCCTTGGCGAAGCGGACCGCCACGGGACCACGCGAGGCGATTCGGGAGGCGATCTTCTCGCACGTGGGCATGAGTTCGGCGAGCGGCACCACCCTGTTCACCAGGCCTGTCCTGGCGGCCTCCTCGGCCGGTATGTGATCGCCGGTCATTATCATCTCGAGCGCCCGCCCCTTGCCGACCAGCCTCGGCAGTCGCTGGGTGCCCGCGTAACCGGGGATGAGCCCCAGGCTCACCTCGGGCAGCCCGAGCTTGGCGTTCTCGCTCGCAATCCTGAAGTCGCAGCAGAGAGCCAGCTCCAGTCCGCCGCCCAGGGCGTAGCCGTTGACCGCCGCTATGACGGGCTTCTGCAGCCTTGCGATGCCCTCCATCACCGACTGGCCCAGCCGCGAGAGATCCCTGGCCTCAGTAGGGCTCAAGCGGGCCAGCTCCTCGATGTCCGCTCCGGCCGCAAAGGCCTTCTCGCCGGCGCCCGTCAGGATCGCAACCCGCACTTCCTCGTCCGACTCCACCGCCTGGAACGCGCTTCGCAGCTCGTAGAAGGTCTCGCGGTTTATCGCGTTCAGCTTCTCGGGGCGGTTGACCGTGACGACCGCCAGGCTCCCTTTCTTCTCGTAGAGCAAGTATTTGAAGTCCATGCCAGCCCTCCGCCGTGTTCGGCAAGAATCCCACCTCTACAGACTCGGGCGCACCGGCACCGGTGCGAAGGCATGCACGTTACAGGAAACCCGCCGGTGCGGTCAACGCAGGCGTCCCGTGCCTCACAGCACTCAGATGTCGGCCCGGGCACGCCGAGCGGCTTTGACCGCCGCAGGGGCACTTGGTTATAGTCGCTGGACTAGGCACCTGGCGCTGGCTTCGGCGGGGCCTCCGGGTATGTTTGCGGCACCGCCGGCGGCAGCCAGGTCTCAGGGCCGGACTGTAAGGGGGGAGGAGATGGCAGAGGATCCGAGGCTTCAGGAGTTGCAGCGCAGGAAGGAAGAAGCCCTGGTTGGTGGCGGGCCCGAGAGGATAGAGAAGCAGCACGCCAAGGGCAGGCTCACCGCACGCGAGAGGCTCGAGCTGTTGCTCGATCCGGGGAGCTTCCAGGAGATAGGCGTCTTTGTCACCCACCGCTGCTCGGACTTCGGCATGGAGAAGCGGAAGATGACCGGCGACGGCGTCGTTGCCGGTGTGGGCAGGATAGACGGCCGGCAGGTCTACGTCTTCGCCCAGGACTTCACGGTCTTTGCGGGCACCGTCTCGGAGACAAACGCCAAGAAGATCTGCATGATAATGGACCAGGCGATGAAGAACGGCTGCCCGGTGATCGGTCTGAACGACTCGGGTGGTGCCCGCATCCAGGAGGGCGTTGCGAGCCTCGGCGCCTATGCCGACATCTTCCTGCGCAACACGCTCGCCTCGGGTCTCATACCACAGATCTCGGCCATCATGGGCCCGTGTGCCGGCGGAGCTGTCTACTCGCCGGCGATCACCGACTTTATCATTATGGTCAAGGGCACGAGCCACATGTTCGTGACGGGTCCCGATGTCATTCGGGCCGTGACGAAAGAAGAAGTGACCTTCGAGGAACTCGGCGGTGCCATGACCCACAGCACCAAGAGCGGTGTCGCACACTTCGCTGCCGGCAACGACGAAGCAGCCCTCGCGCTGATCAGGAAGATTCTCTCCTACATCCCTCAGAACAACACCGAAGATCCACCTTTCGTCGATACGGGCGACGATCCGGCACGGGAGGATCCCGAACTCGATACGATCGTGCCGCCGGAGCCGGATAAGCCCTACGACATGCGCGAGGTGATACGGAGGATCGTAGATGAGGGAACGTTCCTAGAGGTGCACGAGCACTTTGCCCAGAACATCATCGTGGGCTTCGGGCGTCTGGGCGGCCGCTCGGTGGGCATCGTGGCCAACCAGCCGCGGTTCCTGGCGGGCGTGCTCGACATCGACAGCTCGAAGAAGGGAGCGCGATTCGTGCGCTTCTGCGACGCCTTCAACATCCCCATCATCACCTTCGAGGACGTACCAGGCTTCCTGCCCGGGACGGCACAGGAATGGGGCGGGATCATCACGAACGGCGCGAAACTCCTCTACGCCTTCTGCGAAGCCACCGTGCCGAAGCTCACCGTCATAACCAGGAAGGCCTACGGTGGTGCCTACGACGTGATGAGCTCAAAGCACATCCGCGGCGACGTCAACGTGGCCTGGCCGACGGCCGAGATTGCGGTCATGGGCGCCGAGGGCGCGGTGAACATCGTATTCCGCGACGCGATAAGGAAGGCCGAGGATCCGGAGGCAGAAAGGAAGCGCCTGGTCGAGGAATACAGAAAGACCTTCGCCAACCCGTACGTGGCGGCCGGCTACGGCTACCTGGACGACGTGATAGAACCGAGGAAGACGCGGCCGTATCTGATAGAGGCGCTCAAGTATCTCGAGAACAAGCGCCTGGCCAACCCGCCCAAGAAGCACGGCAACATCCCGCTCTAGGAGCACCCCTGGGAGATGCGGCCAGCATCCCCGGTGGCCCGCTGCCGCGCACGGAGGTGAGGAAACCATGTCCGGAGGCTTTCACACCGATGCGGCCAGAAGGAAGCAGTGGGAAGAGGCAGCCAGCCGCCAGAGGCAGCGCAAGGAGCGCTTCGAGGCCTCTTCGGTGGAACTAGCATCCTTGTACACGCCCGAGGACGTCTCGGGCATCGACTTCGACAGGCATGTCGGCTACCCAGGCCTGTTCCCCTTCACCCGCGGAGTCCAGCCGACCATGTACCGCGGGCGGCTCTGGACGATGCGGCAGTACGCTGGCTTTGGAACGGCAGAGGAGACAAACGCGCGCTTCCGCTACCTGCTCGAGCAGGGCCAGACGGGGCTTTCTGTCGCCTTCGACCTGCCGACACAGATGGGCTACGACTCCGATGCGCCCGAGGCCGAGGGCGAGGTGGGTAGGGTCGGGGTGGCGATAGACAGCCTTGCGGACATGGAGGTCCTCTTCTCCGGCATACCGCTCGATCGGGTCTCGACCTCGATGACCATAAACTCCCCGGCTGCGATCCTGCTGCTCATGTATCAGGCACTGGCAGAGAAGCAGGGTGTTCCCCCGGAGACATTGAGGGGCACGATCCAGAACGACGTACTGAAGGAATACGAAGCCCGCGGCACGTTCATCTTCCCTCCGGAGCCGAGTCTTAAGATCACGACCGACATCTTCGAGTACTGCCGCAAGCGGATGCCCAAGTGGAACACGATCTCTGTAAGTGGCTATCACATCCGGGAGGCCGGCTCGACCGCTGTCGAAGAGATCGCCTTCACCCTGGCCAATGGCATCACTTACGTGGAGGCCGCCGTGGGACGGGGACTCGAGGTCGACGAGTTCGCACCCCGGATCTCTTTCTTCTTCAACGCCCACAACCACATGCTCGAGGAGATCGCAAAGTTCAGGGCGGCAAGGAGGCTCTGGGCCGAGATCATGCGCGATCGCTTCGGGGCGAAGAACCCCAAGAGCTGGCTCCTGCGCTTCCACACGCAGACGGCCGGCTGCACGCTCACGGCCCAGCAGCCGGAGAACAACGCCATCCGGGTGGCTTACCAGGCGCTCGCAGCCGTCCTGGGCGGCACCCAGTCGCTGCACACGAACAGCCGTGACGAGGCCCTCTGCCTCCCATCGGAGAGTTCCGTGCTGCTGGCACTGAGGACCCAGCAGATCCTGGCGGAAGAGACCGGGGTCACGGACACGATCGATCCCATGGGCGGCAGCTTCGTCATAGAGGCGCTCACCGACGAGCTGGCCCGCAAGGCACTGGAGCTGATCGAGCACATCGACTCGATTGGCGGCGTGCTGGCCGCCATCCAGTCGGGCTTCATACAGCGGCGCATCCACCAGAGTGCCTACGAGTACCAGAAGAAGGTCGAGGCGGGCGATATCACCGTCGTGGGTGTGAACAAGTACGCAACCGAGGAAGAACCCGCGGAGCCGGAGTTCCAGCTGGACCCGGATCTTGTGCGGCGGCAGATAGAGCGGCTCGAGAAGGTAAGACGCGAACGCGACGCGGCCGCGGCGCAGAAGGCTCTGGGCCGATTGGAAGAGGCATCACGAGCGGGTGAAAACATCATGGAACCGCTCTATGAGTGTGTGAAGGCGTATGCGACGATCGGCGAGATGGTAGGGCGACTGAAAGGCGTCTATGGCCAGTGGCGGGATCCGGGCTTCCTGTAGGCCTGCGCGCTGGCTGGAGGGTTTCTGTCATGGTACTGGGGGTGGATCACATAGGCATAGCAGTGGCGGACATCGAGAAGGCACTGGCCGTCTACCGGGACGCCCTCGGGCTAGCCCATGTGCACACCGAAGAGGTGCCCGAGCAGGGGGTGGCCACATACAGCCTTAAGGCAGGTTCAGTGGACCTGGAGCTGCTGAGCCCGATACGCGAAGAGAGCCCGGTGGGCAAGTTCATAGCGAAGAAGGGCGGAGGTCTTCATCACGTGGCCCTGCAAGTGGACGACATCGAAGCGGAGTTGAAACGGCTGCGGGAGGCGGGTCTTGAGCCGCTCTCGGAGCGCCCTTCCGTGGGGGCTGGTGGGAAGAAGATCGTCTTCTTCCACCCGCGCTCGACCGCCGGTGTGCTGCTCGAGCTGTGCCAGAGGCCGAAGGAGTAGAAACCGGCCTTTGCCTCTAGGGACAAATCCCTGGCGTAGCAGGGCCGGCCGTTCCCCACCCCCAGTCCCCCCGTAGCAGGCCCGATCGCTTCTGGGGCTCCAGCGGCCACGGAGCAGGCCCGAACGCGCCTTCCCTTAGCGCTCGCGCAGCAGGCTCCTTGCTATGACCAGCCTCTGCATCTCACTCGTGCCCTCATAGATCTCCGTCACACGGGCGTCTCTGAAGTAGCGCTCCACGGCATATTCTTTCATGTAGCCATAGCCACCGTGGATCTGCAGAGCCTGGTAGACGACGTAGTTCGCCGTCTCCGAAGCGTTGAGCTTCGCCATGGCTGCCTGCCTCGTAAAGGGAATGCCGTGATCCTTCATCCACGCCGCCTGCCTCACGAGCATGCGAGAGGCCTCGATGCGGGTCGCCATCTCTGAGAGCTTCCACTGGATCGCCTGGAAGTGGACGAGCGGCTGCCCAAACTGCTTCCGCTCCTTCGCATACCTGAGGGCCTCGGCAAAGGCTGCCTCCGCAATGCCCAGCGCCTGCGCGGCAACCCCGATCCGGCCATTGTCCAGCGTAGCCATGGCGATCTTGAAACCCTGGCCTTCCTCACCGAGCAGGTTCGCAGCCGGGACCCGCGCGCCGTCGAAGACGACTTCCATCGTATCCGAGGCCCGAAGCCCCATCTTCTCTTCCTTCCGCCCCACCTCGAGACCAGGGGTCCCGCGCTCGACCAGCAACGCACTGGTTCCTCTGTGGAGTGGTCGGGCCTCCGGATCTGTCCGGGCCAGCACAAAGTAGAGGCTTGCAATGGAACCGTTGGTCACGAAGACCTTCGTACCGTCGATGACATACTCGTCCCCATCCCTTCGCGCCGAGGTCCGCACAGAAGCTGCATCGCTGCCACTGCCGGGTTCCGAGATACAGAAGGCTCCAATCTCCCCCTCGGCGAGTCTGGGAAGGAAGCGCTTCTTCTGCTCTTCGGTACCGAAGCGGCTTATCGGATAGGCGGCCACGGACGTATGCACGCTCAGCATTATGGCCACCCCGGCACACGCCTTAGCGAGCTCCTCAATGATGCCCGCGTATGTCACGGTGTCGAGGCCCAGCCCGCCGTACTCCTCCGGAATCTGAGCCCCGAAGAGCCCCATCTCCTTCAGACCCTCGATGACGTGCGCCGGCATGGAGGCCGATTCGTCCATCTCCTTCGCGAGCGGCGCGATCACCTCCTGCGCATAATCGCGCACGGTCCTTATCATCAGATCCTGTTCTTCGGTGTAACCGAACTCCACTTCGCAGCCCTCCCGGCGGGCGCCCGCCAGCAAAGAAAAAGCCCGGTCGCCGGGGCAACCGGGCTAGCCGCGGATCAGGTGCCGCGCAATGATGAGCCTCTGGATCTCGCTCGTGCCCTCGTAGATCTCTGTGATCTTGGCATCCCTGAAGTGGCGCTCCACGTGGTAGTCACGCGTATAGCCGTAGCCGCCATGAATCTGTACCGCATCGTCGGCTACCTCGACGGCCACCCTGCCCGCGTAGAGCTTGGCCATCGCCGAAGCGGTCACATAGTCGCCGCCCGTGGTTCGCAGCACGGCCGCCCGCATCGTAAGGAGATGCGCAGCCTCGATCTTGGTCGCCATGTCGGCCAGTTTCCACTGTATGGCCTGGAACTCATGGATGGGGCGTCCGAACTGCTTCCGCTCCTTTGCGTGTGCAAGGGCCTTCTCGAAGGCCGCTCTTGCTATCCCGACAGCCTGTGAGGCTATCCCGATGCGCCCTGAGTCGAGCGCCTCCATGGCCACCTTGAAGCCCCGGTTGTACTCGCCGATGATGTTTTGCTCAGGCACTCTGACCTCATCGAGAATGATCTCGTAGGTCGTCGAAGCCCTGATGCCAAGGGTTTTCTCTCTGGTGCCCCTCTTGAAGCCGTCCCACTCAGCCTCTACCAGGAAGGCGGTGATGCCGCGGGTCCTTTTCTCCGGCTCCGTGCTCGCAAAGACGATGAAGTAGTCCGCAATGCCTCCATTGGTAACGAAGAGCTTCGTTCCGGAGAGCACGAAGTGATCGCCATCCTTCACCGCCCGCATCTTCACATTGCCCGCGTCCGAGCCGGCCTCAGCCTCGGTGAGTGCAAAGGCACCGAGCTTCTCTCCCCTGGCCAAAGGAACCAGGTACTTGCGCTTCAGCTCCTCGCTGGCGAACATCTTAAGCGGCTCGCACACCAGCGAGTTGTTCACATCCATGATCACGCCTGTTGAAGCGCACCCGCGCGAGATCTCCTCCATCGCTAGAGCGTAGGCTACATCGTCCAGCCCGGCGCCACCGTACTCCTCCGGCACTGTCATACCAAGGAAGCCCAGCTCGCCCAGCTTCTTCACCTTATCCAAGGGCGGCTCCCTTGTCTCGTCCACCTGCTCGGCGAAGGGCGCCAGCTCGTTGTCCGCAAACTCCCGTGCCGCATCGCGGATCATCCGCTGCTCTTCGGTCAGTTCGAAATCCATATCGTCCTCCCGCGAAAGCCTCTCTCCGCGGCAGAGAACCCCGCGCAGTCATGCGGGCAGTGCAGCCGCGGTCGAGGTAGCGCTATGCCTCGGCCTCCTGCTTCTTCTGCTTCCACCAGTTCTTTATGAACTCAATCGGAACGCCCGTCGGCGTACCCGGCCCGAAGATCTCCGCAACGCCCATCTGCTTAAGCTTCTCGGCATCTTCCCTTGGGATTATTCCACCGCCGATGACAAGCACGTCTTCAGCGCCCTTCTGCTTCAACAGGTCCAGCACCTTCGGAAAGACCGCCATGTGGGCACCGGAGAGGATCGAGATGGATACGACATCGACGTCTTCCTGAATGGCTGCATCGACGATCATCTCGGGCGTCTGGTGAAGCCCAGTGTAGATGACCTCGAACCCTGCATCGCGAAACACGCGATCGAGACCTTCCTCTTCAGCCTGCCT
>CAYMBA010000067.1:0-12477 GCA_964388535.1 uncultured bacterium | reverse complement strand
GAATCGTGTAGTATTGTGAAAGACGCAGCGGGAGCATAGCCCTGCCATTCGCGTAAGGCCTTGGGATGTCGGTGCTCCGAGGGCCCAATGCTGCTTCGATTCAAGTCAACGTGGTGCAGTTCTCTTTGCGATGTCAACATCCGACGCACCACTGGTTCGCTCCCTTACCTGGTTTCGGTGGCCTTAGCCTTCCTTGGGGCCCTCTTTGTTTTCGTGCTGGTTGGTTGTAGCGAAGAGCAGCGGGCCGCGGGGCCAGTTCGGAAAATTGTGGACGGAGTCGAGCGTATTGAGAACCCGAGCGACCCGCTGTATGGCATCAAGCACTACGAGGGCGAGGAGCTTTGGCGCTGGGAGTTGGATGCTGAGGCGGATAGTCTTCGGTTCGGCACTTTCGACGGGGCACTAGCGGATGCCGATGGGAACCTGTTCCTATTGGATGCGACACTGGATTGCGTCCATGTCATTGGTCCTGACGGTAGGGAGAGGTACCGACTGGGACAGCGGGGAGAAGGTCCAGGGGACATAATGTGGCCGACCGACATGTTCTTCGTGGGTGCCGGCACCCTTGGGGTTGTCACCCATGTGAGCAGACTTGTTCTCTACGACCTCGCCTCCAGGAGCGCTCGTGTCTGGGAGCCCTTGGTTGAGGGAGCTGACAGATACACGATTCACCGTTGCCGGGTGCTTGGGAACTCGTTCTGCATAGTCGTCCGCTCGGCAAAGAGACAGGAGAAGAGCTGGCGGATTTGCTACTACCTGGACATCTTCGGCAGGGATGGGAAGGCCACCTCTAGGTGTTTCGAGAACTGTTTTGAGTGGACGCCGTCCGGATACTGCGCCATCGAGCGCTTACACAGTCCACCGGCGGCGATCGCCACCTCATCCAGTGGTTACTTAGTCGTCGCTCCCTATCAGGACCGGTATGAGATGCAAGTCTTCGACGCAACGGGTCGGCTTGTCAGAACGATAGCCAGGCAGTACGAGCATCTCATGCGGACGCAGGGTGACATCGAACTAGTAAAGGACCTCGTGAAAGGGAGCCTGGCCCATACGGAGCGCGTTGAGGTCATGCCGTTCTACCCAGATATCGTGGAGATAAAATGCTTTGATGACACGCTCTTCGTGATGGCGAGCCGGGGGGCCTTTGGGGTCGACTCCCCGTCACTGGCATGTGACGTGTTCTCGCTAGATGGGGTTTTCCTTGAGCGAAGGGTGTTTGATGTGCCAGTGGACCTCACGGTCGATCTGACGCTCTTCGCCGCGAAGGACGTGCTCGTCGTCAGGCACGGGGAGCAGGCTATCGAGGCGGGAATAGATGGTGTCCCACTACCTCAGGCCGATTCGTATGAGGGGTCCACTGATTTGGTTTGCTACCGACTGCGGCCTGCAGCAGGAGAGCGGTAGGAGGTAGACACTGAGACCCCCGGCAGAGGAGGTCGAGCGCTCAGTCTGGGGAAAGGGCGACGCGGATTTCCGCTCCGGCGCACCTGCCTCGTGGGTCCGATTGCGCTGTAAGCGTAGCAGATGCCTCCCAGACGGAGGTGATAGGGGCTGCTGTGTATGCGCCGCTTCCGGGCGAGGGAGCGACGGAATGCGGCTCGCATCCCATGCTTGTGATCTGGCGGCGCACGTGTGGGCACCATTGCTTAGCCGTTGATGAGGATGCTTGGGCACATGGCACCTTCGGTTCGCAAGTTGGCAGAGCAGGGCAAATGGGGGCTGCTGCAAAAACGCGCCTGGGCTCTTGTGTCTTCTTTGAGCGCGCCGCGTCTGTCTAGCGCTGCGGAGGCAGAGACTCTCGCTATCCTAGGTATCTCGCTTCTTCGGGCTGACGAAATCGAACACGCTAAGAGAATCGCCGATCGCGTGCTGGTGGGATTGAAACACTCTAGCGGGTGGTCGCAGGATGCCACGCTCCTTTCGACTGCACTCGTGGGAGCTGTGCTCTCGCGGCAGGGCCACGCCGAGGAATCCCTTTCCTTGATGGGATCGTATTTGGACGTGGAGTCGGATGTCCGGTTGAACTGGGCCGATCTGTTCAGTCAGTGTGTGCTATGCATATCGCTTCTCAGGGCAGGGAGACGCCGCTCTCTAGTTCCCCGGCTTGGCAGAATCGCGTCAGCAGCCATGAAAGGTAGCTGGTACTCGTTGGCAGCCGATGCTCACGCAGTGGCTTCTATAGCTTCGCTGAGGCTTCGAGAAGTCGAGATGGCAGAACGTTTTGGCAGGAGAGCGGCAGAGCTATATGCGCGAACAGGCGACATAGCAGCCGCGGCTGGCACTTCTTTGAACGCTGCCGCCCGGCTGGCTACGCGGGGCTACCTGAGCGCGGCTCGACGAGCCCTGGCGGACGCCCGGCAATGGATAGAGAAAGGCGGCTTGACGAACACGAGGTACAAGTACGAGGTTTTCAGCGGGTGGGTGAACCTGCGGTCACTCGAGATCGGCGCCAGTGAAGAGAGGCTGGAGGCAGCTTTGTCTCATTTCATTTCAGCGGGCGTGGAAGTGTTCGCAGGGCTCGCTTTGGACTACCTGACGGAGATGGCTATCCTGAAGGGGGACCTGGATCTAGCGGCGTCAAGACTGCGTCTTATCGATGATCGTTGCTCCCGCATGCTGTCTGCGCGGGACGATTTCAGGGTAGGAGTGGGGGCTCGGCGAGCGCTGCTGATGCTTGCCAAAGGTGACCATGCGGGCGCGGCCCGTGAAGCATCGATGTGGGCGCAAGAGGCTTCGCGCGTAGGCCTTCGGTGGGAGGAGGCTCAGTTGCGCCGGATAGCGGGCACTGCCTTGGCTTGGCAACAGCGGGTGAGAGACGCACTTTCCGAAATGGCTCGCTCGGAGGAGCTCTTCGGGGAGACTGGTGAGCAGATCGAAGCGAGGGTCGCGCGGGCGTGGATGCAAGCTATGGTATCGACTCTCTCCGGGGGAACGTCGACAGAACTCGAGAATGAGGTTGCCGCCGGGTTAGGCGAGATGGAGCGCGCTGCGCAGGTGGCTTGAGCACCCGCTGCTTGGGCCGATTGCGTGGATGGTGATAAGACGTGGAGCATCGCAGGTGGGGCTTTGTGCTGTTCCCCCGAGCGCATGATTAGTGTCACCAGGAGGTAGCATGATGCCATTCTTCGGCGCGACTGTGATCGCGACCAAGGATAGGAGCAAGCGTGGCTGGGCCACGGTGCTGAGATCTCCCCTGTTCCCTGCTGTTCTGTGGTTGGTGCTTGCGATTGGTGTACTCCAACTTGGTTGTTCAGGCGAAACTGCTGCGCCTGTACGAAGGGAAGTACGAGATGGTGTAGAGTACGTGTTCAACCCGCCTCATCCCATGGAAGGGACTGTACGCTACCAGCTGGAAGAAGTGTGGAGTTGGAAGCAGTCCGCAGACGACGCCCCTGATGATAGCGCCGCCTTTGGGATGATTGCTGACGCCCTCATGGGCGCCGATGGGAAGTTGTACCTTGTCGACAACGGGATGAACTGTGTCCACGTCCTCAGCCGGGACGGAGATGTGGTAAGCAGACTAGGCCAGCCTGGTGACGGGCCTGGTGACCTCAGGAGGCCCCTGAGCCTTTTCTGGGCTGGTTCGGATACGTTGGGTGTGATGACCCATCGATCGCGGGTGTGCTTGTATGACGTAGTGACCCACGCGGCGGGCCTATGGGAGATGCCGCAAGATGGCGATTCGCGACGCTTCTTTACGATGGTGCGCGGAGAGCCGAGCGTTTGGGCCCTGGCGGGCCAAGGGGTCAGACGCGAAGCCGACGGATTCTCCTTTCTCGTGTTCTTGTCGGCGTACAGGCCACAGGACGGGTCGCTGGTACGCTGCTTTGAGCTAGCATATGAAGGGTGGGGCTTACCAGAGTTCGAGCTGCGCGAGCCGGTACATGCCCCACTAATGCACGTTGTTGTCACGAGGGATGGTGAGATATGGGTGGCACCTAGAGACGATCAGTATCGGATCGAGGTCTATGATAGGGATGGTCGACTGGTGCGCGTCATAGAACGGCCCTACGAGCATGTGGCCAGGACGAAACAGGACATGGAAGAGATCGAAGCAGGGTTCAGAAGCCTGTATCCACGTGTGTCGACCGTACATGTGATGGAGTTCTGGAACGACATCGAGAGGATGTATGCTATGGAGGACGGGTCGGTCTACGTGGAATCGAGTCGTGGGTGGTTCGCTTCTGGTGACTCCGTGGCGACGGAGTTTGATGTGTTCGATCGCACCGGAGCTTTCATAAGGCACGTGGTCCTATTGGGCGATGTGGACCCGAGAGTGGATGACCTGTTCTTGCTCGATCTGAACACAGTTCTTATTCAGAGAGGGCATGATGTTCTTTTCAGCGATGTAGACGTCGCTGGCTATGCTGAGCGCGCAGCTCAGTATGAAGGCCAACCAGCAATTGTGTGTTACAGGCTGAAGCTGTTGGGCCTTGAGTAGGTGAGAATGTCAGTCATGAACGACATCTGGGTCTCAGCGCATCTTGGGGCTTGGGACGAGGTACATCGGGCCCTTGACGGCGCGGCCGATGTAAGAATGGACGTGGTTCCTGACAGAGGCAATCTGGACCAGACGCTCAGTGAGATGGCTCTCTTCGGGCTGGCGTGTGCACGCGTTGGAGACCGGGTGCAGGCGCAGAGGATTGCCAAGAAGCTTGAGAGCCTTGTAGAGAACGCTGTGGGCGGCGGTCGGATTCTCCCGAGATCCAGGCTCCTTTGTCAGGCATTTCTTGCCTCCTGTGCAGGTGATACCCGTTCGGCTCAAGAGTGGGCCTCGAAGCTGAAGCTAACTATCGAAACTTCAGGAGAGGCTCTGGCCTCTTGGGAGGGTGCATTGGCTTGTCTGGCGTGTGCGAAGTGCCTTGTTAGGGCAGGGAAACCTCGGGAGGGGCTTCGGACGGCGGCCCGAGGAGTGAGGCTTGCTTTGAATCTTGGGCTGAGAGCCCTTGTGGCCGACGGCCTTCTTTCCGTCGGCGCAAGCGCGCTCAACTTGCGGAAGATCGCACTTGCCCAGCGAATGCTCGGGGCTGCTGTTCGCAGCTATGTGGAGATCGATGACTTCTCAATGGCGGCCAACGCATCCCTGAACAGGGCGTCCTGGCTCATTGGACTTGGTCAGCTGAAGAAAGCCCGCCGGGTCCTCCGGCAGGTTTCGCTCTGGGCTACTAGCAACAGCATTGCGGGTACTGCTCCGAAAGTGGCTCTCACTCTTGGGTGGGCGCAAGTGAGGTCTGGGCAGCTGCAGGAGGCGCGCCAAAGTTTGCTCAGGGCGCTGCGGGACTTCGAGAGCACGGGGCAAGTTGCCGACGCAGCCCTGGCTGAAGAGTACCTCCTCGAGGCGGACATCCTGGAAGGCAAGCAGGAAGAGGCGGCTGCGAGGCTGGCGGAGATAGAGAAGAAGTACTCGGGCATGCTGAAGGCGCGAGCCGACTATAGCACTCAGGTCGGTTTGAAGAGATCTCTCTTGCTGCTTGCTTCTCGACGGTATGCCAAGGCAGCCGATGAGGCTGGTAGGTGGATCCGGCAGGCTTCGGAGGCGGGTTTGGCCTGGGAAGAGGGAACACTGCGGCGGGTACTGGGCACGGCACTCGCCTGGAATGGTGATCTCGATTCCGCTGAGTCTGAGTTTCGCGCCGCCTGGGATCTTCTCTCGAATCTGGGCGAGGGACTAGAGACGAAGGTACTGAGTCATTGGGGGGAGGCCCTTGAGATTGCGAGGAAGCGGCGTGGCCAGTCTGGCTTGGGCGAAGAATTGGCATTTCAGGTGGAGGTCGACAGTGGATCCGCAGTTGCCTGGTGGCTCAAGCATCCTCTTCTGGGCCCAGTGCCGTGGGTGAAAGAGAGACTGGGCTTGCAGGCTTTGGTCCGTGAGGTCGAGAGTGTCGTTGAGGAGCGTCCGCAGGTTGACCTTCTCGTCCACAATGCAGTCGTGTCGCAGCGGAGTGAGAGGCCACGGGTGGATCTGCGCAGGGCGTTTGCATCACTCAAGCGCAGGCGCCGGCAGTGGAAGCCCTCGGAAGTGTGGTGGAAGATTGGCTACAGAACGCTTTCCGAGTCCGGGCGGGAGGTTCTTTGGAGAGCGGAGGCGGTTGCGAAGAATGATCTTCCTGTTCTCATTCTAGGGCCAACTGGTACGGGCAAGGAGCTGGTTGCAAGGGGGCTTCATGCACTGAGCGGGCGCACTGGGGAGTTTGTTCCGGTCAACTGTGCGGCGGGAGAAGGGCCGGTCTTTGCAGGCGAGTTGCATGGGGTCAAGAAGGGAGCGTACACGGACGCAAAGGAGACCACCCGAGGCAGCCTGGAGATTGCACACGAAGGAACCCTCTTCTTGGATGAGGTGGGTGATCTGGGGCTGCGGGAGCAGGGTGTGCTTCTGAGGTTCTTGGATCGCGGCGAAGTGAAGAAGCTGGGGGCGGCCAAGCCGGAAGAGAAGAACGTTCGCGTAATCAGTGCGACCAACCGCGACCTGCTGAAGATGGTAGAAGAGGGAAAGTTCCGCGAAGACCTGTACTACAGGCTGAGCGGGGTGACGATCAGACTGCCGAGTCTGAAAGAGCGGGCAGAGGATTTCGCCATTCTTCTCGAGTACCTGTGGGAACGAGAGGGGAATGGCCCCGGGCTGTGGATGTTCACGCAACCGGACGTGGTTGATCTTGTGAAGATGAGGCCCTGGCGCGGAAATATCCGTGAGCTGCGCGACACGGTAAGGTTGGTGCACGCGTGGATCAGGGAGGGCACCTTGGAGGAAGCGCTGGCCCAGTTCCTGGTAGTTGCTGGCAGGGGTGGGGGCGAAGAGAGGCTGCCAGAGGAAGGAACGATCAGGGAGACTGAGTTCAGGCTAGCGTGGAAGCTCTCGGGAGAGAGTGGTTCGGTTGCTGCTGACATTCTGGGTATCTCTCGCACGCACGCATACAGGGTGATGGAAGGCTTTGGCATAGTGCCGCCCCGGGCGCGGACTCGGCAGAGTCCGGCACTTCCTTCTTAGGTGAAGAGTCGGGATCCAGCGCTCTTCCCGGGTGTCCGTGCGGCGTGGTACTAGCTGAGGACCAGTTTCGCTGCAGCTTCTGCTACCCTGCCGATTCCTCTGCGTATGTCGTCTTCCGATGAGGCGTAGCTGAACCTGACGGTTCCCTCGGGTCCCCCGAAGGCTGTGCCGGGTACTACGGCTACCCTTGCTTCCTCGAGGAGGTACTCGGCGAGGTCAGCGGAGCTCTCTATGGTGCCCCCGTCCCTGCGGCGGGCTCCTATGTAGGCGCTCCAATCGGGGAATAGATAGAACGCTCCCTTTGGCTTAACGCAGCGCACGGACGGGATTTCAAGCAAGAGATTATACATCAGGTCCCTTCTTGCTTCGAAGCGCTTGCGCATCATCTCGACACTCGATTGATCCCCGGCCAGGGCCTCAAGAGCTGCCTTCTGCGCAATGGAGTTGGCATTGGAGGTGGAGTGTCCCTGGATGCGACCCATTGCCTCGATCAGTTCACGCGGCCCGGCCGCATATCCAATCCTCCAGCCTGTCATGGCGTGGGACTTCGACACACCCCCAACAATGACGCACTTCTCCTTCCAGGATGGGCCAAGGGCTGCAAAGCTCGTAAAAACGAAATCGTCGTATACGAGCTTCTCGTAGATCTCGTCCGATATGACAAAGACACCGTGCCGCTCGAGCACCTCCGCAAGGGACCGAAGGCGCGCGGCCTCGTAGGCGGCACCCGTGGGGTTGTTGGGATTGTTGATGATGATTGCCTTCGTGTTTGCCGTGATTGATCGCTCGAGCTGCTCGGGTGACAGCAGGAACCCTTCCTCCGGGCTGGTGTGGATGGCGATCGGCTTGGCCTCGGCTAGCTCCACTTGGGGAATGTAGGAGACCCAGCAAGGCGTTGGCACTAGGATCTCGTCGCCCGGGCCAAAGAGGGCCATAGCGATGTTGTACAGCGACTGTTTGCCTCCCGTCGAGACGATTATCTCATCAGGTTCGTAGTGAACCCCATGATCTTCCTCAAACTTCCTGGCAATTGCCTCCCGCAATTCCGGGATTCCATTGGAAGCTGTATAATGTGTGAACCCATCTCTGATTGCCTGTATAGCCGCATTTCGGACGTTCTCGGGGGTGTCGAAGTCGGGCTCTCCGACGCTGAAGTCGATGATGTCTACGCCGTTGCGCTTCAGCTCCTTCGCCCGGGCACTGAAGCCCAGCGTCGGCGACGGTCGGATCCCCTTCATTCTCTTTGACAACATCGGTCCCTCCAGGCACAACTTGTTGTTGCTCAAGGATATCGGCCCACAAAAGCACTGCCTTCGGTTGCATGTGCCGGCCGCAGGGGCTTGCAGGGCCAAGCCTTCTCTTGCCAGCGCGGCCAAAGGCACACGCAGATTGAAGAACAGTCGATCCTACACCAGCTGGATCTTCACACTCAACTCCCACGGGGTTTGCCTCCGTGTGGTGGCTATGCGTCAGGAGCCGATGTCTCCGTGGGGGCCTGCTCTGCGGATCCCGTCAGCACGCTGGTGCGGCCTGTGTCCATAGGACCCGGCGCTCCTCGAGCCAGTGCGACTCCCCCGGGCGAGGGATGCCTGCTGCGGCGGCCACAATAGCTGGGGATTCTCGCGCCGCATGGGGACCGACTTTGGCGGACTCTAGCGTTGTACGAGCCCTGGTTTCCGTACGCCTGCGTCCCACCAGGAGATGAGTTCTCTGTCGAAGGCATCGTCCAGTTCGGTGGCCCGTGGCGTAACCCTGACCGAGAAGCCGAAGTGGCCGCTTGTGTGACAGGATATGACGCCAGAGTAGAGATGGACGTTTGCGCCACCCTCGGTATCACGCTTCGTGAGGCTCATCAGAGAGGTGCGCGAGTCAACCATGTCTCTCCCTTCCAGGCGGCCGTAGACGATCTCGACTTTGACGTCTGAGGGTTCTATGCCATCGAGCCGGATCTTGGCAGTGACCTCGAGGGTGTCACCAACGGCCAGATCCATGTGCGTCTCGCTCTGGACATCAAGGATCGCAACGCCGGTCCAAGCCTTGCGCATGGCTTCCTTCCAGGCCGCTATTCTCCGGGCTCTTTCCATGTTCCTCGGCAGAAGCCAGTTCCAGTTCATTATCGAGGGAATGTAGAAGAGTTTGGTGTATTCCTCGGCTGCACGGTTCGTGTTGAACCTCGGACAAATGCTGCTCATTGACTCCTTCATCCTGGCGATCCACTCCCGAGGCAGACCGTCGGTGCCTCGGGAGTAGAAAAGAGGTATGACCTCTTGCTCCAGCAGGTCGTAGAGTGCAGCGCTCTCGATGGCATCCTGTCTTTCAGGGTCTTCTATCTGTGCCGGCGTGATTGCCCAGCCGTTCTTTCCATTGTAGGCTTCGTCCCACCATCCATCGAGTATCGAGAGGTTGAGGCCACCATTGACTGCTACCTTCATGCCGCTTGTTCCGCTGGCTTCCAGGGGTCTCCGAGGTGTGTTCAGCCATACATCTGCTCCCTGGACCATCGTGCGGGCAAGATCGATGTCATAGTCCTCGAGGAAAACGAGCCGCCTGCGGAACTCCGGGCGCTCGGCCACGGCGATCAGTTCGCGGATCATCTGCTTGCCGGGTTCGTCCTTCGGGTGTGCCTTGCCGGCGAAGATGAACTGCACCGGGCGCTCGGGGTCGTTGACGATTGAGGCGAGCCGATCTAGATCTCTCAGCAGCAGGGTGGCTCGCTTGTACGTTGCGAACCTGCGAGCAAAGCAGATCGTGAGCGTGTCCGGGTCGAGCACCTCGGACGCTTCGTTGACCGCGGAGCGCTGCAGACCGCGGCGCTCAAGCTGCTCGCGCAGCCGGCTCCTTGCTTCAGCCACAAGGCGTGTCCTGAGCCTCTCGCGAGCCCGCCACAGCTCGGAGTCTGGAATGGCGCCCACGCGCTGCCAGACCTTCTGGTCGACAGGGTTCTCAAGCCAGTCAGGACCCAAGTAGCGGTCGAAGAGCCGCGCCATTTCATCGGAGTACCACGAGGGCAGGTGCACGCCGTTGGTCACATGCGTGATCGGTACCTCCCCGGGCTGTGCGTTGGGCCAGAGGTGCATCCACATTCTTCGAGCCACATGCCCGTGGAGGGCACTTACGCCGTTGCGGAAGGAGGAGAGTTTGAGTGCAAGGACGGTCGTACTGAAGGGCTCGGAGCTGTCGCCGGGGTGGCTGCGGCCGAGGTCGAGCAGGCGCTCGGGCGTGATTCCTAGGCGGTCGCAATAGTGCCCCAGGTAGCGCAAGACGAGATCGGGCGGGAAGACGTCGTTTCCAGCCGGCACCGGCGTGTGTGTGGTGAACACACTGCTGGCCGCTACTGCCTCTTTCGCTTCATCGAAACTCAGGTTGTATCGCTCGATCAAGATGGCAAGCCTCTCCAGCGAGAGGAACGCAGAGTGTCCCTCATTGAGATGGCACACGGTGGGGAGGACGTCACAGCACTCGAGTGCTCTGAGGCCTCCGACGCCGAGGACTATCTCCTGGCGCAGGCGGACGTCCATGTCGGCGTCGTAGAGATAGCGGGTGACACGGCGATCGGCGTCTTCATTCTCTGCGATGTCGGTATCGAGCAGTAGGAGGGGCACGCGACCGACTTGGACGCGCCAGACGCGTGCCAGGATCTTCCGTTGAGGCAGGTCGATCGAGATGAGCTCTGGTATGCCCCCGGGCCTTCGGATGACTGTGAGCGGCAGGTTGGAGAAGTGGATTTCCTCGGATCTCTCCGTTTGGGTGCCGTCGCGTTCCAGCTGCTGATGGAAGTAGCCGCATCGGTATAGGAGGCCAACGCCTATGAGGGGCAGCCCGAGCTCGGAGGCGGACTTCAGATGGTCGCCCGCAAGAACGCCCAGCCCGCCGGCGTAGAGCGGGAGACTTTCATGGAGACCGAACTCGGCCGAGAAGTAGGCGATCCTGCTCTGCGGTTGCTCCTTGTGCACCTTCGAGTACCACGTGGGGCTAGCGAGATAGGAGCGTATGGACTCAACCACCCGGTCCAGGTGCGCCAGGAACGCCTCCTCGCGGGCCAGATCGTCGAGCCGCTCCTGGGGCACTTGTGCAAGGAGCTTGACGGGGTTGTGGCGCGCTGCGTGCCAGAGGTTGGGGTCGATTCGCTCGAAGAGGGCTACGGCGTCGGGGTTCCAGGTCCACCAAAGGTTGTGGGCGAGATCGAGAAGGGGCTGGAGGCGGTCGGGGAGGGTGGGTTTGACGCGGAACTTCTGTATCGTTCTCATCCTTCCCTCGCGGATCGACTATTCGTGGTCTTGCGGGTGCAAGTGCTGATGCGGCAGCAAGGAAGCCTCCCGGGCCCAAGCGAGGCACCGATGCTCGGGTTACTCCAGGCCAGACCAGGCCTTACGCCAAACTGATCCCCAATCTTCGATCCACTGCCGTGCTGGCAGCTATGCGGCCGTCTTGGGAGCCTCCCGACTGCGCTCAGGTGCTGCTGCTTTCCTCAAGACATCTTGCCCTCGCTCCGGCCATCTTCCCCCGGAGGCCGGGGCTTCTCCGACCCCGTTTCTATCGAAGCCATCGTCAATTCCGGTGGGTATCTTGAAAGCCCGGGTCGGGCACGTTCTGGGGTCTGCGCTAGAAAACGCGAGGCGGTCGGGGGGACTGTGGGAGATACCTGCCTTGCCTGGGTGCTGGATTCTACCTGGCGGGCCCCGCGCTGCTCCGAAGGTTGGTATTGAAGATAAGAAGAGATCATTTGGCCCGCGTGCGATTCTCTGTGAGAATAAGTGGTTCCCGGATCTGCGCTTCTCTACGCGGAAGCGTGTCCACAGGCCCGTGCCCGCACCTACTCGGTGCTGATCTCAACGGAGGTCACGATGAGCGAGAAGAAGCTTACGAAAGAGGAACTCGAGGCTAAGGCTGCCCAGCCCGGCATAGACGCGATGAAGCTGCACCCGTTTTTCCGGGGCAAGGTAGAGGTGGTGCCGAAATGCGTCATTCGCAACTTCGATGACTTCGCCATCTGGTATACCCCTGGAGTGGCAAAGCCGTGTTTGGACATCCGTAACAACCCCGAGAAGGTCTTTGAGCACACGAACAAGAGCAACTTCGTGGCTGTGATCAGCGATGGCACCCGTGTTCTGGGTCTCGGTGACATCGGTCCAGAGGCCGGGATGCCGGTAATGGAAGGTAAGGCCCTTCTTTTCAAGTACTTAGGGGGCGTTGACGCATTCCCGATCTGCTTGGACGAGAAGGATCCCGACAGGTTCATCGAGATCTGCCTGGCTCTGCAGCCGAGCTTCGGAGGCTTCAACCTCGAGGATATCGCTCAGCCGAAGTGCTTCCACATCCTCGATACACTCCGTGAGAAGGCCCGGATTCCAGTCTGGCACGACGACCAGCAGGGAACCGCCGCGATCATCTTTGCGGGCTTAGTCAATGCGGTGAAACTTGTCGGCAAGGAACTCGACAAGGTCAAGATCGTGCTCGTCGGTGCGGGTGCGGCTAACATCCGTGCGGCCCAT
>CAYMBA010000066.1:0-12505 GCA_964388535.1 uncultured bacterium | reverse complement strand
TCCGACGTTACCAATCAACCCGGTGATCGATGCGATGTTGACGATGCTTCCCTTGCGCGCGCGCATCATAACCTTGGCAGCGGCTTGTATGCCAAAGAACGTGCCTTTCAAGTTTATGTCCAGAACGAAGTTCCAGGCTTCTTCTCCCATCCGAAGCAGCAGTGCGTCTTTCGTGACACCGGCGTTATTCACCATTATGTCCAGCTTGCCCATCTCGGACGTGACGTTCTCCACCAAGAGCTCAACCTGCTCTTTCTTGCTCACGTCGCACGAGAGGGCGATGCTACGGCGGCCAAGGGAGGCGACCTCCCCAGCTGTCTGCTTTGCTCCGTCCAGATCCACATCCGCCACGGCGACATCTGCTCCACTTCGAGCAAGCGCGAGCACGATGGCACGTCCTATACCGCGGGCTCCGCCCGTGACAATGGCCACGTTGTTCGACAGTTCCATCTGTTCCTCCTCGGGATTCTGGTTGAACTCTGAAAGTCCCGGCACCGTAAAGCAGGTCGGCGCGCGATCCCGGGCTCGAGCGCCGGGGACTTCTCTGCTGTCTGATGGGTGGCGCCTGACCCGGCGTTCCCCTTTGGGGCGTACCGGCGAGGGCCGCCTGGTCCCTCCCCGAGATGGGGTAAGCCTGCCTAGGCTGCCTGGAAGATAGGGTAGCTGCGCAATGCGGTCAACGGCTGGGCACGGGTCGGCGCGCCCTGCAATGGCACGTCTTTGCATCTTCAGTAGTGCACCCTTGGCGTGGAACCATGAGTAAGGTCTCAGTCGAGGTATGAGCCCTGACCGGAAAATGGTTTTCGTGCTACAATCGTAACGCTGCACCGCTCTGGCGGGCGGCAGGCTTCGGGACCGCACACTTCGACCTGCCCGGGGCAGGCTGTGGATCCGCTATCGCGGGCGCTTTGCGCCCGAAAGGAGGCTCCGCGATGAACCGCTTTGGACGCTATGTCGTCTTGGGTTTAGTGCTTGTGCTCGCCGTGGGAGCAGCCTCGGCTCACACAGGCAAGTACCCAAAGATGCAGGTAAGGCTGTCCTGGCCGACTGCTGAGGAACTGCAGATCCTTCGCCAGGTCGAAGACCTCGACCCGGTCAGGATAGACCCGGGTAATGAGATCATTCTGGTGAGCACACCGCCTCAGGTGGAACGTCTGCGGGAGCTGGGATTTGAACCGGAGATCCAGATTCCCGACATGGAGGAGTACTATGCGTCCCAGCGCGATGGGTATCGCAACTTCGGTCTCTTGTACACGTACAGCGAGATGGTCGAACAGCTAGACCTGCTCCATTCGCAGTATCCCGAGATTACGACTGAGAAGTTTTCTATAGGCACTAGCCATGAGGGGCGCGAGCTGTGGGCGATGAAGGTTTCCGACAATCCCGATGTGGACGAGGACGAGCCTGAGGTGCTGTTCGACGCCTTGCATCATGCCAGGGAACCGATAACGGTCAACGTGCTCGTGGAGACCATCAGATACCTGTGCGAGAACTACGGCACCGATCCTGAGGTGACTTTCCTTGTAGACAACCGCGAGATCTTCTTCGTTCCCGTGATCAATCCGGATGGGTATGTGTATAATGAGCAGAACTACCCTGGCGGCGGTGGGATGTGGCGCAAGAACCGGAGGCCGCCTACCGGGGGTTGTTGGGGTGTCGATCCCAACAGGAACTACCCATACGAATGGGGCGGCGAAGGCTCCAGTGGGGATCCGTGCAGTGAAGTTTACCGGGGCCCGAGCCCGGCCTCCGAGCCTGAGGTTCAGGCACTGATCAACTTCTGCAACTCGCATGAGTTCGTTACCCATGACTCCTACCACAGCTACAGCGACCTCATACTGATTCCCTGGTCGTATACTATGGAGCACACAGAGGACGATGCGCTATTCCGCCAGATCGGTAACGGCATGAGCCAGTACAATGGATACACGGTGGGACAGCCCGGGGAGCTGCTCTATCTCTGCTCTGGGACGACAATCGACTGGACCTATGGGGATACCCAGCAGAAACCGAAGATCTTCTCCGTCACAACTGAGGTGGGGAACACCGGGTTCTGGCCTTCGGACTCGGAGGTCCCGGGTCTGGTAGCCGAAAACGTACCAGCCAACATCTACCTGATAAAGATAGCGGGATGCTATCTGACACTTGCTTCGACGGAGCTGGAAGGTGGCGACGGGGATGGGCTGCCCGATCCTGGCGAGACACTGGATCTTCTTGTGACAGTGCAGAACGAGGGCATCATTGCAGACGCAGAAGGCGTTGCGTTGACACTTAGTTCCGACGATGCCTATGTGCAGTTGCATGACGCCAGCGCGCTGGTTGGCGACATACCTGCAGGTGGGGAGGGGAACAACCAGGATGACCCACTCACCTTCGAGGTTGATGACTCGTGTCCCGCCGGCCACGTTCTGACCCTCGATCTCCTGGTGACGGCCCCTGGCTTCGAGATGACGTATGAGTTCAGCTGGCTCGTGGGTGATCTGCCTACTGTCTTCGCTGATGACATGGAATCCGGGCAAGGGGATTGGACTCACTATGTTGTCACGCCGGACTTCAATGATCAGTGGCACATGAGCACTCAGAGGAACCATACGCCCGGGGGCGCCACTAGCTGGAAGTTCGGCGACACAGGTGCTGGAGACTACACCAACTTGGCTGATGGGGCGCTACAGACGCTGGTGATCGAGGTTGGGCGTACAGTGCAGTTGAAGTTCTGGCACTGGATGGAGGCCGAGGAGAGCGCGGCGTACCCGGGCAAGGCCTATGATGGCGGGCTGATAGAGGCCTCGATCAATGGGGGTCCTTGGGAGCAGGTTACACCTGAGGCTGGCTATACGCACACGATTCGGGAAGGCAGCATTCCGGGGCCCTTCCCTGCTGGTACACCTGTTTTCTCGGGCTCTTTCGATTGGCGGCAAGATGTAGTCTCGCTCGAAATCGGACGCGGAACGATAGCCTTCAGGTTCCGGTTCGGTTCGGACGGGGCGGACACACGCGAGGGATGGTATGTCGATGATATCGAGATCGTCGCTTCTACCACCGACAATCTGCCGCCGAGTGCCCCTGTACTGGTCTCGCCGCTTCCTGGAGAGACGGTTGCCAATCCAGTGCCGGAGCTCGTAGTAGAGAATGCTGTCGATCCCGATCCGGGTTCGACTCTTACCTATGGGTTCAGGGTGTATTCCGATGAGCTGCTCACTGAGGTTGTTGCCTCGGTGGATGGCATTGCGGAAGGGCAGGAGACGACCTCTTGGGTGGTGAGCCCTCCGCTGGAGGATGGCACGTACTACTGGAGGGCATACGCATTCGACGGCATCGATCGAGGCCCGTTCATGCAACCCGGGTGGTTCGTCGTCGAGGCTGGTGGCGCCTCGGCCGAGGTGCCTACGATTGCGGAGGTGTCCTCGGTTCTCGGCGCTTCCCCGCTGCCAGCAAGGGAGGCAACGCAAATCCGCCTGTTGCTCGCGAAGCCCGGGCGGGTGCGGGCAACGGTATATGACCTACAGGGCAGGGCGATCCGCGTGCTGGAGGGTGACTTGCCTGCCGGCTTGCAGTCGCTGCGGTGGGATTGCACATCGAGCGATGGAAGCAGGGTAGGCTCCGGCGTCTACCTCTACCGCGTGGATGGTTTGGAGAGGGCAGGTAGGATCATTGTGGTGCGGTAGGTAGTTTCTTGGCGCTCGAACTTGAGCTGCATTGGTCACTTTCCGGCCCCGGCAACCGGGGCCGGATTTCTTTTTTGGTGTTCCTGCGCCTGGGGTCCACATGATGTGCACTTATGGTGCGCACCAAAGTAGTGCACGTCGGGCGCTCGAAGTCTCACGAACAGACCGTCTTGTTTCTTGTTGGAGGCACAGATGTACTGCTAAGCTCGGAACGCAAGGGGTTGTGCGCTGAAGCACGGCCTGCACCTATCAGTTTATCGTTGTGTCCGGTCTGACGGCTGCAATGCACAGGTTGTCCACATGTCTGGTGTCCCTAGTTCTGGGCCTGCTTATCCCTGCTGGGGCCAGTGCGCTGACTAAGCGGTTCCTCACGGAGTATCTGTTTGAGGGCGTGGACTGCCACGAAGTCTGTGACGTCGATGGTGACGGGACGGATGACCTAGTGCTCGTTCACCACGGGCCGGGACGCGCTGGGGACCTAGTGCGTATCCTTCGCAGCAAGGGTGGAGCCCTGCTTGAGGCTACGCGCTGGGAGTCCCAGGATGGGCGCATCGAAGATGTAGAGCTCTTCCCGTCCTGGGGACACGCCAAGAGGCGCACGCTGGCCTTCGCATGCCGCGGCGACTATGTCGAATGGATAGATTGTCACTCGGTAACCCGCCTTGGCGAAGCGGTACGACTGGAAAACGTGGGGCTGTTGGAGCTCGACGGCCAGGATGGATGGAACGGGAGGGCTTGGATTGCTGGGGGCATCGATCTAGCGAACAACGGCACCTACATGCCGGTTCTAGCTGTCTCTGCCGAGTCTGACTGGCTCCCCCGTGGTGTGCTTCTCTTCGGCGGAGATGTGGTCTTCGCCCAACATGCGACTGAGGGGCCGATCGAGCACGTATACGTCTGCGGGTTCAATAGCCCTGAAAGCACGGCGGTCGTGGTTTGTTCTGGTGCCAGGGGCGCTGGTCCGGGCAGGGAACAGGCCTTCTCGGCTAGTGCAACGGTTGAGGTCCTGAACCAGCGACTGCGGTTGCTGTGGTCGACGGAGGTAGCTCCAGTCGGAGAGATTTGGGCCTCGGCCGTCTTCGATTTCTTAGGCAGCGCTTCACCCGAAGTCCTCCTCGGGGTTGCCCTCTCGGGCCGGGAGGGTTCGCCCAAATGGCGAATCGAGGCCCGCACACTCCACGAAGGAAGGCTCCTCAAGTACAGAGAGATGCCCGGCCCTATTAGCTCGCTCATCGGGGTCGACATGGACCGGAATGGCGCCAGAGAGATAGTTGGCGTTTGGAGCGGCAAGCACCTCATTCTCATGGATTCCACGCTTTCTGAGATCAGGAGTCTGGACGCTCCGGCACCTCTGGAGCCGCTTTTCGACTGTGACCTAGACGCCGATGGTGAGCGTGAGCTTGCGGCCATATGTGGTGCCAGAGAGCTGGTTCTTCTGGATAGGGAGCTGGTGGAGGTTGCTGTCTGGGAAGCACCGGAGAACATCGAAACGGCTTCCGTGCTCAATGACGGCAGTCGACACGCTGCACTTCTTCTCAGCTACGGGAGGAAGGTGGAAGTCCTTCGCCTCCTTCCGGCCCGCCCGGAGTACGCTTTGAGCAGCGGCCCAGGTATGAGAACTCTCGCGGCTTCGTTTGCCGCCGGGCTCCTCCTGGCCACTGGGGGGTTCCTCGGTCTTAGGCGCAGACGGGTTCTGGCTGAGCGGCGGCGGCAGAGAGCCGCGGGTGCGGGGGAGGAGCTGCTTGCTTGCCTCCAGGCGTTCGGCCACAGTGGACTTGCCCGCAGCAATCTCGATCGCCTTGCACAATATGTGGAGACTGCGGCGAGGATCGAGGCCGATCGAAGAAGCCTCTTCGAGCAAAGGCTCATCTCCATCGTGCAGACCTACCGTGACTTCACACGCGGACTGCTCCGACGGGTCATCGACCTTGCGGCTCATAGGCCAGAATTGACTCAGGTCCGACGCCGACTCCGGAAGGCTTTCGAGACACTGGATTCCCTGATGGGCACTGAGCCGGGGAGCAGAAAAGGCTCTCTGAGAGTGCTTGAGCGCTCTGCAGAGGTTGCTTCCGCGGCTAGGGATTTGGTGGCCTCGGTGCGCGACCTGCGAAAACAATTGCTGGATTCCTACGAGGTGGACGTCGCTGCCGTCGCCTGCCGAGTTGGTGCCACATGGCTGGTGTCGCGCCTCGACGGCAAGGCAGTGCGGATGAGATTCGATTTCCCCGAGAGGCTCTATGCCCAGGTGGAAACCGAGTGCCTTAAGACGACTCTGGAGGTGCTTCTCGACAACGCGCTTGAAGCCGTCCGAGGGGAGGAGCGGCCAGAGATTGGCATTTCGGGCCGCCGGGAGGGGCAGAGGGTCCTGCTCACAGTAACTGACAACGGTGCGGGCATTCCCCCTGAAGATTGGGAGAGGGTCTTCGAGCGGGGATTCTCATCGAAGGGTGAGGGACGTGGCCTAGGGCTGTTCCACGTCCGCCAGTCGCTCGCCAGGTTCAGCGCCAAGGTTCGTGTCCAAAGCAGCGCACCAGGTAGGGGCACGGTTATGGCCGTCGAGATGCTTGCTGCCAGCAGGGAAGACTCGCAGGTGCAAACCGGGTTCTTGAGGGTGCCAACAGGCGTTGGCGGCGGGGGTAGGGAACCAGTTCGCGCCTGAGGCGGCCCATTTGCTTGCTTGGCAATGGGTTGTGAAGGACAGCACACCCGGGGGCTGATTTCTGCGTGGTGGCTCGTGAGGAGGGCAAACACGCGTTGGCGGATCTTGCCTTCGCCGCAGTGTAGAGGGGGGCAAAGGCTCAATTATCTGATGTACTGACAAGCGATTTGGCATTTCGGGCAATCTCTCGGCCTCTGGCATGCTGTTTGCATGTCTGAGGTGCGGAGGTTGGCCCCGAGCGGGGGCGCTTGGGAGTAGGGCCCCGAGAGAATGTGGCCGCAGCGAAGCAGGACAGTTGAGGCTGTGACCGTGAGAATCGCGAGGAATGACTGTTGGGGGCGCCGTTTCCCTTGTGGTCCCTGAAGGGTGCCGGGCGTGGGGGCGTCGTTTCCGGACCTGGGCTCCGTTGGAGTTGGCGACCGTGAAGGTACTAGTCGTGGAGGACGATCCTCTGTTTGTCGACGACCTTCGTGTGCTCCTCCCTTCGTGGGTGGAGCTCGATTGGAGCCGCACGAGCAGTGAGGCGATCACTGCTTTGGAGTCCGGGGCCCGCCCCCACGCCATCATCCTGGACTGGTGTCTCCCGCCGGAGCTCGCGGACTCCGACAAGTCGGAGGGGCTAGCCCTCCTGCGGAAGATACGCAGCCAGTTAGGATCTAGCATACCCGTCTGCGTTCTTACAAGCCTTCCCCGAACCGAGGTGGGTCAGCTTTCGCTCGAGAATGGTGCTGACGCATTCTTCCACAAGGCCGAAAGTCTCAAACCTTTGATCGAGTTCCTCGAGCACAGGGGCCAGGACTGAACAGCGAGGAATCCTCCCTGGCCGCTTCTCGGTCTCGCGTGAGGCCGCGAAATCCCGGATGCGTCCCCGATGCGCACTCCTGTATCTCTCGATGGCACCCCGTGACGATTCATCTTGCTCGGTGTGCGCTGCCGGAGGCTCGGCTTCCTACCTGTGGGTGAGTCTCCCGGTCCGATCCATTGTGCCCATTGATCGTTGCATTCCCCGTTGGGCGCACGAGCGTGCTGACGCTGGGGACCGGGAGTGCTAGATTGAGCTAGTTGTCACTCGGGCTCAGTCCGTCGCGTCCGGGTGGGGTTGCTTTGATGACAGCGTGTGCGAGAGAGGCGTCGTCATGGTCCCAAGGGTGCTTCTCATCGACGATGACCCTGTCTTCGGGGAGGATCTTAGATTCCACTTTGCGGGTGCATTTGAGCTTCACACCGTCGTAGATCCGACCAAGGCGGAAGAGCAAGCCATCGAAGTGGGACCGGACGTCATTCTCCTGGATATCGAGCTGGGTGGAGGCTTCAGCGGCATTGACCTGCTCCCTCGCCTTCGCAATCGGCTACCCGGTGTGCCCGTCATCATGGTGACCAGACACGAAGCTTCTACCATGGCAGCTGCCGCATGGCAGCGAGGGGCTTTCGGGTACGTCGAGAAGGGCGCGCGGGTCGACGTGCTTGCCGCGCAGCTGCGGCGGGCAATCGAAGAGGCCGTTCTCTCACGCGAGAAGGATGCTCTTCGTCGGGAGATCGCTGCCCGTGTTGGGCAACTGGTGGGTGAGAGCCCCGGGATGATGAAGGTTAAGGAGCACATACTTAGGGTGGCCGGAGAAAACTCGACCGTACTCATCCTGGGCGAGACTGGCACGGGCAAGGAGCTGGTGGCTCGGGCGATCCATGACGCTAGCCCACGCCGGAACCGCCTATTCGTGGCTGTCAACTGCGCCGCGATTCCGGCCGAGCTCGCCGAAAGCGAGCTCTTCGGGCATGAGAAAGGTGCTTTCACAGGCGCTACGAACAGGCGCCTTGGTCGCTTCGGTCTTGCCGACGGCGGGACTATCTTCCTCGATGAGGTCTCCGAGACCTCACTCCAGATTCAGGCGAAGCTACTCAGGGTGCTACAGGAGCGGGTGATACTCAGGGTTGGTGCCCAGAAAGAAGAGCAGATTGACGTCAGGGTGATCGCAGCCACCAACAAAGATCTGTTGCAGATGGTTCGGGATGGGCGCTTCCGTGAGGATTTGTACTACCGCCTCTACGTCTATCCCATCAGAGTGCCGCCCCTGCGGGAACGGAAAGAAGACATTAGACTGCTTGCCGAGCACCTCGTGCGCCGTAAGGCAGAGGAAATGAATAGGGGCCCGGTTCGCATAACCGAGGCAGCGATTCGAAGACTCATGGCGTGGGACTGGCCGGGAAATGTGCGTGAGCTGGAGAATGCCATTGAGTACGCGATGATACGTGCCGCGGGCAATGTTCTGGACGAACCGGACTTCGCGGATCTCGTAGGCCCTGGGCTGACTAGATTCACCTATGCAGAGGCCCGAAAGCGGGTCCTCGAGAAGTTTGAGAGAGATTATGTCACCCTGATGCTCCGGGAGACAGGAGGCAACGTCAGTGAGGCTGCGAGGAGGATGGGGGTGACTCGGCAGGGTCTCCAGAAGATGATGAAAAGGCTCGGCATAAGGAGGGGAGCAATGGCCGAGCCTTCTGACTCGTGAGGCTCGGTTTTGGGCAGGCGTTCGTAGGGGTGCGGTGACGATCGGGCGCGATGAGGTGCTTGCAAAGGGTGGGTGCGAGAATCAGAAGGCCAATGCAGGAGCGGTCTGCTGGATTCGGCGAAGCACTCTCGGATGGTGCGCTGGCTACGGCAGTCGCCCTGGTCGCTTGTCTCCTGGTGTTCCCTGCGGCACCTGGGGCTCTCGTGCGCAAGCCTGCTGTGGCGGGTGGAGGGCCAGAGGCGGTGCTGCCCCAACGGGGGCAGGAGCGCTTCATTCTGGCAGGACGCTTTGGACTTGCACTGACTTCTACCTCCGTCCGGGAGGACTTCATTGAGGGAAGGTCGGTGGCTGAGCTCGGCTGGAAGGTGAGCAATGAGCTGCTGGTACGGATCCCTGCTGCTCTCCATCCAGCCATTGTTCTCGGTTGGGCATACGAAGAGCATGCGACCCGCTTCGAGTGTGACAGCACCCTTGGATGCACGAGAGAGCCATCACGGCTGTTGTCCACAACAATCGAGTGGACGACAAGTTACGTCTCTTTTCCTCTCACGGCACGTATCTATCCACTAGGACTGCACAGGGGTTTCTACGTGGGCCTGGGTGCTGAGTTTGCTGTGCTGACTGGGGCGTACCTAGAGGTGATCCGCGGGGAGAGAGGATCGTGTTGGGCGGCTTTCTTCGGCGACCCATATCACTCGATGCGGAGGCTTGACT
Source organism: uncultured bacterium (assembly GCA_964388535.1). Taxonomy (GTDB): domain Bacteria; phylum Eisenbacteria; class RBG-16-71-46; order CAIMUX01; family WJJG01; genus CAYMBA01. Next base: position 2,960 of record CAYMBA010000066.1, on the reverse strand, counting down.
TCAGGCTATGTGGTCTGGCGGGTCTGGAGTTTGAGGTGGGCGACGCACGGGTCTTTGCGGAGGGCAGCTTCTACTCGGGCCGGGTTGACCGCGTATGGGACTGTGTCGACGGCCGCCGGATCGATGCCACTGAGGAGTTCTTCCAGCTGGGCGTGGGTGCGTTCTTCTGAGGTGGTTCTTGGATGAGGCTTGAGATCTCAAGGGACGAGGCGGCGTTCCTACTCGAGGTGGTGGCATTCGTTGCGCGAAGAATGCACACGGAGAAAGATCGCGAGCTCGTTACCGGCATCGAGGACCGCCTGACCGAGCTTCTAGCGGCTGGGAGGCCCGAAGGGCACTCGCGGCCTCTCTGGCTCGACTTGAACAAGGGCGAGCGCAGAGTCCTCCTGGGCGTACTGGAGACGTACAGGGATCATTTTCGCAGCGGCTTCTCTGCTCCTGCACAACCACGCGAGAAGGCAGCTCTCGAGATGCTGAAGAAGAAGCTTTCAGGCGGGGGTCTACCGGGCATTTTGCGCCGTCTGTTCGGTTGATCCTCTTTACCCGTCGGGATCTGGAGCCTTCATGCTACTTGTCCGGATAGCTCTAAGGAATCTGATGCGCCACAGGAGGCGCGGCATCCTGACGGCTCTTGCCATAGGGGGTGGCTTCGCGCTGGCGGTCTTCTCCATCTGCTGGGCCGATGGCACCTACGAGATGGTGATAGACGGCTTTACCTCCGGGCGCACAGGGCACATCCAGATCCACGTTCCGGGTTGGCTCGAGCATCCTCACTTGGAGGACTGCTTTGAGTGGCCCGATACACTCTCGCGCCTCGTGGCTTCTACTGAAGGCGTTCGCGCCTGTGCGCCGAGGACATACGGCTACGGACTAGCCGGACTCGGTGAGCGCACCAGCGGCGTTCGGGTCGTTGGTTTCGATCCCCGTCTGGAGGCCAAGGTCACACGTCTTGGATCGCGGCTCAGTGCCGGCAGCGGCTTTGGGGATTCGCCGGTTGGGGAGGTGCTGCTGGGCGCGGGGCTTGCGAAGGTGCTTGGCGCTTCAATTGGTGATTCGCTCCCGATCGTGGCGCAGGGCGCAGATGGGTCCCTGGCAGACCGCCTCTATCGCATCTGCGGCTTCGTTGAAACGGGGGATCCTGTGGCCGACCGGATGGCGTGCTACCTGCATATTCGCGACGCGCAGGACCTCTTCTGCCTCGGAGCCCGAGTGCATGAGATCGCCGTCTCCTGTCATCACCTCAGGGACGTTGGGAGGGCCGTTGGTGCATTGCGGCACCTGCTGGCTTCAAAGGGGCTTGAGGTGCAGCCATGGCAGGTCTTCGCTGCTTCTTTCTACAGGGCAATGAAGGCCGACCTTCAGGGCATGTGGATCATGCTGGTAGTCATCCTGGTCATCGTGGCAGTAGTTGTCCTGAACACCGTGCTCATGGGAGTGCTCGAGCGTACCCGCGAGTTCGGGGTTTTGCGAGCCCTAGGCACCCGACCCGTTCAAATCGTGCTGATGGTTCTCACGGAAACCCTAGTGCTGGCCTCACTGGCCATGTTACTCGGGCTTCTCCTTGCCGTGCCAGCGGTCTGGTACGTCTCTGTGAAAGGACTCTCGTTGGAGCATCCGCTGTCCTACGGCGGGGTGGTCTTTAGGTCTATGAGGACGAGTTGGAGCCCTTGGGGCTTCTACGCGCCAGCGGTCCTCGTTCTTGTGGTGTCCTTGTTGGTTGCGGTGCCTCCCGCGCTCAGAGCATCGCGAGTAAGCCCGGCTAAGGCAATGCGGCTGTACTAGCCGGATTCCTCACGGGGGATAGCTTGTACAAGCTCTTGAGACTTCTGCTACGTCTTGCGGCTCGCAATCTCGCCCGCAACAGAAGGCGGACACTGATTGGGGCCACAGCAATTGGGCTTGGGCTAGCTTCGCTGATCTTTGTCGATGGCTTGATTCTCGGGATGAACGACCTGCTCGTCCGCTCGGCCACAGGTACGTACCTAGGGCACGCACAGGTCCACAGACGGGGATACAGAGAGACGTTGGATCCGGGGCTTTGGATCGCGGGGGCGGACAGTCTTTGCTTGGCCCTTGAGGCAGATCCGGCTGTCAGGGTAGCAGCACCCAGGGTTCAGTGCTTTGGTGTTGTGGCATCGGCCACTGACTCAAGGGCTGTGGCCCTAGTGGGTGTGGAGCCTGAGCGCGAGGCAGCCGTCTCCAGGATCAAGGAGGGGATTCTCGAGGGTGCCTTCTTCCCCCCTCGCCCTTCAGAGCGCTTTGCTGTCGCACTTTTCGGGACAGATCTTGCAAGGCACCTGGGGGTCAAGAGGGGACAGAGGGTGGTTCTGACGGTCTCGTCGTTGGGGGGCGAGATCGTGCAGGCGATGTTCCGCGTGGGGGGAGTCGTAAGGACTGGGGTCGAGGATCTGGATAGGGGCACGGTCTTTCTTCACATACAGCGCCTGCGTTCCATGCTTGGCATCGGCACGGGTGCCCATGAGATAGCCATTGTCTTCAACGACGCCTCAGTGGCCTCTCGGCCCCAAGACCCCTTCTGGCGCAGGTGGGCATCCAGCCATCTCGAGATGCTCGGATGGCCTGATCTCCTTCCCGAGCTGAGCGCCGCCCTCGAGATGACGCGTTTCGCAACAGCTGTGGTGGGCCTGATTCTTTTTGCAGTCGTGGTCTTCGGCATAATGAACGTTCTCTTCATGTCCATACACGAGCGCACCTTCGAGCTCGGTGTGCTCAGGGCTATCGGGACTGGGGGCAGCATGATTGCCTCAACGGTGCTTCTGGAGGCGCTGTTGCTGGCCTGCGTTAGTGTGGTGCTAGGCTCCGTTGTTGGACTTGTCGCTACGACCTTGGCCTCGGTTTCGGGGATAGACTACACAGGAATCGAGTATGCTGGCACGGTGATGCAGGAAGTGCTGTATCCCAGGCTACGCTGGCAACAGTTTGCGGTCTACCCTGCCTGG
>CAYMBA010000065.1:0-12614 GCA_964388535.1 uncultured bacterium | reverse complement strand
GGGGCAAGCGGACTTCAACTAGGGATATCGACCGGAAGAGGAGGCATCTCAAGATGCCCCACCCAGCCTGCCAGGCATCGCCTGGACACAGCGCCGCAGTGCAGCGGGGTGCAGGTCAGCCAAAGCGATACGACCTGAGACGATGAGCCACTTCAGGTCGGAAGACCCGAGGTGGTATGGCAACCTGGCATAGGAAGGGGCCTCTATGATTTGGATGTCGGCGCGGTAGCCGGGGCTGAGGCTGCCCGTCTCATTCTCGAGCCCCAGTGCCGCCGCCGCGTTGTATGTGGCCGCGGTCAGTGCCTCGGCAGGCGCAATATCCATCATCAGGCACGACAGCGAAATGACCAGCGGCATCGAGTCCACCATCGAGCTGCCAGGATTGCAGTCGGTGGAGATCGCCACAGGCACTCCAGCCTCTATCATTCTCCTGGCCGGCGCATAGCGCTCCAAGCCAAGCGAATAGACCGTCCCGGGAAGAAGCACGGCCACCACATCGGAGTGCGCCATCGCCTCAATCCCCCGCTCGGAGATGCTCCCAAGGTGATCGGCGCTGACAGCGCCAACTTCCACTGCCAGCTCCGCTCCCCCAAGCGGTGCAATCTCATCGGCATGGATCTTGGGGCGAAGTCCAACACGTTTGCCCGCCTCGAGGATCACGCGCGACTGCTCTACCGAGAAGACACCCTTCTCACAGAAGACGTCGCAGAATCTGGGCACGCCGGTCGCTGCGGCCTCAGGGATCATCCGCTCCGTGAGCAAAGCCACATACTCGTCGGAACGACCTGTGAACTCCTGGGGGATCTCGTGAGCACCCAGGTACGTCACGACGACGTTCAGCATGTGGCGGTCCCGGATCTCGGCAAGGAGCCGCAGGGCGCGCAGCTCCTGCTCGGGATCCAGGCCATAGCCGGTCTTTATCTCCACTGTCGCAGTCCCAAAGGCAGCCATGCGGTCCAACCGCTCAAGGGTCTGTGCAAGGAGCTCCTCGTCCGTGGCCTGCCTGAACATTCTGACACTGGCGTGGATGCCTCCACCCTTGGCTGCAATCTCCATGTAGGGAACACCTCGGAGGCGCTCCTCGAACTCCCATTCCCTTGTGCCAGCAAAGAGGGCGTGGGTGTGTGGGTCAACGAAGGCCGGCGCCACGACACAGCCGCTTGCGTCGATCACCTCTCCCCCCACCCTCGTCCTGAAGGCCTTCGAGATCTCCTCAGTTGTCCCCACGGCCACGATCCGGGAGCCGTCGACGGCCACAGCGCCCGACTCTATGATGCCTAGTTCCGCCATCTCGCCGCCGCGCTTGGCACCCCCGCTCTCTGGCGGTGGTACCCGCACAAGCTGCGAAGCATTCAGAATGAGGAGCGAGACCTCTCTCACGATCCTTCCCCTTCCTCCATCATCGGGATCCTGATCCCCGCCTGCCTCGCGAAGTCGATCGCCTCCGGGTAACCAGCGTCAACGTGCCTCATCACACCTGTACCCGGGTCGGTAGTGAGCACCGTCCGCAGCTTCTTGGCCGACAGATCCGTGCCGTCTGCTACCACTACCATCCCTGCGTGGATCGAATACCCAATTCCAACGCCTCCCCCGTGGTGTATCGAAACCCACGTGGCGCCTGCACTCACATTGAGCATTGCATTCAACAAAGGCCAGTCTGCGATGGCGTCGCTTCCATCCCGCATACCCTCGGTCTCCCTGTTGGGAGACGCAACGCTACCGGCGTCCAGGTGATCACGCCCGATCACGATCGGGGCCGAGATCTCGCCCTTCGCCACAAGGTCATTGATCAACTCGCCGAAGCGAGCGCGCTCGCCGTAGCCCAACCAGCATATCCTGGCCGGCAGACCCTGGAACTTCACACGCTCGGCAGCCATCGGAATCCACCGGGCAAGCACCCGATCCTCCGGGAAAAGCTCTAGCACTGCCCGGTCAGTGCGCGCGATGTCCGCCGGATCGCCCGAAAGCGCAACCCACCTGAACGGTCCCTTTCCCCTGCAGAAGAGTGGCCTGATGTAGAGGGGGACGAAGCCCTCGTAAGCGAAGGCGTCCTGGAAGCCAGCCTTCAGTGCCTGGCCCCTCAGGTTGTTGCCGTAATCGAAGGTTACGACCCCTTGCTTGTGGAAGCCCACCATCGCCTCGCAGTGCCGGGCCATGGATTCCATCGCCCGTTCAATGTACTCCGCAGGGTCCCTGCGCCTAAGCTCCAGTGCCTCATCCAAGCTCATTCCACCCGGCACATAGCCATTCAGGGCATCGTGGGCCGAAGTCTGATCGGTGAGTAGGTCCGGCTTTTCACCCCTTCGCAGGAGTTCAGGAACAACCTCGGAGGCATTGCCGAGCAGGCCGACACTAAGGGCCTCTTTCTTGGCTACCGCGTCGTGGACCCATTTGAGCGCCTCATCCAAATCTCGGGTCCACCTATCCAGGTAACCAGTCTCAATCCGCCGCTCGATCCTCGCGGGATCCACCTCCACGATCAGCGCCACTCCACCGTTCATTGTCACCGCGAGGGGCTGGGCTCCGCCCATTCCACCGAGGCCCGCCGTGAGCACCCATCGACCTTCCAAACTGCCCCCGAAATGCTGACGGGCCGCCTCAGCCAGGGTCTCATAGGTGCCCTGGAGGATTCCCTGGGTGCCTATGTATATCCAGCTGCCCGCAGTCATCTGTCCGTACATGATCAAGCCGCGCCGCTCTAGGTCGTTAAAGTGCTCAGCTGTAGCCCACGCGGGCACGAGGTTCGAGTTGGCGATGAGTACTCGGGGCGCCCACTCCGTGGTCTTGAAGACCCCGACGGGCTTGCCGCTTTGTACAAGGAGCGTCTCATCGTTTTCCAGCCTCTTCAGTTCATCCACGATTGCATCGAAAGCGAACCACGATCTCGCAGCCCTTCCTGTTCCGCCGTAGACGATGAGCTCGTCCGGCTTCTCCGCAACGTCCGGGTCGAGATTGTTCATCAGCATCCGCATCGCCGCCTCCTGGCCCCACCCCTTGCAGCTAAGGCCAGTGCCTCGCGGACCCCGAACCCTCTTCGGTTCCCCCCTGTAGTACTCAATGCCACTCACCTTGCTGGTTTCAGATGTGGACATGATGCGGACCTCCTCCGAATGGACCGGCCCTACCCGGTGTCTCTACCCGCTCTGCCGGGCAGAACCGTCTTTGAACCACGCCCGAACGGCAGCCTGCATCTCCGCAGGCGAGTCTACCACCTGAGGCGAGGAAGGCAGAACCCTGCGGAAAGCGGCGCTGTAGCGAGCACGCAAGACCCGTGGGTCCAGGATCGCGGCCACACCCCTGTCGCTGCTACCCCGGATCAGCCGCCCCAAGCCTTGTCTGAAGCGAAGCACTGCCTCTGGAAGCATGCGGCCTGAGAAGACATCGAGTCCCCTCTCGGCCCAACGTTCCCTAAGCGTCTCGAGCCGCGGATCCGTCGGCACAGAAAAGGGCAGCCTCGTCATTATCAGCAGCTCCAGATCCTCACCCGGGAAATCCACTCCGTACCAGAACGTGGCTGTACCCAGCAACAAAGCCTTCCCTGGAGCACGAAAGGCCTCGATAATCTGACTGCGCTCGGAATCTCTCGACTGTACGAGGATCCTGAAGCCCGAAAGCCCGCGGCTCCGCTGGAGGAGCGAAGCCACCTGCGCAAGGGTTCCATACGAGGTGAACAGCGCCAAGCTCTTGCGCCCCGCAGCGCCGACTAGGCCCTCTATCTCTTCAGCCAGGAACTCCTCGTAACCTGGCTCCCTAGGGTCAGGGGCATAGGCAGGTACGAGCACCTTAAGCTGATTTGCATAGTCAAAGGGAGAGTCGAACTTCTTGTACTTCACCCAATGCCCGCCACATTCCTGTCCCTCGACTCCCACAAGCGATCCGAAGTACTCGAACCCCCGCGCATCTGAGAGCGTGGCCGAAGTCAGGACAATCGAATCGACGCTCTCCAGTAGGTGCTCCCTGATCAGTGGCCCCACCTCCAACGGCACTGCGCATAGCCTTATGTCGTCCTCGCGGGTCCGATCGATGAAACGCACCCGGTTGCTTTCATCGGGGTCAGCCAGCGCCTCAAGCGTCTCTATCCGTTCCGCGAGGTTACCGAGCAACACTTCCGTATCGTCGCACAGGGCTTCCAAATCGCGATCACCCTCGTCCACCGCGTCGCGGAATCGCTCTAGAAGCTTCAAACCCGACTGCAATGCTGTATCCAACCCCGAGGTCAACCCGTCGAACTCGACTTCCCGAATCCGATCTAGCCTCTCGATATGAGGCAATACAAGTCTCTGGTCAGGTCCTGTTCGACCGATGCGCCGAAGCATCTCGAAGAAGCTCGTTACGTTCATCTCGGCGAGCTTTGTCATCTCCTCGAGGGCAGCGACGCTCCCCAGAACCTCCTCCCTAGCCTCTTTCGACCGGATGAGCCGTGCCGCCTTCCGGATCCGGTCACTCACCCCCGGCTCCCCCATTCCCCCCATTGCCCTGCAGGCCTCGAGCAGCTCCTTCTCCGAAGCGATCTGGCTGAAGGGCTCCACCGCCGCTTCAGGCAGCATGTGCGCCTCATCCACGATCACTGCCGCGCACTCCGGAAGAACAGGGCCATGCGCCGCGTGCGTCATCAGAAGTGCGTGGTTGACCACGATGATCTCGGCAGCATCTGCTTCAGCCCGCGCCTTCTTGTAGAAACAGCCACCCGCCGCCGTGCATTCAGGACTCGAGCAGAAGCGAGCGTCGGAACTGATTCGAGAGAGAAGCCACCGCGCCCTTCGCCCAAGGGGCGGAGCCTCGGCAAAGTCTCCTGTCTTTGTCGTGTTCACCCAGGGCTCCAGCAGATCCACAGCCCAATGCCCATCCGCGGTCGAGCCCTCTTCCTGGACAAACAGATCCCATCTCCGCCTGCACAGGTAGTTCCCACGCCCCTTGAGAGCCACAATCCGCAAGTCCGGATGAATCAGCCTCCTCAACCGCGGCGCCTCCCGCTCGAGGATCTGGTCCTGAAGCGCTTTTGTGTAGGAACTGACAACCACAGGCTGCTTGCGGGCCCTGGCGAATAGGGCAGCAGCCACGAGGTACGCAAGCGTCTTCCCGACCCCGGTGGGCGCTTCCACGATCAGGATGCCGTTCTGGAAGAGAGCCTGGAGCACTTCCATCGCCATCTCGCCCTGCTGGGGCCGTGGCTCATAGGAGTCCAGTACCTTCCCGAGCAACCCAGCCGGGGCGAAGATCTCCTGCAGAAGTTTCTCCTGGCGTCGCATTGGCTCCGAACACGATTGGTTGGGGGACTCTGCGAGCCCGTTCCTCATTGGCAGCCCGCAACCTCGATCGACCCAGGCTATCCCACTCGAGGCCGATCGTCAATCGGCGCCACTTGACTCGACGGCTGCCATCGTGTCTTAGCTCCATGCAGACCCATTGGAGCGGAGGTGGTGTCAATGACAAAGGCTCAAGCCAGGAAGCGGATCGAGGAGCTTCGCCGGCTCATCAACTATCACAACAGGCGCTACTACGTAGACAACGAGCCAGAGATCTCGGACCGCGAGTTTGACGAACTCATGGCCGAGCTGGAGCGTCTGGAGCGGCAGTTCCCGGACCTGGACGACCCCAATAGCCCCACACACAGGGTTGGCGGCGAGCCATTGGAGGAGTTCGAGACCGTTACACACAGCGAACCCATGCTAAGCCTCCAGAACACCTACTCTGAATCTGAAGTCAAGGAGTTCGATAGGCGAGTAAGGCGGCTGCTGCGGACAAGCAGCCCAGTGGGCTATGTCGTGGAGCTGAAAATAGACGGAGTCGCGATTGCCCTGCGTTACCGCAGCGGCGCCCTGGTCCAGGGGATAACGCGTGGCGACGGCTACAGGGGTGACGACATAACCGCGAACCTGAGGACCGTCCGCAGCATTCCCTTGGTGCTTGATCCACGAGGCTCACACCCACCTGCGGAAATCGAAGTGCGCGGCGAGGTATACTTCCCGCGTTCCGCCTTCGAAGAGCTCAACAGGGCGCGGCTCCGCGATGGAGAGAAACCCTTCGCGAATCCACGCAACGCCGCGGCGGGCACTCTGAAGCTTCTCGACCCCAGGGAAGTAGCAGCACGTCCTCTCTCGGCGTTCCTCTACCAGATCGTCTCACCCCGAAGGCTTGGCCTGAAGTACCACCACGAAGTACTGGCCTTTCTGAAGGACCTTGGCTTCCCTGTGAACCCTCACTCAAAGGCGGCTGCCGACATAGAAGAAGCGCTGGCTATCTGCCGCGAATGGGAACACAAGCGCGCCGAGCTCGACTATGACACCGATGGCATGGTTCTTAAGGTCGACGATCTCGAAGCACAGGAGAAGCTCGGATCCACGAGCAAGGCACCCAGATGGGGCATCGCGTACAAGTTCGAAACCGAACACGCCATAACAAGGGTGAAGAACATAACGGTCCAGGTCGGTCGTACCGGCAATGTCACACCGGTCGCGGAACTGGAGCCAACCCTCCTGCTGGGAACGGTGGTCAAGCGGGCTACCCTCCACAATGCCGACGAGATCGAGCGGCTCGGGATACGCATCGGTGACTACGTCGTCATAGAGAAAGGCGGCGAAATCATTCCCAAGGTCACTCGCGTTCTTACCGAGCGCCGAACAGGCAAGGAGCGCACCTTCCATTTTCCACAGCGCTGCCCAGTGTGCAACGAAGCCCTCGAGCGCGAAGAGGGTGAGGTGGCAATTCGGTGTGTGAACGAGCACTGTCCCGCCCAGCTCAAACGCCGGCTATTGCATTTCGGTTCGCGCGCCGCGATGGACATTGAGGGACTCGGTGAGGCGGTTGTGGACCAGCTCGTCGACCGGCACCTAGTGGCCGACCAGGCCGACCTCTACGCACTGAGCGTGGAGCAGATTGCCGCTCTCGACAGGATGGGACTCAAGTCTGCGCGCAATCTCGTGCGTGCGATCGATGCTTCGAGGCAACGGCCTCTAGACAGGTTCTTGTTCGCGCTGGGCATCCGGCATGTCGGCAGCCGCGCGGCCACGGTGCTCGCGGATGCCTTCGGGAGTTTGGAATCGCTCCAGGAAGCCTCCGAGGACGATCTCGCCGAGGTGCCCGAGATAGGGCCCGTTATTGCGGCTTCGGTGTACCGCTACTTCCGCCGCGCTGAGACGCGACGGCTTCTGCGCAAGTTGAAGGCTCAGGGCGTTGAACCACTCCAGGGGAAACGTGCTGTGTCTGGGCCACTCAGCGGACTCACCTTCGTGCTAACCGGCACCCTACCCTCGATGACGCGGGAGGAAGCGAAGCGCCTCATCGAGGAGAACGGCGGGAAGGTGGCGTCCTCGGTCAGCCGCAGGACCAACTACGTAGTAGCCGGCGAGAAGCCCGGCTCCAAACTCCAGAAGGCAAGAGCCCTTGGGGTGCCCGTGCTGGACCAGACACGCTTTCTGGGGCTGTTGCGCCGGAAACGACCCAGAGCCAGGTAACCCTAGCTTAGCACCGGTCCCCAGTCTATCCTCACGTGGAACTTCCGCCGCAGCTCCTCGAGCCTCGATTCCAGCTCCCGATCCATCTTCTCGCGGATGTAGTCACGCCGCACCATCTCTCTCGCCTGGTCGAAGGTCAGAGTATTGGGCTTCGACCGGTGGTATATCCGCAGCACATACCAGTCCCCGTTTATCAGCTGCGGCGGCGTGTACGTGGGCTTCTCGGGAGTGCCCGTGAATCTCAAGGCCACCTCCGTTATCTCGTAGTATGGCGGACCATCGGTCACATCCAACATCCACTCAAACTCTACTCTCTTCTCCTTCTTCTCCATGTGGGTTGCCACTATTCGCATATCCGTGCCATCCATGAGCATCTCGTAGGCCTCGTCTGCCAGGTCCTTCCTGTCAGCCGGAAACCTCAGGAACCCGTAACCCACTAGGTCCTTCGACCGGTACTTCTCCTTGTGCTGCTCCCAATAGTTGTGCAGATCGGTCTCTGTGATCTCTTCGTCGCGATACTTCTCCAGATACTCTTTGTGATAGCGCTCGGCAAGGAGCTCGTCCTTCTTGTTGCGCGCCATGCGCACCATTTCCGGATCCTTGTCGATTCCCCGTTTCTTTGCCTCGTGGAAAGAGGACCAGCGAATCATGCGTTTCACTATTTGTCGCGCGATCTTGCCCTCGTCTCCCACTGTAGGCCAGTAGTCCAGGTCCACGTACCAGAGGCTGTTTATGAAGTCTGCCACCGTGAAGGAGGAATCTCTCCAGCGTACCAGTACGTTCTTGTAGTCCTCAGGCTTGAGTCTGTGGCTCGGCGGTTTCAGACCCCGGTAGTCCGGATCAATACCCCTCGCCTTCACCCGATTGACCGAGTCCCACACAGCCTCCATGTACTCGGCGACGGCCGGGACATATCGTTCGTCGACAATGAAGTCGTAGGGGGCACGTACCTTGGCCGTGACCTCCTGCATCTTGAGGTTCCTGTACTCGTTTGTGGCTACCTTTTCTAACTCCTCCGGGCTTAGGCCATTGCCCGCCGTGCGCACACTATCGAGCATCACAAGGTGCCAGCCGAAGGTAACCGTCTGCACCGGAGGGGAATACTCGCCAGGCCGCAACTGTTCGAAAAGTACCACATCAAGGGGTTTCTTGAGCCCGCTTGCCTTGACCCAGTCCGGTTCTGTATAAGAGACACGCGCTGGATCCAGGACGCTGTAACGCCTGCCAACCTCCTCGAAGTCTGCGCCTGAGCGAATCTCTTCGTATAGTTTCCGCGCCGTCTGTTCGTCGGCGCAGAGGATGTGCTTGTACTTGACCTCAGTCGCCAAGACACGGCCCACCGAGTCGATGAAGCTGCGCGGAGGCCGGAGGGAATCCCTCAAGGACTCCCAGAACCTCGGTACGACTTGCTTCTCGAACCAGCGGTCGAACATGAGCTTCCACCGCCCTGTCAGTGAGTCGCCGTATAGGTCCCGAACAAATCGCACCAACACCTCTTTGTTGGCGACCGCATTGACAAACCTGCGGCGGGCATGTTCCGAGGCCCTTTCCCAGGCCCCGTAACCCCTCCTGGAGTCGTACATTGTCACGATCTCGCTCAGGGTGAACGTCTTGCCATCCATATGTATGACCACCGGGTCCTTTTCCCCTGCGCATCCGAGCAGCACACCGAGTACCAGGACCACAAGCAACACGCGCCTTGACTTCATCTTCTCCTCCCTCCGCCGACAGGTTTCCCCGCCGGGGTCGCAAGGAACTCAGAGTGTTTCCCCCAGCCCGATCTGCAAACAGCCGGAACTGAGAGATTCTCCCCACTGGAGACCATATTCAACCCTCAAGAAGCCCGCCTTCCGCCGCAGCCTGAAGCCGCACCCCACGGACGTCTTCCAGGCCCAAGGACCCTCCACCCCCATTGCCGTTGCGTAGAAGCAAAGCGGCTGCAGCCGCGCCACATCCACGTACGCATAGGCCCACAGATGGTCACCGGCAAGTGCGCCGACGCTGCTCTGGAAGCACAGATACTTCCCCGCTGCAAGTGCCCCAGATTCAAGCCCCCTCAGAGATGTTGTACCACCAAGCCTCCTTGCAGCGGTAACCGGGACCCCCGCGCCTGTGCCAATCAAAGCACCCGAGAACTCGGCAAGCCCAGCGAAGGAACCCGTTCTCAACCAGAGGCCTCCCTCGCCGCGCAAGGCCCAGAGGCCTCCCTCGCCCTGCTGGTCTTCGAGTTTGCAGCGTATCCAACCAGTGGACCGCAGCCACAGTCGCCTGGGCCTCGCGCCCGCTCCGGCCGACCAGACCACTTCCCTCCATGCCTTCCCCGAAGCCCCCCCGGAGACCAGGGATTTCCAGCGCACACCCACCCCGAGCCAAGGTCCGGGCTCTTCACCGAGATAGGCGTGCAATCCGAAAGATGTCCAAGCATAAAGGGTACCATTTCTCTCTTGTGTAAGCTCGGCCTCCAGCGCAACCACTGGAAGGACAACGCGGGGCTCTCTCCACCGGATCTCAAAGCCCTCTTGCTCGCCGCTTCTCCACCATCCTGCTGCTACCCGCCGCCCGGAGCCAAACGGATTGATGAGTTCCAAAGAGAATGCGCCAGTGAGTCCCCCCGCTGCCTCCGAGAAACCCAGGGCGCCTTCAAACCTGCCTATGGGCCGCTCGACCACCCGCAGAAGCACTGTGCAGCGAGTGCTACCGGGCACCCCCGCACCCAAGCCGGGGCAGGGTGCCTCAACGACGGGGACCCCGACCGAATCCAGGAGCCCCGAGGCGAGCAAGCGTCGTCTGAGGGCATCGAGCATCTCTGCTGTAACCGGTGTCCCACTCTTCCACTTCGCCTTGCGCAGCAGGGTTGCCACGGACGAGTGCCGGGCGCCCAAGATTCTCAGGGAATCCGCCAGCAGCACCGGGCCCTGCAGGAGCGCATAGACAATGTCTCTGCGCACCCCATCTTTGCGCACCCCCGTGCGCCCGCCCAACAGAACAGCGTAGCGATTTCCCTCCCCGCTGCGGACCAATCTCGCCAGGAACCTCTCGATCCCCGATGCCAGATCTGGACCGCAAACCATCGTATCGAGCTCGACCGAGCTGGTCTCCTGCTCAGAGCCGGTCAGCATCGCCCCGGCCTTAAGACCGCGAACTACTACAAGCCCGATGCAGTCGGACGGCTCATCGGCGCCGGCTGCTTCTCGCAGGAAAAGCAGGGCGAGCAAAGCCAGCCCGAAGGTGGCAAACCCGATCCTGAGGAGGCTTCCTGTTCCCCCTCTGTCCCGAAGCGGCACGGCGAGAGACATCAGAACAGCGCCTTGACCTCCACCCTTCCCTCCTGGACCGCTGCTCCCCGATCCGGATACTCCAGGCGCAGCCACATCGACCCAAGAAGGCTTCTGGAAACTCTAAGCGAAGCCTGGGCTCTGAAGTCCGCCCCCGGGCGCTTCCACGCATAGGGTGCTTCAGACGCTGCACCACCGAGCCAGCGCCTCCGCGCCCGCAGGTCGAGGAAGCCATTGCGCACAGGCCGCACCCTCATTCCTGCCGAGATCTCGCTGCGAGTAAGCCGCCCACTGGTGCGATACGCCGCGGCGCCCTCCGCCCCTGCCTCCAAGGAAAGCCACCGCGTCAAGTCGACCCCAAGCCGGACCTCACCCCCCGACTCCCGGCTGTGCGCCCAACTCGCGGCGAGGGTTGTTCGCTGGCGTTCAGTGGCCCAGGAACCCTCCAGCGATCCGTGCCAGCGAGACGTTGGGTTCCAATGGACTCCCACCCTCCAAGAATCCCGCCTCCACAGGCGGCGGAAGTCCGCCGCAGCCGAGGTGCCGCCGGTCTCCGAACCGCGCAGCGAGATCCACGGCAGCGCATTACCGAAGCTCGCCTTCAGTTCCAGCCTGAGCCTTCTCGAATGGGATCCCGCCCAGATCTCCCCGCGCCAGAACCGAGCCGGAGTGGCGAGCAGGTCCTCGAGTGCCTCCGGGGAATCCAGTCTCAGCCGACCGGAGAAGACCGAGCCTAGGTGCAGCTTCCCAAAGAGGCCGACTTCCACGGCGCCTTCTGCACGCCACGAGGTTTCCAGGTGCGTCGATACGGCCGAATCGCCGTAGGCGTAGTAGAGCTCGTAGTCCCCACCCTCTACTCGGCGGCCGAGGGCGTCATAGTGACCCTGGCCAGGCCCCCGGTATAGGAGCCTCGACTGTCGGACAGCACTCCACCCGGTAGTCACCATTCCGCGCCAGTCGGCCAAGCGTAGTATGCCAAACCGTGTCACCCCGAGGCGCCACCTGGCAAGATCCCACACCCGCTTTCCCGACGTTTGGTCCCACGACCAGCTGCGTCGTAGGTGCGCTGTGGCACCAATCCCTTGGCCGCGGATACCCAGGTCCCAGGCGAGTGCTCGGCTCTTTGACCGAACACAATGGGCCTCGCTCGCTCCAGCGAAGACAGATCGATCCTCGAGGGTTGTTCTGAGGTGGATAGCCTCCCCTGTCAGTGGAAGGTCGATCGAAGCCGCAAGTCGGCGTTCCGTACGGGGCTGGCTACTATCGGCCGGGTTGATCCAGGTCTCACGGGAACCATGCGCTTCCACGCGCGCCCACCGGTGGACCCAAAGACGAAAGGCCAAGCGCCGGGATTCCATATGGTTGCTGCGGGCAAGCTGCAGACGGCGCCATTCACCCTCTACTTGCCCGCCAGGGTTCCCCTCGCGTCGCAGCTGGGCCCAGCCCCTTCTGCCTGTCAGCCCAGCCTCATCGTCGAGCCAGGCGCTGCCACCTAAGAGCGAGACACCACCCTGACACCCAAGCCGCAATTGGGCCTCTCCCCTGCTGCCGCTACCACTCAGGGCCCTGGGCTCCATACCCCAGCGGCGCGCCTCGAACGGATCGATCGGATCCAACGAGCGAAACCGGCCATCCAGGCGCCGCGCTTCAGCGGAGAACTCAATGTCTTGGGCCCCAGGGGCCCTCAGGGGGGCTCGCCAGTCGAGACGAAGCCAGCCCGCCGCGCCCAGGTTGTCCGCGTCATCCCGCGCGGAGAGGAGATTGCCATCATGCTCGGAGAGAGCAGTCTCAGCAGAGAATGAAATCCGCTCCGAGGGATGCAGTTGCAATCGCAAGCCCAGGCCTGTGGTCCTTGTCGGTGCCCGGAGCCTGCGGCCCGGTAGGT
>CAYMBA010000064.1:0-12771 GCA_964388535.1 uncultured bacterium | reverse complement strand
CAACCTTCTCCGCTCTCCGTTCGCGGAGTCTCTCCTGGACTTCTTCCACAAGGGGGTGCCCGACATAGACTGCAGGAACGCCCCGCTCCCCAAACCACTGCTCCTCGAAGGGGAATATGGTCAGCACCTCCTCGACGTAGCGGCGCAGGAACTCCACTCTGCCGGGGCGCCACGCCCAGACCTGCGGTGCAATGAAATAGATGCTGGGAATCCCGTGCCTGCGCGCTGCCGGAAGCAACCTGAAGTTGAAGTCGGGAGAGTCGATCGGAACAAAGAGATCGGGCTTCTCCACTGCCATCCATCTTCGGATTCTGCGGAGCAGACCGACCAGCTTGGGGATCCTGGTTACTACCTCGAGTATCCCGACGACTGCCAGATCCGAGCTCGGTGCGATCAGACGGAGCCCCGCGGACCTCAAAGCCGGACCTCCAACGCCCCAGGCCTCGAGGTTGGGAACGCGTGCCCTCAAGGCCCTCAGCAGCCCAGCTCCGTGCCGGTCACCACTGGGCTCTCCAGCCACCATCAGCAGCCGCGGGGCCATGGGCCTCAAGTCACCCGACCTGCGGGCTTACCGTCGATCCCGGCCTGCCACGCCGCTGTCCCAAGGCTCTCATGCACCTGGCGGCGGATCTCCATCGCGATCTCCAGTGCCCGCGAGGCTTCCTCTGCCGTAGCCCCCACGGGCAAGTCACCTCCGATCGCAGCAACAAAGTCGCGCAGCTCCTCAACGAGTGGGTCCTCCGAACTCGGCTGGATGCTCTCGGAAACCAGCCGCGGCCCCGTTCCCCCCTCGAGGTATACCCACCTGCCTCGGCGGGCAAGGAGATCCAAAGACGCATACCCCCTGGGTGTGAAAGCACGCAAGGTCCTCACCTTCTCGTTGGAGACACGACTCGCCGTCAGCGACACCACAGCCCCGTTCGCAAAACGGATCCTGGCCTCTGCGATGTCCTCGCGCCCCGTTAGGACCGGGATACCGACCGCATCGATGCCGAGAAGATCGGAATCGACCAAGCGCAACACCAGATCGATGTCATGGATCATGAGATCGACGACGACGTCCACATCGAGCGACCTACCAGGAAATGGCGCCAGCCTCTCCGCCCTGATAAACCCGCTCGTCCGAAGCCGGCTCTCCACGGCACGAAAAACCGGATTGAACCTCTCGATGTGCCCCACGAGCAAAACCCGCCCAGTCTCCTGGGCAACTCTAGCGATCTCCTCCGCCGCCTCAAGACTATCAGCCAGGGGCTTCTCGACGAGGGTGTCCACCCCGGCCTCCATCGCCGCCACCGCGATTTCCCGATGGGTCGTTGTGGGTGTCGCGACAATCAGGGCATCCACCTGCTCCAGCAGTTCCTCAAGCTTCCGGCAAACCCGCGCCCCCGTCTCTGCCGCCACTGCCGACGCCCTGTCAGCATCCAGGTCCGTCACTGCTACCAGCCGAGCCCCAGGGACCCGGGCCAAGGCTCTGGCATGGAAGCCACCCAATCGGCCACAGCCGATGATGCCAAAGTTCAGGTCCATAGCCCTACGCTGGCTAACACTAGCGCGTCAGACCGCGCTCCGATCTGCCAATGAACTCGAGGAAGATACGCACTTCTGGAAGCGGCTTGCATTCTTCTTCGATTTTCTTGGCTGCGTCTTCCTTCGTCAGACCCATCCTGAAGAAGATTCTGTATACCTTCTTCAGCTCTGCCATCGTCTCCTGCGTGACGCCGTGACGCTCCAGACCCACTGTGTTCAACCCAGCAACCCGAAGCGGATGCCCCGCAGCCCTGACGTAAGGGGGAACGTCCTTAGGTACCCTGCATCCGCCTCCAATCATGGTCATGGTACCGATCTTCACGAACTGATGAACGGGGGTAACACCGCCGATGATGACATAGTCGTCAAGCTCGACGTGCCCGGCCAAGTTGGCTGAGTTGGCAAGGATCACCCCTTTGCCCAGCTTGCACTCGTGTGCCACGTGCGCATACGCCATGACGAGGCAACCATCCCCTATGCGGGTCTCTCCTTCCTCCGCCGTCGCCCTGTTTACCGTGCAGAACTCCCGAAAGGTACAGTTACTGCCGATCCGGACATAGCTGCGGACGCCCTTGTACTTGAGGTCTTGCGGCTGAGTCCCAACGACCGCGCCGTGGAAGAAACTGCACCCCGCCCCTACTTCGGTCCACCCATCCAGGAGCACCATTGAGCCTACGCGGCACCCATCGCCGAGCCGGACGTTTGGGCCTATGATCGAATAGGGACCAACGGTCACGCCCTCCCCGAGTTCGGCCCGCGGATCCACGATTGCCGTCGGATGGATCTCCGTCATCCCCTCCGCGCCTCCCTCTCGACAATCGACGACATCAGATCCGCCTCTGCCACAAGTTTGCCCCTAACGTAGGCCTTCCCGGACATCTTGCACGTGCGGCTCTTCAACTTCAGGAGTCGCAGATCGAAGACCAACTGATCCCCAGGAAGGACGGGTCTACGGAATCTCGCATTGTCAATGCCCATGAAATAGACAAGCTTTGTCTCCGGGTTGTCGACGGTGTTCAACAGCAAGACACCCCCAACCTGTGCCATCGCCTCTATTATCAGCACCGCTGGCATGATTGGGTGGCCGGGAAAGTGCCCCTGGAAGAACGGCTCACCAACCGTGACATTCTTTATCCCGACAACTCGGTTCCGCTCTTCGAGATAGAGAATCCTGTCTACAAGTAGAAACGGGAACCTGTGAGGCATGATCGATTCGATCTGGTTTATGTCGAAGTGCACCTCATCGGCAAGCTGATCAAACTGCCCGGCCCCCCGAAGCGCCTCCTCAAGCACCTTCACAAACCCAACGTTGTGCACGTGACCGCTTTTCACCGCATGGAAGTGGCCCTCGACCGGGCACCCCATGAGGTACAAATCCCCTAGGAAATCGAGAATCTTGTGCCGCACGAACTCATCTTCGTAGCGGAGCGGCTGCTCGTTCATGATGCCTTCATCGGTGACAACGATTGCGTTGTCCAAACTGCCCCCTTTGATCAACCCCCGGGCCCTAAGGGCCTCCACGTCCTTGTGGAGAACAAAGGTGCGCGCAGGCGCTATCTCGCGCGCGAAGCTCTCCGGTGTCACCTGCACCGTCAGGTACTGCGTGCCCACGACCTTATTCTCGAACTGAAGCGTGAAGCTGACCCGCAGCCCCTCCTCAGGGTACGCCGTGACATAGACATCGCCTTGCCGGTACACCACAGGACGCCTCACCCGCAAAACCCGCCGAGGCACCCTCAGGTCTCGCAAGCCAGCCTCTTGGAGCAGCTCCAGGAATGCCTGCGCACTGCCATCCCTGGGCTCAGGGACCTCGGGTCCATCGATCTCGATCGTTACATTGTCTATGCGGAGCGCAAGCAAGGTCGCCAAAACGTGCTCCACTGTTTGCACTTCAGCGCCACCGGATCTCAGCACTGTACGGCGGGTTTCATCAGCGTCCGCAACAGCGACCTGGGGCGTGACGCGGAAGGAGGGGTTCCCCGGTAGGTCCGTCCGAACAAAGACGATTCCCGCGTCTGCATCGGCCGGCTTGAACGTCACCGTTGTCTCCGCACCGGTGTGGATCCCCTTACCTGCGATCGAGACCGCCCGGTCGATGGTGTGCTGATTCACTTCTCTCCCCCTCCTCTTCTCTCCAACCGCTCTACCCGCTCTCGCAGAAGTCTCACTTCCTTAAGGAGATCGGGAAGACGCCTCATAGACGCATAGATACGCTTCGCAAGGCCGTGGGGCGCCGCGGGATAGCCCGAGACCTGTGCGCCGGGCGGAATCGTCTTCGTGACACCTCCCTGGGCACCCACCATCACACCATCACCTATCTCTATGTGCCCAACCACCCCGACCTGCCCCGCCAGGGTTACTCCGTTCCCAATCCGCGTGCTGCCAGCTATCCCGACCTGGGCGCAGAGAATGGAGTTCTCTCCAACCGAAACGTTGTGGGCTACCTGTACAAGGTTGTCTATCCTCGTGCCCCGCCGGATCCTGGTCTCTCCAAGCGTCGCCCTGTCGATACACGTATTCGAACCTATTTCCACATCATCTTCGATCACGACCCTGCCGAGTTGCGGAACCTTCGAGTGCTTCCCCTCGCGGGTGAGGAAGCCGAAACCATCGTCGCCGATAACTGCCCCCGCATGCACAATCACCCGGTCGCCGATTACCGTGTCCTCGCGGATGACCACGTTTGGATAGACGAGGCAGTGCGAGCCGATCCTCACAGCGGGCCCGATCACCGTGCCTGGCATGATTGTGGTGCTATCACCGATCGTACACCGGTCGCCAATCACAACATTCGGGCCGATCGCGACACCTTCACCAAGCCGCACTTGCGAGCCCATTTCCACCGAAGCGTGAACCCCCACAGGTATCGCGCTCCGGCGATTGCCCATTATCTCCATTACTCGTCTGAAGGCGTCGTACGGATCCTCCACACGGATCACAGGCCTCCCGTTGAAGGGATGGCCACGGTCGATGATGATCGCTGCGGCCCGCGTCTTCCCGAGCCATGACTCGTACTTCCGATCTCCAAGGAATGTTATCTCCCCTGGTCCCGCTTCACGGATGCCTGCAAGCCCCGTGATCTCTATCTCCGGATCGCCACTCAGCTCTCCACCCAACTCCTTCGCGATATCGCCCAGCTTGATCCCCATTTCGCACCCCCCGCACCATCTCCAAAGGTCCTACTGGCCCTCCTCTGCCGCCAGCTTCTCGAGCACTCTCCCGGTGAGGTCATAGTCAGTATTGGCGTAGAGGATGTTGTTGTCGGCCGCATCTAGCACGAAGTCATAGCCTTCTTCTGCCGCAATCTCCGCCAGCACCTCCTGGATCCTGGCGACGATAGGCCGCAGTAGTTCTTCGTTGCGCTGCTCGATGAGCCCGTCCGGACCCCATACGCTCTGAATGAACTGATCGTACTCGGTCAGCTTCTGCTGGTAGGCCATCTCCCGTTCCCGCCGCCGGTCGTCGCTCAACATCAGCGCCTCATTCTGCAGCTCGGTCTGGAGCTCTTCAAGCTCACGCTTCTTCCGACGGGCTTCTTCGGTCCAAGCCTGAACATCCCTGCTAAGGGTCTTAAGCGCCTTCTCCGTACCCGCATACTTCTGAAGAATCACTTCCGTGTTGACGAATGCGATCCGTACCTCGGCGGAAGCCCTTGTTGCCATGCCCAGGAGCACAGCCAAAGCGAGCACGATGAAGCTCCCGTTGAAGATTTGCTTTTTCATCGGCACCCCCCGCCAACCGCAAAGGCCTTACATCAGCCCTCCGAAGGCAAATTGCGGCATCCATTTATGCCGCCTTGGGGCGTAGGCCCAGTACCACTCGATCCGACCCAACATTGGTACTTCCATCGTCAAGCCTGCGCCGAAGCTCATCGGAAGGTCATTCAAGCTGATCCCGTAGCCATTGTTCCAGGTATCCGCAGCATCAGCAAAGAGCACAAGCCCCAAGACGCTCACCAGGCGGAACCGCACCTCCCCGGTCAGTCCCAGCATCACTTTGCCACCCGGGAAGCGCACTTGCCGCCCATACTCGTCCGTGCTCACATTCTCCTCTGGTACTACATAGTAATAGTCATACCCTCTCATGTACTCGAACCCCTGACATCCCCCGAGCCTGAAGCGCTCTTCTGGCGGCATTCGGCCCCCCGCCCTATACGTGTCTATGTAGCCCGCTCTCAACCTCACATGAAAGCTGGGTCCCTTCTTCCACGGAGAGAAGTACTGCCGGTGATCGAGCGTTGCCAAGTAGTAGTCCATGCTACCCCCGAGAACGCCACCCGTGAATCCCCAGCTTAGCCTGGTCCGGACTCCCAACGAAGGATTGAACGGGTTATCGAGGCTGTTCCTGGTCAGAACCACCTCGAGGCGTGAGCGACTCCCCTCTCCCTTGACCAGAAGATCCTCAGCCTTGCTCGAAAGACCCTCGAAGTTCCTGAACCTGGTCTCTGTGTATGAATAGCCAAAGGACAGCCGGGTGTAGTCAGGAATCCTGAAGGGCCAATTGAGTCCCAGTCTCACTCCCAATCCTCGATCCCGACGCGTGTAGGTCCCCGACCCCAGCGTTCCAGAGACGCGGCGCTCAACGTCCATGTTGTACAAGTCGAATCCCGCTGTGATCGGCCTGTCCCATATCCAAGGATCAGTGAAAGAGATGTCGTATATCGATCGCTTGCCGCCGAACTCCAGTTTTATCGAGACACTCTGCCCGCGGCCGAAGATGTTGTTATTCTCCAGGGCCACAAAGCCACTGAGGCCGTACGGGCCGCTGTAGCTAATGCCACCCGTAGCGGTCATGGCCTGGCGTTCCTTTACGTGGAAAACGATTGTCGCCTCGCTGTCCGCCTCATCAGGGAAGAGTTCGAAATCTATGTCTTCGAAAAAGCCCGTGCTCATCACATCCCGCTGTGAGCGCAGCAGATCAGCGCGGCGAAGTACGCGCCCGGGTATGACGTCGAGCTCACGTCGAATCACGTTCTCGTGCGTCTTGGTGTTGCCGCGTATCTCCACGTCCCCAACATAGGTACGCTCGCCTTCGCGCACGCGCAGGACAACCGAGACGCTGTCGCCCTCCACGGCATAGTCGGGAAGCACTTCGAAGCTGGTCATGTAACCTCTTTCAGAATAGATCTCATGCGCAGCTGCTATGGACTCCCTCAACTTGCTGCGATCAAACGGCTCGCCTCGCCGCAGCCGTATCAGGCGCTGTAGAGTCTTCGGCTCAACCTCCGTGGCTCCCTCCCAACGGACATCCCTCACGAAGAAACGCTTTCCCTCCTCAATCTGGAAAACCACTGTGACCGTGGAACTGTCTGCGGAATACAAAGGCTCCGCAGGCCGCACACTTGCCATCAAGAACCCTCTTGAAGCGTAGAAGTCCTGGAGAAGCGAAGCATCCTCAAGGGCTTCGTCAGGATCGTATGCTGGCTTCCGCAGGAACTTGGGCTTCTGGTGCTTGACGTGGTCCCGGAGTTCGTCGTCCGGTATCAGTTGATTGCCTACGAAGTCCACTCCGGCAACCTTCAGCCGCGGCCCTTCGTCCACAAGGAAGAGGACGGTGGCAAGACCCGCCGTGTCCCTCTCAACGCTGGAGCGTATCTTGGCTGCCGGATAGCCTTTCTCCTTGTAGAGTTCAGTCAACCGGCGCCGCGCTCTGAATAGGCGAAACCCCGATGCCGGGTCCCCGACGTCGATGGCGAGTGAGTCCCGGATCTCGTCCTCCTCAAACTTTCGCAGCCCTTGGAACCGGATCCTCGCTATTACTGGGCACTCCCTGACCCGGAGCACCAAATCCATGAGAGAATCCCCGGCCGAGAAGGCTTCTATCTGCTCGAACCAACCCGTCCGGAAGAGACGCCGCAGTGCCTTGGCTACCTGATAGCTGGAAAAGGGAGCTCCGGGCTGCAGACTCAACGCCTTCGAAGCTCTCGCCTCACTGATGCGTCTAAGCCCATCGAAGCGGATGGATGAAAGGTACGCGGCGCGGGTCTTCCCCGCAGGAGCCAACAGTATGGTTACGAGGGCCAGACAGGCCATGCCCCGGGCCCAGGACCGGCCCGTCCTCTTTGGAACCACAAGCAACTTCCTGTCACCTGGGGACCGTTCCCCGCTGCGTCAGCACCAAGTCCTGGGCCAGCCCTCCGACTAGCCCTGTTCCGCCTGAGACGTGGCGTTGCCCGCCGGTTGCCTCTTCTCCTTCCTGGAAGCGTTCCGGTCTGCCTCTTCAAAGGCCAGGGCGTCGCCCTTCTTTGTCACCTTGATCAGAGCTCCGGGCTTGAACTTGCCCTTAAGCACCAGCTCCGAGAGCGGATCCTCTATGTACTTCTGGATCGCCCTGCGCATGGGCCGTGCACCGAGATCTGGATCGTAGCCTTTCTCGAGAAGCAGGTCTATCGCTCCTCTGGTGAGGACCAGCTCCCTCCCGGAATCTTTCAGCCTGTCCTGCACCTGCCCGATGAGGATCTGGACGATCTGTTCCATGTGCTTCCGGGTGAGAGGCCTAAAAACGATCAGCTCGTCGAGCCTGTTGAGGAACTCCGGGTTGAATACCTTCCGCACCTCCTCCATCACGGTCTGCTTCATCTTCTCGTACGTGACGTCTTCATCCGGCTTCGTGAAGCCGAGGGAGCCGCGCCCGCGGAGCCTCCTTGCCCCGATGTTGCTCGTCATGATCAGAACACAGTTCTTGAAGCTAACCTTGCGCTTCAGGCTGTCCGTGAGCACCCCGTCCTCGAGCACCTGCAGGAGGATGTTGAACACATCGGGATGCGCCTTTTCGATCTCATCCAGGAGAACGACCGAATACGGCTTGCGCCTGACCCGCTCAGTCAGCTGGCCTCCCTCCTCGTAGCCTACGTAGCCTGGAGGCGCACCTACGAGCCGGCTCACGGCGAACTTCTCCATGTACTCGCTCATATCGATCCTGATGAGCGCATCGGGATCATCGAACAGGAACCTCGCCAGGACCCGGGCGAGCTCGGTCTTCCCCACGCCGGTGGGACCTAAGAAGATGAAAGTGCCGATCGGCCGGCGTGGATCCCTCAGGCCGGCACGGTTACGCCTTATGGCCTTTGCGATGGCCTCGACGGCTTCCCGCTGCCCTACGATGTACTTCTCGATCTCCTCCTCCATGCGAAGCAGCTTCTCCGTCTCTGCCTCGCCGATCTTCGTCACCGGGATCTTGGTCATCCTCGAGATGATGTAGGCCACATCGTCCTCGGTAACGGTGATCCGCTGCGTGCTCTTCGTTTCGCTCCACTCGTTCTTCAGTTTCGCATACTCCTGCCTCAGCGCCTTCTCCTCGTCCCTCAGCGCGGCGGCCTTCTCGAACTCCTGGGCCCTGATGGCTGCTTCTTTCTCAAGGGCCACCTGCTCAATCTTCCGGTCCAGCTCCCGCAGTTCCGTGGGGAATGTGCTCTGCGAGAGCCTTGCCCGCGCCCCGGCTTCATCAATCACATCGATTGCCTTATCCGGCAGGAAACGATCGGTTATGTAGCGGTCGCTCAGGCGTGCCGCGGCAACGAGCGCATCATCGGTGTAGTGAACCCGGTGATGGGCCTCGTACTTGTCCCGCAGACCCCGCAGGATCTGGATGGTCTCCTCAACCGTCGGCGGATCGACCATGACAGGCTGGAAGCGTCGATCGAGCGCCCCATCCTTCTCTATGTGCTTGCGGTACTCATCCAGAGTAGTGGCGCCAATGCACTGCAGCTCGCCGCGCGCCAGCGCCGGCTTGAGCATGTTCGATGCGTCGATGGCACCTTCTGCCCCGCCAGCACCCACGATCGTGTGCAGCTCGTCTATGAACATGATAGTATCCTGCGATTCGCGGATCTCGTTCATGATCGTCTTCAAGCGCTCCTCGAACTGTCCGCGGTATTTCGTTCCAGCCACGACACTTGCAAGATCTAGCGTTATCAGTCTCTTGTTCCGCAGAGGCTCCGGCACCTTCCCATCTACAATCCTCTGGGCCAGCCCCTCGACGATGGCTGTCTTACCCACTCCGGGCTCTCCGATCAGCACCGGGTTGTTCTTCTTGCGCCGGCAGAGGATCTGGATGACGCGTTCGATTTCGTTCTCACGGCCGAAGATCGGATCCAGCTTCGCATCCCGCGCGAGCTGCGTCAGATCGCGACCGAACTGGTCCAAGCTTGGCGTCTCGGGCCGCTCTTCGGCCTCACCACTCCTCTGAGGGCCGCTCGGGCTTGTGCCGAGGAGCCGCATTGTCTCCTCCCGCACCTTCTTACGATCGACCCCCATGTCCATGAGCACCTTGGCGGCAACGCCCTCACCCTCGCGGATGAGTCCCAGCAATAGGTGCTCGGTGCCTACGTAGTTGTGACCCATCTGCCTCGCCTCATCCACGGAGAGCTCCAGCACCCGCTTGGCATTCGAGGTAAAAGGAATCTCACCAATCGTCAGTGTACCGCCAGTGTGAGCCACCATGTTCTCGACGGCCTGGCGGATCGCATCCAGGTCAAGCCCCAGGTTCATCAGCACCGTGGCCGCTATCCCCTCGCCCTCCCTCAGCAAGGCGAGCAGAAGGTGCTCAGTGCCTATGGCATCGTGCTGAAGGCGACTTGCTTCCTCACGCGCTAGGAACATCACCCGCCGCACCCTGTCTGTGAACTTATCGTGCATGGCTCATCACCCTTCTGGTTCGACTCAACTCTGATCCGACCCGCCTCGAGCGCGGTTCAGATCCTCCTGGAGCTTTTTTCTGACGAAGCGAGCCCTCTCCAGGTTCCGCTCCAGGGTGTTCATCTCCCGGCCGAGCATCAGCTGAAGGTGTGCCGGCTGGGAGAAAAGCAGAATCTCGTTCAATGTGCCGATACTCGGCATTCCCTCAAGCCCGAGGGTAACTCCCAGGCGCACGGCAGAGGTCAGCGCGATCACTTCCTCCGAGGTGAGCAAATGCGCATAGCATAGCGCACCAAGGGCACGCATCACCTTATCCACAATCTGCTCGCGCGCATCCTTCAGGAGCACTTCTCGCGCCTTCTCCTCGTAACCTAGCACCTGGCGCACTACGCGCCGCAAGTTGGTGAGGGTCTGCGTCTCTTTCTCACCGAGCGTTATCTGGTTCGAAATCTGGAAGAAGTTCCCGAGAACATCCGTCCCCTCACCGTAGAACCCCCTCACGGCAAGCCCGACCTGAGCGATACCGGAGAGGACCTTCTTTATCTTCCTGGTCAGAACCAGAGCAGGCAGATGAACAAGAACAGACGCCCTCATTCCAGTCCCAACATTCGTGGGACAGGCCGTCAGATAGCCCAGGTCGTCCGAGAAGGCGTACTCGATGAACGACTCCAACTCGTCATCGATGGAGTCGGCCTCGCGGAAGCACTCGTCGAGCTGGAATCCGCTGCGGAGCACCTGGATCCGGAGATGGTCTTCCTCGTTGACCATGACACTGCGGCCCTCGTCGCGCGAGAGGATGAGGGCTCGATTCGTCCCATCGCCGGCAAGGTCGTAACTGATCAGATGCCGCTCCAGCAAGAACTGGCGCTCCAGTAGCGAAAGCGACTCCATTGGGAAGACCCAGCCATCCTTGAACGCTGTGGCGTGTTCACCGGCCGTCTGGACCCTGTGCAGGACGTTGCTGAGGTCTTCTTTGAGAGCCCTCGTCGTGAAGGCAACATCCTTAAGATTGCGCGCAAGACGGACCCTGGTACTCAGAATCGAGTCCGCCTCAGGACCGGTCTCTGCGAACCACTTCCCGGCCGGGCCTAGCATTTCCTTTGCCGGAAGACTCATCCCTGTTTCCCCTGCTGCCCGGAATCCCCTGAGCCTTCGGAAACCTCCAGCGCCTTAAGCCTGTCGCGGATCTCGGCCGCCCGTTCATACTCCTCCATCTCTATTGCCCGCTCCAACTCCTCATGGAGGTGCTGGATCAGCCTCCGGCGCTCGAAGACTTCTCCCTCCTTGCCAGGTGCCTTGCCGACGTGCCTCACCGACCCGTGGACGCGCCGCAGGACCTGTTTCAGCTGCTCGCCGAAGGCGGAATAGCAGTCGGGGCACCCCAGGCGCCCTATCCGCATGAACTCGCTGTATTTCATACCACAGCGAGGGCACTGGATGTTTCCAGCCTTCCCCCCGCGCTCCGGATACAGGTTCTCCGCCATCCAGATGAACTGGCTGGCGATCGAGAGTTTGCTCTTGTCAACCAGCGAGTGGTATCCCTTTTCCCGGGCGCACTTCTCGCACAGGTGCAGCTCCCGAACCTCGTCGTTCTTGACCTCTTTTACATGAATGGTGGCTTCCGCCACCCCGCAGATCTCGCACTTCATGTGAGCGATTCCTTTCAGTGCAGGCTCGTGTCCACGGGCGACTCGAGCCTGCCCCCAACGAGCCTCCATCTAATATCGGCCCGCAGGGCAAGGTATTCATCGTGTGTCGCGACGACCCAGCTCTGTCCCTGCGAGCGCGCAAGCGAATATATCAAGTCGAAGAGCGCCTCGCCAGTTGGCCGGTCCAGATTCCCTGTCGGCTCGTCCGCAAGGATCAGCCTCGGGTGGTTCGCCATGGCCCTGGCCACCGCCACCCGCTGCTGCTCGCCACCCGAAAGCTGGGCCGGCCTGTGACTTGCCCGCCCTGAGAGTCCAACCAGGGCCAGCAGCTCTTCCGCCCTGGCCATCGCACTCCGAACCCCCAAGCCTGCCAGCAGCAAGGGAATCGCCACGTTTTCCCTCGCCGTGAACTCCGGCAGGAGCTGCTGTGACTGGAACACAAATCCTACGTACTCGTTCCGCAATCTCGTACGGTTGTCTTCATCGAGCCGCCCGATCTCCTTCGGTCCATACCATACCCGGCCCTTGTCTGGTTTCTCCAGCCCACCCAGGATATGAAGAAGGGTGCTCTTGCCCGACCCGGAGGCGCCCGTTATTGCGACCAGCTGGCCGGGCTCGACCACCAAGTCAACGCCCCGGAGCACCTCGAGGCGTTCCTCCCCGCTTGGGAAGCTCTTCCATATGTCCTCAGCCCTCAAGGCCGCCTCGGTGGCCCCTGGGTGCATGTTGCCTCCCCGGAACTTCTGGAGCCCCTACTCAGACCGTATGGCCTCCACTGGGTCAAGCCGCGCCGCCCTCCAGGCGGGAAAGATCGTCGAGAGCGCGGAGATGAGAAGCACACTGGCTACGATGGCTGCGATCTCAGTCCAGTCCACCCTGACCGGCAGCGTATCGATGAAGTATATGTCGTCGGGGAGCCGGAAAACCTTCCATGTCTTGATGACCCAGCATATGCCCAG
>CAYMBA010000063.1:0-13115 GCA_964388535.1 uncultured bacterium | reverse complement strand
GAGGAGGAAGCCAAACCGCCGGTCGGCTTCCTCCTGCTCCATGCCTATCACCTTCATCACACGCTCCTGGATGTCGCGCCTGTGTATCCTGATGCTCCCGCTGCCTAGTTCCACGCCGTTGAGCACAAGGTCGTAGAGCTGCGCACGCACAGAGAGTGGGTCGCTCTCGAGCCGATCCATATCCCGTGCAAGGGGCATCGTGAACATATGGTGAGCCGGCACGATCTTGCCCGTGGCCTCATCGCGCTCAAACAGCGGGAAATGCCTTACCCAGGCGAAGGCGAATCTTTCATCCCCCGCCAGCGCTTTCTGGGCAAGTGACGCACGCAATCTGCCGAGAGCCCGGGCCGCACGCTCCGGCGAATCGACGACCAGCCCCAGAAGATCGCCGGGGACAGCCCCACACAACTCGGCGAGACGCCCCCCTAGATCCGACCCCAAGTGCTTGGCGAAGCCCCCTTCAAGCCCGCCCTCGGTCACCTTCGCCCGGGCAAGCCCTTTACCGCCCCCCAGCTTTACTTCTTCTTCCAGAGCATCCACTTGCTTCCTCGAGAGCGAGGCCCCTCCCGGAATCCTCAAAGCCTTCACTGTCAGTCCCTTGCCCTTTGCCTCACCGAAGAGCCTGAAGTCGCATCCATCCAAGAGATCCGTCGCATCCACGATCTCGGGCTCGTACCGCAAGTCGGGCTTGTCTGTCCCGAAGCGCGAGATGGCGTCGTCATACTCGAGCCTAGGGAACGGTGTGTCGATCTCTGTCTGGAGAACGCTCGAGAAGATGCGCTTCATCAGACCTTCTACGACAGCGAAGACGTCTTCTTCGCTCACAAAGCTCATCTCCACATCTATCTGCGTATGCTCGGGCTGGCGGTCCGCTCGTAAATCTTCGTCCCTCAAGCAGCGGGCGATCTGGAAATAGCGGTCCATCCCAGCGACCATGAGTATCTGCTTGTACAGCTGCGGGCTCTGAGGAAGCGCGTAGAACTTGCCCGGATGTTCGCGGCTCGGCACAAGGTAGTCACGGGCGCCCTCGGGCGTGGGCCGGACAAGCATCGGGGTCTCGATCTCGAGGAATCCAAGGGAGTCGAAATACTTCCTAGTCTCTATCGCAACCTTGTGCCGCATCTCCAGCACGCGCTGCAGCGCGGGGCGGCGCAGATCGAGGTAGCGGAACTCCAGGCGCAGGTCCTCACCGGCCGTGGTGTCCTCCTCGATCACGAAGGGTGGCACCTCAGAGCGGGACAGCACCTCGGCCCGCTCGGCCACAACTTCTATCTCGCCTGTCGGCCGGTTCGGGTTGACCATCCCTTCCGGGCGCCGGGCTACCACACCCTCTATCCGCACGACGAACTCCGGCCTCATCTGGCGGAGCGCCTCGATCAGGGAAGCGTCGGCTTCACCGGGCCGAGTTACGACCTGAGTTATGCCATAGCGATCCCTCAGGTCCAAAAAGTAGACACCCCCGTGGTCCCTGATGCGGTGGACCCAGCCAACGAGGGAAACGCGCTTCCCTTCGTCGGATGCCCGTAGATCCCCACAGGTTGCGTTCCTCATGCTCGTAGAAAGACGCTCCATCATCGCATACCCCCGACCTCGCTATTTCCTCTCTCCTCGCCGTTGCCTTCCGGTGCCTTTGCCCCGCGCGCCAGCCAGATGCCGATCAGCAAACCCAGGGCGTCGGCTGCGAGATCCAGGATGCTCGATTCACGCCCTGGCACATCCGCCTGGATCAGCTCGTCCACCGCGGCCACCAGGATCCCCATCCCAAGAAACAGGAGCGTCCTTTTCGCCCCTTTCCCAAGCGGCACATCGGCCAGAGCCTGCACGGACAGGAACCCAAGCAGCGCATATTCACCGGCGTGTGCGAACTTATCCCACAGGAAGAAACGGACCGGAGGCCTCAGGTGCGGTCTCGAAGAGAGATATAGAATCAACGCCACGTAAAGAACCAGAAGCGCACGCCAGGCCGCAATCCGGACGTGTTTGGGAACCCGCAGCACTCACGACCCCACATACGGCACTCAGAAGACCCTCTAGCCGCGGATCTTGTCCTCTTCATCCCGGACGAGTTTGAGAACCTGCTGGGCATCTTTGGCCCGAAGCAGTCCTTTCTGCAAACCGCCCGCGTAGAGCAGCCTTGAGATCCTAGCTAGGACCCTCATCAGGCCGCTCCTGTCCTCGGGACCCACAGCCAGGAAAACGATCCGGACCGGCTTGCCGTCCAGCGCGTCGAAATCGATCGGCTCCACCGGGCGGGCGAAACTGACTGCGAAGCTGCGAACAGCGGGGCTGTGGGCGTGTGGAAGCGCCACCCCCCCTCCGACTCCTGTACTCTGGACCTTCTCCCTCTCCATAAGGGCCCGGACGACCTGCGCCTGGTTCTCCACTGCCCCGAGCCTCACGAGGGGTTCTACCATGAGACGAATCAGCTCCGCCTTGCTGACCGGAGGTACGCCCAGCAGGATGCACTCGGGTACAAGGAGATCGGAGAGACGCATCCACACCTCCGCGCCGCTGAAACGAAACACCGCACCATCTGCCGGTCCAAAAAAAATGCATCGGCTGCCCCGATGCAGCAAAGCAGACTGGCCAGTCTAGGCGCCGACGGAGCAGGCGTCAAGCCTGGATGCGGAGCGGCCCAGGCCTCGCTTGGTTCCTGCAGCGCGACCCGGGCCAGCGTAGCCACTCTCCGGCCTGCGCAATCGTAGATGGCCAGATCGGCGGAAAGGGCGTCCCCTAGCTCGAAGGCGGCCAAGGTCGTGCCCGCCGAGGGATTCGCGCTCGGGTACCCAAGCCAGCATCTGTGCGGATGCGACACCTCGCCAGCCGCTGAGAAGCCCTCTCTGTCGAGTCGGACCGGGCAGAAATCCCACTCCCCCGCACCCATGCTCTATGTGTAGCCGCCTGCGATGAAGCCACCGTCCTCACCCTGCCGGAGCGAAGTTCCCTTTTCCATGTTCGGCCCCCCGTAGGTTCGCTCTCACAGAAGGTCCGGTGGGTCTGCCCCAAAGCCAGGCCTAACCCGTTGAATCTGGGCCCGCTCAACACATATAGTGGGAGTTGGCCCCAACAACGAATGCGACCGGTCACAACCGGCTTCTCCTAGACGTGAGTCAGGGTCCGGCGGTCTTGAAGCGAGTCTCAGCGACATACAGGGATCTTCTTTCTCGGCTCTCCAGAGACGGACTGCTGCCCGGCCCATGGGCAGCCGAGCTCCGCATCCAAAATGCTCCAGAAGCCTTCTGCGCACTGCTAGCGCACGAGGCGGTGCGCGCTCTTGTAGCGCGCGGCGCAGCGAGAGTCGTCGGTTTCAGTTCTGGCATCCCGTCGGCAATCTCCGTCGCAGAGCCTTCAAGCGGCGTTCTGGTGCGTCTCCCGGATGCTAGCGCTTTGCTCTCCGCCCCCGTGGAGGTGGAGCTCGGGGAACTCGAGCCTGTCGGAGCCCTTGCTGGAGAAGGCACCATCGAAGAGTTCCTCCGCTGGCAATCCGCCTACTTGGAAGAGCCCCTGGAAGAGAGCGCGGACCTCCGATCTACCATCCTCAGGATCTTGGAGGGGGCCGCCCAACTGGTCCGGGCAGACGCGGCGATATTCTGCAGCCTGGGGCTCGAATTGCCTGGGGTGTTGGGTCGGGGACAGTTGCCTGATGCGTTCCGAGACACTAGTGAGCCGGAGCGCGCAGTGGCAGAGCTAGATCCTGTGCTCAGATCGGCAATCCACGCGGCACCACGCTTGCTCTATCTCCCCGACTGCAGGCACAGCGACCAGAAGGGAGCACGGCAACTGGGGGGAAGCGCAATCCTTATTGGTTGGCCAGCGGCAGAACCCGAATCTGGCGGCGTGCTTTTGCTCCACGACTCCCGCACATTCGCATTCGACGCCGCCTCGCGCCTTCGCTGCCGGCTCCTGGCCCGCCATGTCTGCGCGCGGCTTTCAAGAACCCTCGCTCTCTCGAGGGCCGTAACAAGGGACTCCCTCACAGGGCTCTACAACCGCTCTTTCTTCGAGGACAGCCTCGAGCGCAGCCTGGCCCGAACGCGCCGCGACGGCAAGCGGCTTGGGCTGCTAATCGTGGACATTGACGACTTCAAGTCCTTCAACACCCGCTTCGGCTACGATGGGGGAGATGACGTCCTCCGCGGCATCGCCCGCAAACTCGCTGCACAACTGCGTACCACTGACGTTCTGGCCCGTTGGGGGGGCGAAGAGTTCGCCGTGTTGCTCGCCCCTCCCCTGGAAGAGTACGAACTGCGCGCAATTGCCGAGCGCCTGCGGGAATCTGTGGGGCGTGAGAGATTCCGCGTGCGCAATCTGGCAGGCTCTGCTGAAGAGGTGAGTGTCACCGTCTCGATAGGAGGCAGCCTCGGTGGGCCAGGATCGAGCAGGAGCAGCCTCTGGACGAGGGCCAACAAGATGCTGCTTCTGGCCAAAGAGCAGGGAAAGAACCGGGTAGAAGTCGCGGGTCCCGGAGCGCTGACCGGCCTGGCTCGTGAGTCAGAATCGAGCGGCTCGGTGCCGGATGGTGCAGATGCGCAGGGATGAGTACCGCCGCATGTTTGAGGCCGAGAACCGCCTATGGTGGTACCTCGCCATGAGAAAGCGGGTCCTCGGCCGAGTGGCAGCCATTGCGCGCGCGATCTACTGCGCCAGGACAAAGCCGATCCGGCTGCTGGATGCAGGTTGTGGCACAGGAGGCAACCTGGCTTCCCTGTCCGAGTACGTGGACGTGCCATATCTGGCGGTAGGCCTGGAAGTGAGCAAAGACGCGCTCGAACTGGCGACTGCGAGGGTCCCCGCCGAGGTCCGCCTCCTAGGAGGCACCGTGGAGGCACTCCCCTTTGCGGATCAGTCCTTCGATATCATCTTCTCGGCTGACGTGCTCTACCACGAAGGCGTAGCCGATGACGTTCGCGCCCTCTCAGAGTTCCGCCGTTGCCTGCGACCCGGCGGGGCTGCCGTGCTCAACCTTCCGGCCTTCCAGTGGCTCCGCTCCCGCCATGACGAGGCAATCGGCACTGCAAGACGCTACACCACTAGCGGGCTCCGGCGAAAAATGGAAGCTGCGGGCTTGCGGGCCGTATCACTCCAGTACTGGAATTCGGTCCTCTTCCCCGCGATGGCACTCTATCGCCTGGCTACGAAGGCCCTGCCGGCTTCCCCACAGCCGGCTTCGGATGTCTCACTTCCCCCCGAGCCGTTCAACAAACTCCTGGGCTCGGTTCTCGATTTGGAGCTTCGCCTTCCCCCGCTCCCCTTCGGCCTCTCGGTGCTCGGTGTAGCGCAGCGCGGGTAGCTGTCTCCTAGTGACTAGGGCAGCGCGTGTCAGCTCACCACCTCCGCCTCCAATTGCCAGGTCAGACCACCTGCCGGATCCCTGTCCACGACGACCCTGTCGCCCTCCCTGACCTCGCCCGCCAGGATCTTCTTAGCGAGCACGTTCTGGATCTCTCTCTGAACGAGGCGCCTGAGCGGGCGCGCACCGAAGTCCGGATCGTAGCCGTTCTCGGCCAGGTAGTCCTTGGCAGCATCCGTCAGCGCAAGATGGATGCCCTTAGGCTCCAGGAAGCGCCTTATCTCGTCCATCTGCAGATCAACGATCCGCCTGATCTGTTCCTTCGTGAGCGGGTGGAAGATGACAATCTCATCGATCCTGTTGAGGAACTCGGGCCTGAAGTGCGCGCGCAGCTCTGCGAGCACGGCTTCCCTGCGGGAATCAACCTGATCGGGCTCTATGTCCTGCAGCAGGTGAGTTCCGATGTTCGAGGTCATGATTATGACCGTGTTCGTGAAGTCCACCGTGCGGCCCTTCCCGTCCGTCAGCCGGCCGTCGTCGAGGACCTGAAGCAGGACGTTGAAGACCTCGGGATGGGCCTTCTCGATCTCATCGAAGAGAACTACCGAGTACGGCCTGCGGCGCACGGCCTCAGTGAGGACCCCACCTTCCTCGTAGCCCACATAGCCCGGAGGCGCACCTATCATGCGCGCGACCGAGTGCCGCTCCCCATACTCCGACATATCCAGGCGCACCATGTTCGACTCGTCATCGAAGAGGAACTCGGCCAGTGCCTTCGCGCACTCGGTCTTACCGACCCCCGTCGGGCCGAGGAAGATGAAACTACCTATCGGCCTGTTGGGCGGGGTCAAGCCGGCGCGTCCCCGCCTCACCGCATCGCTCACAGCGCGCAAAGCCTCTTCCTGGCCGACTACCCGCTGTGCCAGGCGCTCCTCCATGTGCACCAGCTTCTCAGCCTCGGTCTCGAGCATCCGAGCCACAGGAATACCCGTCCAGCGCGAGACGATCTCCGCTATGTCCTCCTCGTCCACCTCCTCCTTGAGCATCCTTTGTTTGCCTTGCACGGAAACCAGCCGCGACTCGGTTTCCTCGAGCTCCTTACGCAAACCCGGGATGGTTCCATGGCGGATCTCGGCGACACGCTCGTAGTTGCCCTCGCGCTCTGCCTGCTTCTCCTCGGCCCTCAGGGCCTCAATCCTCTCCTTAAGCGACCTGATCTTGCGGATCAGGTCACGCTCCTCTTTCCATTGCGCCGCAAGGCGGTCGTACTCCTCCCGCAGGCTGGCCAGCTCCTGGGCTATCTGCTCCAGCCGCTCCTTGTTCTCCTTTTCCCCCTCGCGCTTCAGCGCCTCCCTTTCGACCTCCAGCGTGCGGATCTTCCGCTCGGTCGCATCGAGCTCCTCAGGCATCGAATCGATCTCGATCCTCAGCGCCGAAGCGGCCTCGTCCACCAGGTCGATCGCCTTATCGGGCTGGAAGCGGTCGGTTATGTATCTGTCCGCCAGCCTGGCTGCCGCGACCAGTGCGCTGTCGCGGATCCTCACGCCATGATGCACCTCGTAGCGCTCGCGCAGGCCCCTCAGGATTGCGATCGTGTCTTCCACACTCGGTTCCTGCACCAGGATGGGCTGGAAGCGGCGCTCCAGGGCGGCGTCTTTCTCGATGTGCTTCCGGTACTCATCGACCGTGGTGGCACCGATGCAGCGCAGCTCGCCCCGGGCGAGCATGGGCTTCAGCATGTTCGAGGCATCAACCGCACCCTCAGCCGCGCCGGCGCCGACAAGGGTGTGCAGCTCGTCGATGAAGAGTATGATGCCGCCTTCGGATTCCTTTATCTCGCGCAGGAGGGCCTTCAGTCTCTCCTCGAACTCGCCGCGGTACTTGGCCCCGGCGATGAGCGCCCCGAGGTCCAGCGCGAGAAGCCGCTTGCCCCTCAATCCCTCGGGGACCTCATCGGCAGCGATCCGCTGTGCCAGCCCCTCCACGATGGCCGTCTTGCCAACCCCCGGATCACCAATCAGCACCGGGTTGTTCTTACGCCGCCGGGAGAGCACCTGCATCACCCTGCGGATCTCACTATCCCTTCCTATGACGGGATCGAGCTGCTGCTTGCGCGCAAGATCCGTAAGATCCTTCGTGTAGCGCTTGAGCGCCTCATACTTGTCCTCCGGATTGGGGTCGGTGACACGGGCCGAGCCCCTGATCTCGGCGAGCAGGCCGAGAATCCTCTCGCGGTCCCCTGCGTATTGCCTCAGGGCCTGGCAGGCAGGGTGCGTGGAGGCCGGATCGGCCATGGCGAGCAGGAAGTGCTCGGTCGATATGTACTCGTCCTTCAGCCGCTCGGCCTCGCGGCCGGCGTTTTCGAGAATGGCCCCCAATTCTGGGCTAGGGTACTGCTGGACTGCGCCTTCGACTCGCGGCACCCGAGCCAGGTCGTCCTCGAGCGCCCGCCGCAGTGCCCCTGTGTCCGCTTCCAGCTTCGCCAGAATCCTCGGGACCACGCCCTCTGACTGGTCCATGAGCGCAAGCAGCAGGTGGCTCGGCGTTATCTGCTGCTGTCCCCGCCGCAGAGCGTCCCGGCGCGCAGTCTCCACGGCCTCGGCTGCTTTCTGAGTCAATCTGTTTGGATCCCAGACCATCGATCACCCTCCAAAAAGAATCCCGGCCCGCGTGCCCGCAAACGATCTCGGGCCGCCGGCCGGGAAACCATAGTCTCTAGAAGGCCACGTCCGCACTGTGGAACACCCGCTCTCTCTCCAGGTTCCGCCCGCCGCGGCTAGGCTAGCGCACCCGCACCACCTTGCCCAACCGCCTGTCGAGAACCTTGCCCTGGGAATCGGCGATCACGAGCTCGTAGAAGTAGACACCGTTTGCCACCTCATCCCCTTCCTCGTCGGTGCCATCCCACAGGAACCAATTCCTTCCCAGGTGCCTGGTCATCGCCTCCTCACCGCTACTGCACGCAACCAGTACCTTCTTGCCAGTGGCAGTGAAGATCCGCAACTGGACGAGCGGCACGTCATTACCCAGTACGTAATAGAAGTACGTCTCATCCTCAAAGGGGTTGGGAATAGCATAGCAGTCCCGGATTCGCTGCTTCCCAGCCCGCACGAACTCGGCCGAAGCAGCCTCCCGATAGACACCGTCGCTGCGTCGCGTGAGCAACCTGAAGACCCGTCGATCAAGCTCCCCCCAGGACGGGGGCTCAAACTCCACTTGGTAGCGCCGAATCCATCCCGAGCCGAAGGTACCCGGGGGAGCCTGCACCGAATCGACGCCGAAGGAGAGGGCCCTGAGGGTATCGGTTTCGGTCACAAGCATCAGATCGTCCACGTCGAGACGCACACCCGTGGATATGCGGACGCCGAGGCTGCCCTCCTTGGGAACGACATCTCCCTCGGTGATCCACTCCGGTTCCTCATCCGGCACGTACCGCCACCAGGAGACATCGAATGGGAAATGGAAGGTCACGGTGGTCTCATACCCCCAGACGTCGGCCACGGAGAAGACGAAGTCGTACTCGCATGGCTCCACAACCATCCAATACTCGATCCAGCCCCGGTGCCCCTCGGCGAACAGGGAGTCCGCCCGAAGTTCCAGGGTCTTCGCCACACCGCCGTGATCGATCGAATAGCGGAGCGTGTCCATGGGCGTTGTCTCGCAGAACTCGAAGATCGCTAGCAGCGTGTCCCCATCCTCCGAGTACCACGTCAGCGGGCCGCTCCATGGGCCGCACGCAGTGCCGTTGACTGTCAGCTCTACCTGGGGTGGATTGAGCTCGAGCCTGAGTCCCGGGTCGCCCAGCAGCGTGTAGGTCACTCCCGAAGAGGCATAGCTGTGGCCTGCGTCGAGCACCTTGGCCGCGGTACAGATCTCTCCGAGGTACCAGGCGGGGGCATCCGTGCCGGGCGGTGGAGGGGCGAACATGGCGTTGAAGAAGTGGGTCTCGATGTCGTGACCTATCCACTCGAAAGTTGTGGAAGCGAAGATTCCAACACTCGCCTTCGGTTCCCCCGGGCAACAGAAGAGCATCGCCTCGGGCATACCGTCGCCGATTGGGACCCTACGGTCGACGTGCCTTGCGAACTCGGCCAGATGGCACCCGAAGCCAAGGAAGACGAAAGGCCTGTGGATGTTCGAGAACCTGAAAACGTCCTCGCGGACCAATTTGGTGTGATAGAAAATGTTCTCGTGGGTCAGCTGGACCCAGTTGGAATGTCCCTGGAAAGCCCACATCAGCGCACCCCGATCGAGATGGCTGAAGAGCGTGTCACGGAAGACGTTCTTGCCGAAGTCCTGACTCGGGCCGGGATCGATCGGGTATCTGACGTACTCTATCTGCCCGGCCGTGTCTCTGAGACACCTGCCGGTGAGAGGATCCTTGACACACCTCCCCAGCTCCGGCACCGAGTCGAAGTAGGCAGACATCAGCAGGCTGTCAGGCACGTAGGCCCCCCGGCAGGGGAAGGAATCCACGGCTGCTTTGGCCTCAAGGGTCATACTTCCAAACCTATCTTCGCTGTCTCTGTACTGATACACAGTGCCTCTCGTTGAGAATGCGTCATCGCTGTGCAGAACGATGCGCCGCTTCCACGGGTGAACATCCCCGGGGCGCTCGAACTCGAGGACTTTCTCGATGTAGGTGGAAAGCTCGGTCGTGTTGCTGCAGGGAATCCTTCCGACGTGAGCATCCGGGAGCCCCGAGAAGTCCCACCACGAGCCACCCAGATTGTCGACAAACCATTCGTCCGTGCTCGCGAGCTCGCGCAGGCCCTCCACGTACGCTTCGCTCCTGATCGTGACCGTGGGTACCCACGTGGTCTCCGGATCGGCCGCCCCGTACTCTTCCTGCCTCCCGACACAGTAACCGCCGATGTCATTGCTGGCGTCGCCAACCAGAAGGACGTGCTCCAATCTGCTGCCAGGCTGCCGCCAGATATCCATCAGCAGCCTCTTTATGGCCCATGCCCTACGCCGGCCGCCTGAATAGGCATCGTAAACGGCTTCGACTTCGGCCCGGTAGACACCCAGACCCATGTTCTCCCTGTGCCGGAGCAGCCGCTCCAGTGTGGGAGCAAAAGCCGCGGGATAGATGGCCACGTACTCTTCCCCACCGTATGCAGGAAGGGGCAGCGCCGGCACACTTAGCTCCTCGGGTTCCACCCGCTTTGCAGCATCGAGCTGGACCACCAGCAACTTGCGCCGCACGGGCGGATCTGAGGGAGCCAGCTGAAGCCTGAGGACGAGCTCTTCGCTTTCCTCGAACTGCTCATCGGAAACCCCGAGGGGCACGGGCCCTCTGGGGTCGGTCACGTCGAAGACAGCCACCTGCCTGCTCGCTAGGCCAACTACGTCAACCTGGGCTCCGCGCTCTCCCACCTCTAGCCAGCCTTGCAGCCGCCCAGCCCGCAGCCTCGGTCGCAGGTGCACACCGATCTCCAACCAATCAATGGAGGCCCCCTCCCCTGCAACGTTGTCTATCCCATCCCCGGCTTTTGCCAAATACACCTTCAGGTAGTTCACACCCGAGCCGATCGCTCCGGCTTGCCAAGCGGAAGCCATATCGTCCGCGCTCAGGCTCACGAGGCGGCTCCCCAAGCCGCCACTGGCGTCACGGAAGACAATCGGATTCTGCGGGAAAGCCCACGAGGTATCCTCGGGCGAGGGACTCTTCGAGAACCAGAGCCGCATGTGATGGAAGGAAGAAGAGCTTGGCGAGAAGCCCTGGATGCGAATGCGCGCACCCGTAGAAACATCCTCCGAGTCCACTACCTCGCCCAGCTCGAAACGGATGACCTTGATGGGACGGCTCACACCGTCTACCTCTCGAACCCTGCCATAGGTCCAGTTGTAGTGATCCCACACTATGCCCAACGGCCCTGAGGCATATGACGAATCCCCGCTCAAGGCGGCAGTGACGAGCCAGAGGTTCTCCTCGAAGTGCAGCGAATCGAAGAGTACCTGTGTCGGCTCCGGATCGGGCAGGTTGAGCCAGGAAGCATCGGGCTCCGGAGAAGGCGCACCGGCCACATCCAACAGCAGCCAGTAGACGTTCTCCCGCCCGAATCGCTTCTGTCCTGGAGAGTAGTCGAAGCACTCCCACGCATCACAGCCGTAGAAGACCAATCCATCGCCAGGTCCAAAGGACCCATCCTCATCGTTGTCCAGGGGAAGATACCTCACCCACCAGCTCTTGGGCCCCCAGGCGGCGTCGGAGTGATCGAAGTCACGCAGCTCGAGGCCCACACGTTCCCACGGAATCGGCTCAAGCGCTCCCAGCACCCCCTCGAGGGTCTCGAAGTCGACCCTGTGGACCCCACTGCCCTCGACGCGAATCTTCACTTCGTAGCCCGCTGCAACACCCCTGCGGGCCCAACTTGCACCGATCTTGGCGACTCGGAAGTTGCGCCCCGCATGGTAGTTGAGGATGGTGCGGCCAAGAATGGCCTCCCAGCGCCCTTCCGAGCCGCGGAATGCCTTGTATCCCTGTGGAAGGCGTGCATCAGGCACGAAATCCACCCTTACCTGCAACTTGGAAAACCACAGAAGGACGCCCTCTATGGGGTCGTACCGAAACGGACAGACCCGGACGTTGCTCACAAGCTGGTGCCTCCAGAGCCTTGGCCGCTCGGCATGAACCAGGGAGGTGGGAAAGGGGTGACCGTAGGCCTCCTCGTCGCGTTCATAGCGGAGCTCATAGGAAGGCATGGGCTCGTCTGCCCCACCGGGGACAAGATGAATGATGCGCTCAGGAACTGGCCTGGGCGCAGTGTGTGCGAGTACCTTCGGTTGCCCGGAGAGGACAGTGGCCACGGGCCTGCAGCCGGGTGGGACTGCAAGAAGGAACGTCCCGCAAGGAAGGTCAGGCTCCCCAACCCGAAAGCATTCCGACAAGCCCCTAACCCGAATCGAAAGGCCCTCATCCGTGGCCACTGCTCGCGGTTTGCTGGTTTCCACCTCGAAGACGACCGACCTCTGGTCCGATGCGAGCAGACGAAGGCCGTCGAGGGAACCTGCGGAGGCCGTCCCTGCAAGTAGCGCGGATACAAGAACGCTCCAGAGACACGTCCTCCCTGGGGACTTCGGCATCCGGGGACCTCCTACTCGGAGGGCTCGGCAACGAGAGCCTGGTAGTCAATCTTGCCCAGAATCTCCTCGTTGACTTCAATCTCCGTCTCTGCCCTTCGCTCCTCGATCCGCTCGGCAAGGATGGAGTCAACCCGGGCAGGCTTGATCTCTTTGACAATCTCTCCGCGTGCCTCCGCGAATGGCATCGGGTGAGTGAGCTCAACACCTTCGACCCGGAAGACAGCATAGCGGCCCTCGTACCGGATGGGATCAGTAACACCACCCCTGGGCATCTTGAACACAGCCCAGCGCCCGACCGGCAGCTCCTCCTTGGTCACGGGCACGTGTCCCGGCTCGTAGAGCCACTCGGCACGCGGGTCGAACCGCCTGATCTCTTTCATAGCCTCAAGAGGATTCCGTGTCCTCTCGAGAACGGCCTTAGCCTTCTTTGCGGTATCCCAGTCGCGCACAAGCACAGCAACCAGCCTTCGCCTCTCTGGCACCGTCCAGCGCTTGATATCTCGTTCGTAGATCCGCCTCAGTTCCTCCTCACTAGGCTCGGCCTCACGCCTTATGAAGCGGGCCACATATTGTCGAGAAAGGATGAAGCCCTTGCGCTTCTTCGCCTCCCAAACGACTTCCGGACGCTCGAGATAGCCCCGGGCTTTGGCCTCATGAATGTAGAGTCGCTCCATCACGAGCTGTTCCAGCAGCCGGCGCGTCTGCCTCGGATCATCGAACTTGGGCCATGTGATCA
>CAYMBA010000062.1:0-13217 GCA_964388535.1 uncultured bacterium | reverse complement strand
AGCACCGACTGGACCGGAGGGCCTCCCAGCCGATCAAGTTCACGGAAGAGGCCTGGAGTTCCTGTAGACACTTCCCTGGCCGGGCAATGTCCGCGAGCTTGAGAGCCTGGTCAGGCGGATTCTGGTTCTAGCGGACCGCGAAACGATCGACGTCGACTATGTGCGCAAGTTCATTGTGCTTCCAGGTGAACCGATGCTGAAGAAAGCGCCTTCCCCGCATCCATGGCCCATGAGGCCGCGACCTGGGGCTGTAAGGTCGCTTGCCGAGCGCGAAGCCGACAGCATTAGGGAGGCCCTGGCTCGAACTGGTGGGAACAAGTCGAGGGCCGCCGAGCTGTTGGGAGTGCATAGGAACACGCTGCTGAGAAAGATAAGGCGATATGGGATAACCTGGGACTAGGGACACTGCGGGCCAGGCGGCCCTCGACGCTGGATTTCAGCGGAGGGAGGTGTCGCCATGGCACGCAAGATCAATCTGTATAAGTACGCCTTTGCAGCCGTTGCCGCCTTGATGGTGGCAGCGGTTTCCTTTTTCGTTCCCGCAATGGCGGGCGAAACAGGAACACTCAAGCTCAAAGTAAAGGAGTGCGGGGGCTCCTGGCTCTCGGGAGCTGAGGTCCACGTATCGGTCTGGCGTGATGGAGAGGGAGAAGTGGACTCCGCGAATGGTACGACGAGTCTCAATGGCTACATTCAATTCACGTTTACGGATCTCGAGGACGGTGACAGGGCCCGAGTCACAGTGAGCACCGCTGCGGGTGAGGACGATGACCACGAATACGAATGGGAGAGCAGCGGTGATGAGGGCGACTACTACTGGGACCTCGTGGGGCCGCCCGAGCTGCCTTGCGACGACGAGTGGTATGACGAGGATGAGAACATCATCCTGCTCTACTACAATGGCTAGAGTTTGGGTGTGCTAGGCTGCCAGGGAGGCCCCGAGCCCGGTCCGGATGAGCCGCTCGGAGCCTTTCCCTAAGCCTTCTGCGGCCTCCAGCCCAGAGGCACAGAAGGTCGTGTCTCACCGCTCATGTTCGCTTCTTGTCGTTGGGTGGAGGCATATACACGGGGTAGCCCGGCATGTAGTCGGAAGGTCCCGGCCTGCGCCTGGATGCCGCCTGTCCTGCCTCCCCGTCTTCTGCCGGTAGTCGTTCGTGAATGGTCCTGCCAGACCAAACCACCCTGAAGTCGAACTTGCCCATGCCTGGCAGTGACGCAGCTGGGCAGACCCTATTCTCACAGTTGAGTACTGTGCAGAGCCTGCAGGTGACACCTACCTCGACGGGGGGATTCGTGAATTGGCGCGCGTATATCAACCTATGGGCGTCCTCGGCCCGTACGCCGATCGTCAGACTGTACACAAGGGGGGCGGATCCAAACCGAAGCGAAGGAGCTCTTACCGAGCGTCCTACACAGAAAAAGGTCTCGTCGTTGAGGTCGGGGAATACACTGTATTGTCTGAAGATGCTCCCGGGGACGGTGATAAGGCTCCGAGCAGATGCCCACCTTCCGCATACGCGCATGTACAGCGGAGCGAACCGAAGTCCTGAGAAACTGCTCCTCTTCAGAACCACGCCCCTCCAATCCATCTTGATGAAGTGAACGGGAAGACCCGAGTCTAGCTGGCTTATTCGGTTGGCGATAGTTTCCCAGGACACGCCCAATGC
Source organism: uncultured bacterium (assembly GCA_964388535.1). Classification (GTDB taxonomy): domain Bacteria; phylum Eisenbacteria; class RBG-16-71-46; order CAIMUX01; family WJJG01; genus CAYMBA01. The sequence goes on along the minus strand of CAYMBA010000062.1, from coordinate 11,550 downwards.
GTCGGCTAGGCTATCGATGTCATACTCGTGGACTTCCGCAAGCCTTGTGAAGCGATCGGATGGGAGGGTGAAAAAGCCCGTGGCCCATCTTCCTGCCAGAGAGCGGAAGATAAGCCAGATTATGTCCTGTTCCAGCTGTGCGCGTTCGGCTTCGTCAGATGCAGCCTGCGGGAAGTTCTTGGCGACCCATTCAGAGGCAAATCTCGCAACTTCATCCTGTCCATCTCCCCCGAATAGCTTCATCATCCGTAGGTGACCCACCACGCGGCCCAGCTCGAATGGGTACTGCTGCGAGTGCGTATGGGCGGTGATGGTCGCTTTCTTGCTGTGGCGCAAGTTGAGCAGCCACCTGAGACCAGCCCACCGGCCTCGTCCTGCGCGAGGCGACCGGGGCTCTACGCGCTCGATGCGTATGCCTTCCTCCGCCAGGATGCCTTCGAGCGCCTGTACGTGCACGGGATTGCGTCTTAGCTCTTCGTTGTGGACTCGCCTGATGTCCTTTTCCACCTCTCGTGGGAAGTGTTTCATCCGGGGATCTAGCGAGAAGGCTTCGACTGCCGATTGCACGATAGATTCTCGGGCTGCGTCCGTATGCGCCATTGCCAGCTGCGAGCATCTGGAGGTGAGTGAGTCTACCTCGTCCGCCAGCTTCAAGAAGGCAGAGGTGAGCGCTGCGTCTGCCGAGAGGGTCGATACCAACCTGGACTTCTCTTTCTCAGTGAAAGATACACCGCGTTCTTCGAGCTCCCGTAGCCGCTTGCGCAGGTGCGCTTCGGTCTCATCCTCTGTCCGGCTCCACTGCTCGATCATCGCCCTAGTGACGCCTTGGGTTGCAAGGGCTGCGGCCAGGATGCGAGCCATTGTGGAGGGCTTGGGCATTCTGGATAGGTTTAGGTAGGCACTGAGGTTGGAGGGAGCAAGCCCGGCGGCCTCCGCGAGCCCCTGCTGGGGCCTGTTCGTCCGGGCTAGGTGCGCTTTCAGGTTGCGAGCCACAACCCTCCACTGGTCCTCGCGCATCGCGTAGGCTAGCTCTTGCGCTTCCTTCTCAAAGGACCTGGGTGGGTTCATTGTCCTTTGCTCCTGTTCGACTCGAGAGGGCCTTTCGCTGCGGGACGGCTCCCAGCCGAAGGCCTGGCTGCCCAAGACGCCATCCGGCAGCGGTGGGAGAGTGCCTCGGGCAGCGGGAGACTACAAAGTATCGATAATTGGAATCGCGCCCTTCGGAAGGTCGCGATAATGGGCACATGGTTATCGATATGTGCTTTTCCTTTATCATTGGCTAAGATACGAACTCATCCAGTGAGCCCGCAGACCCTGGAACCACCTTATCGCGTTTCGATATCCTAAAGGGGAGGTCGGTTAGAGGCAAGTTATCAAGATTGTCCAGTTGCCTGGCCCCGTCCAGGGGCACTTGGAGGAACCGATGAAGGGACTGAGCTGGGAGGCCTTCCAAGAGAAGGCAGAGGCTACGATCTGCCGCGGTTGCGAATGCGGCGCAACTAGGCCTTGGCGCGGCAATCCGTCGTGCATCCAGGCCTGGCTCCGGTTCCACTCTTCCAGGGGGATAATCCTCTCCTGCAATGCGAGCACCTACGAGAGCTCGGCGGGCAGGATCGAGGATAGCCTGATGGCTACCCACGTGCGTGCTCCCGGAGCAGCGCTGGAGCCGGGCACGATCTAGGCTGCCCGACTTCTGCGTACCCAGGGACTCAAGGGCGAGCTCGGTCGGCCCGCACCGTGGAAGCGTCCATCAGCGCATGGTACGTCTCTCGGGACGCGTGTTTGTGTGACGCTTTTCTGCCGGGCGTCTTCGAGGCCCTTCGGCTTCTGGGGCTCCTAGGTGACCGGGGTTTGACTTCAATCGGCGATCTAGCGGTGAAGCAGTGCTGCCGAGCAGCTCCTCCACCTCCGGAACGTCGGAGGGTTCGTTCACATTCCTGAAGACTTCTGGGCCCAGGCCTGTGACTGCTGCCCAGGTCTCCATTGCAACCTCATTGACCCGGACCTGCCGCAGCGCATCTGCAACCCGCCTGCCACCCGCTGCGAGGACTTCTGCTGCGGCCTGTGCCATTGTCCGGCGGTAGACCGCATGCAGAGGCTCAATGACTTTCTCCGCTTCTGCGTGCGTCTGTTTCCGCCAGACAGGGACGACAGCATCGAAGCCCTCTGCCATATCGGCCAGGAAACGAAGCAAGGAAGCAGAGGCCAACGGCACGTCGCAGGCCAGCACGGCCACAAGCTCGTGGCTGGCGGCCTTGAGCCCAGCATGCAGGCCAGCAAGTGGCCCGGCTCCGGGGAAGTGGTCGGTGACGATCCGTGCAGTGAGATGGTTGAACAGAGTGGGGTCGTTAGCGGAGATGATAATCTCCTCGCTGATCTCGCGCAGCACCGCATACGGATAGGTGACCAGGGGCTGCCCACCTACCATAGCGAGTGCCTTCGGCGACCCAAACCGAGTGCTTCCACCCCCGCATAGGAGTAGACCTGAAAGCTTCTGCTTCCTCATGGACCTTCCTTTGGTCGCTTTCTCCCTACTCTTCGCGGACCAGGCTCTTGCCAGCCTTGATTTTGATCTCATCCACAATCGAAAGGAAGCATGGGATAGCTATGAGAGTGAGTACGGTAGAGAAGAGAAGCCCCCACGCGATCGTGCTAGCTAAGGGTCTCCATATGGCGGAGCTGCCTCCCAAACCAATGGCGGTGGGAAGCAGGCCACCTATAGTTGTCACGGACGTCAGGATCACCGGTCTGAGCCTTTGCCGGCCGGCCTGGACGATGGATTCCCACCTCTCGACGCCTCGTCTTCTTGCCGCATTGACGAAGGAGATAAGGACAATTGCGTCGTTGACGACGATGCCGGCTAGAGCCACAACCCCAAAGAGGGTAACGATTCCGAATTTGTCCCCGGAGATGAGCAGCCCCACCATCGCCCCTATGAAGGCGAATGGTACCGTCGTAAGGATGATGAGCGGCTGTATGTACGATTTGAATTGCGTTCCGAGGATGAGGAATATGAGGATGATTCCTATTGCGAAGAGTTTGCTCATATCGTCGAAGGCTTCAGAGAACTCCTCGAACTCGCCGCCCACCTCGAAGCGAACGTCTCCATACAGGGATGCGATCCTTTCGAAGTCAGGCCGGATTGCAGAGACAACGCGGTCCACAGATGTCGTGGACTTGTCTATGTCAGCAGTCACCATGATGATGCGCTTGCCGTTGCGGTGCCTGATCCGCGATACCGATGGCACGAGTTCTATCGAGGCCAAATCTTCTAGGGGGACGAGGGCGCCCTTGGGCGTAGCAAGGCGAAGTCGCCCTAGGTCGTCGATGCCATGGATCTCACTTCCTGCGAGTTTCACGATCACGTCGATGTCGTCGTCTCCCTCTCTGAAGCTGGTTGCGGTGAGGCCTTCAATTGCAGTACGAACCTCCATCGATATGTCTCTGGGGCTTATGCCGTGCCGCGCGGCCTTGCTTTCGTCTATGCGGATGCGTATTTCCTCCTTGCCTTCGGGGAAATCATCATCGACATCAAAGACCCCTGGAATCCTCCTGAGCGAACGCTTCAGCTCATCCACCGCAGCAGTCAGGCGGTCTAGATACGTTCCTGTTACTCTGATGCTCACCGGCTTGCCACTAGGTGGTCCCCCTGTCGGCTCGTAGAAGCGCAAGCACACGATTCCACTTACGCTTTCCACCTTGGGTCTAACCATGGCGATGAGCTCGTCCATAGTGTGCGGACGCTTCCGCCTGTCCCGGAGATTGACGATTACCTGACCTACGTTGCTCCGGGAGATCCATTCGTCATGCGACTGCAGCAGGCCTGCATTTGTTACCACGCTTCTCAGGTCTTCCTTCGGTAGTCCCAGGGCTATCTTTTCGATCTTCTGCATCGTCCGATCGGTTTCTTCCAGAGCTGTGCCTTCTGGCAGCTTCACCAGGATCGAGAAGTAGTCGAAGCGTTCATGACCAAACATCTCTATCCCAAGCAGAGTTGCCGCGAAGGCGGATGCGATGAGGGCGACAAGCAGGATGGCAAGGATTGAATACTTGTGAGCGATCGACCACTTGAGAATCTTCGTATAGATGCCTAGGAGCCATAGGTAGCCTTTCCGCTCAGGTTTTTCGTGGTGCTTCGATCCCTTGGTCCAGTCGTGTATGTGAGAGGGCAACAAGGCTGTTGCTTCGAAGAGAGAGGCAAGAAGCGAGAGGCTTACGACGAAGGGAACAATCCGCATGAACTTGCCAACTATACCTGGAAGGAGCATCAGGGGCACGAACGCAGCTATCGTCGTCAGGATGCCGCTGGTTACTGGGGCCAGCACTTCCTCGGTTCCTTCTATAACAGCTTGCTTGAGGGGCTCTCCACGCTGGCGATGCGAGTGAACATTCTCAATAATGATTATTGCATCATCCACTATGATGCCGAGGACAACTATGAGAGCAAAGAGGCTGCTTCCATTGATCGTGTTGCCGGTCACGTACATCAGGATGAAGGTTATGAGGAAGGAGATAGGGATGCCGAGGGCTGCCAATAGGGCATTGGAGATGCCAAGGAACACAAGGAGAACGAAGAAGATGAAAACGATTCCAATGACCGCATTGTTTCTGAGCACACCGAGAACTCTGGATATGTTCCTTGTCGTATCAATCGTAATCGTGAAAGAAACACCTTCGGGTGCTGCGGCTTCGTACTTCGCGACAAGCTGCTTGACCTTGTTGACGACGTCGTAGGTGGAGCCTGTTGCTTTCTTGGAGACGGAGATGGTGATTGATGGATTGCAGTTGATCCTCGAGATGACCTTCCGTTCGCCCCGCACCATCCTCACCCTGGCGACGTCGCGGAGGCGCAGGATTCCGCCATGGGGAGAAGCACGAAGGACCATTTCCTTGATGTCTTCAACAGACCGGAAGCGCCCCAAGGTGCGCACGAGGACCTCGGACCGCCCCACGGTGATGTCGCCGGCAGGGAGATTGAGGTTGTGGCGCCCAATCTGAGCAACCACCGCGCCGAGGGTCAGTCCGTGCGAATGGACCGCGGCGGGATCTACCTCGACCCAGATCTCACGCTCTTCTAACCCCGAAAGCTGGATCTTGGCTACCCCGGGGATTTCCTCAATGTCATCCTTCAGATCTTCGGCGATGCGGGCTGCCTGTTCAACGTTGCCTGTATAGCCCAGGACCACTGCTATCACAGGCACGAAGTCATCGGAGCCGAAGTCTTCAATTATGGGGTCTTCAGCGTCTTCAGGCAGGTCCGCTTTGTCTACTTGGAGGCGGATTTCCTGGAGTTTCGCTGTGAACTCTACGGAGGAGATTTCGTCGAATTTGACCAGGAAAAACGCGTAACCTTCTCCTGCCGTTGACAGGATTTCGTCGACGTGATCGATCTTCTCCAGCTCTCGCTCCACAGGTATGAGTATCAGATCCTCTACCTCTTGTGGCGATCCCCCTGGGTAGAGGATTGTCACGAACGCCCAGTTGAAGCTTATGTTGGGCGTCATCTCCTGAGGCATCGAGAGGAGCGATATGAAGCCGGCCACGATGATTCCTATCATGAGCATATTCACCAGGACCGGCTGGGATACTGAGAATCTGGGCAGCGATGTCATTGCGCGCTATCCCCGTTGAGCCACCCTTCAATCGTGACTCTGGCTCCATCCCGCAGATTGGCTGCGCCTGTCACAGCCAACACTTCGCCTGCTTCCAGCCCTGCCTGCACGATGACCTTGTGGTCCACGGTCCTTCCTAGCTCTACGGGCCTCTTCCGCGCCGTGCTGTCGCGGACGACATAGACCACCTTCGAGCCGGAGGGGTCCTCCTGGATGGCTTCCAGGGGCACAGTGAGGGCATCGTCCATCCGCTCGAGTAGAATCCACGCATCGACGACGAGACCATCCCTGAGGGGACGGTCGGGAGGGTTCTCAAAGACCGCTTCGAGCGGGAAGGTACCTGTCGTTGGGTCCGCCTCTGCCCCGATCGAGCGTGTGTGGCCCGTGAAAGTGCGCCCGGGATATGCGTCCGTTTGAATGCGCACTGTCATCCCCGGCCTCACCTTACCCAGGAGGTTTTGAGGGAGTCCAAGGACCACTTTCAGGGAGTCGATCCTCATTACTCTCACCACTGGCATTCCCGGGGTCACGTACTTGCCGGGCTCTACGAATCGGCGCGTGACGACCCCGGTCAGGGGTGATCTGATCACGGTGTCTTTGAACTGCTTCTCTGCAAGGGCCACGCTGGCCTTGGCCGCGCGCAAGTCTGCGGAAGCCGATTCGTACTGGAGCCGCGTGGCTTCGAAGACAGCCTCTGAGATGTCGCCCGAGGCAAAGAGGCTCGAGTCGCGCAGGAAGTTGTTCCGCGCGACTCGAAGCCTCGCCTCGGCGGCTGCCAGGGCGGCCTTGGCCTTCTCGAGGTTCTGCCTGGAGACCCTTTGATCCAGAAAAACGAGTGGTGCGTCTGCTGCCACTGTGTCGCCCAGGTTCACGGCAACGCGTACGGCCTTGCCCGCCACCTCCGCCACTACATCCACGGCGCTTATGGACTTGAGAACGCCGCTGAGTCTGGTGGTTATCTCGACAGGCGCCCGATGGAGTTTCAGAACTTCGACTGGGGTGGGGCCCCTACGTGCCTCTAGGTGCTGCGGTTTCTTGCAGGCGGGCGAGAGAAGCCCAGCTGCCAGGATCAGGCTAAGAACTCCAGCGATTGACAGTTGCCTAGTCATCGGCGCCCTCCAGTCCGGGTACGTCCGCCATCCTTCCGGTGGCGAAGTAGAAATCAGCAATTGCGGCGAGAAGGTCGTACCAGGAGGTCGTGGCTGTTATCTCGGCTGCGGAAAAGGTAAGTGTGGCATCAAGCCATTCGATGTTGCCCAGCTGGCCGACTTCAAGTCTGTGCAGCGCTGTTGTATAGTTTCGTCGCGCGCTCTTTAGGGCCTCCCTCGCAAGGAGAACTTGCTGCACTTGGCTCGCCACCGCACGGCGGGCGGCCTCCTCTGCCGCCTGGGCTTCCACCCTCGCTTGCTGCAATCGTGCCTCTGCTTCTGCCAGTCGCTCCTTTGCCGCCTTTGCGCTGGTCCATGTGGTACCGCCGTCGAGAACGGGCCACGTGAATGCGGCCGTGATCGACCAGGTGCGCTCTCCATCGAGCCACACGGTGTCGTTGTTCTGCCAGCCGTATGAGGCTGAGATGCTGAGTAGGGGGAAGGCGCCAAGGATGCTTTGTCGTACTTGCCTTCGGGCGAGTTCCACCGAAGCTGCGGCCGCTCGTACCGCTGGTGGCTCAGCTTGCCGCCCGCGCACGCCTTCCGGGATTCCTCCTGCCTCCAGGCACTTCTCGGCGAACTCGAGAAGGCGGGGAGGGAGCGTAGTGTCGGCCTCCGTCGTGCCTGTGGCTGGCCGCCCGATGGCCTTCTCCAGGTTGAGCGAGGCTATGGTCCTTGCGGTGGCCTGCTGCTCCAGGAGGCTTCGTTGTTTTAGAACCTCGACCTGCCACCTGAGCACTTCAGCCTCGGCATAGCGGCCAACCTTGAACAGGCGGCGAGCCTGCTCGAGGTTCTTCCGGGCTCTTTCCAGCTGCCGCCCTTGTAGATCGCTCAGTGCTTGTGCCTTCAAGAGGTCCAGGAAAGCCGTCGCAGCGCTGTGCATGGCCGACTCTCGCTCGGACAGCAAGCCTATGGCTGCCGTACCTTCAGCCGCTGCGGCAATCGAGCGCGCACTCCAGAGCATTGGGTTGAACACGTTCCATGAGGCACTCAGGCTGCTCTGGTAGCCGTTTTCAAATACGGTCTGCGGGATCTCGATCCGGACTTGGCGGAAGTTTCCACTCGAGTCTGGCACCCAAAGCACCATCTCGCGACCGAAGGCGTTGGCGCGCTTCACGGTCTGCGGATCCAGCCTCGTATAGGTTGAGTTCACGGAGATCGATGGCAACAGCTGTGCAGCGGCTTTCCGCTTCTCCCAGCGGGTAGCCGAAAGGGCGTGTCGGCTTGCCGCAACGCGCAGGTTCCCTGAGGCCGCCAGTTTGACGGCTTCGCTCAGGCTGAGGCTGGCCGCACCCGCGCCTGGACAGAAGAGGAAAAGTGTCAGAAGGGTCGGAAGCAGCCATCCGCCTTCCTGCCACATTTGGCGTGCGGCGGAACCTCTGGCTCCACGGACCTTGCCTCGACTAGTGGAGCATCTCGTCTGCATCCGCGAGAGCCTCCTTGAATCGCTCGAAGTACCGCCTATCGGCTTCGAGCAGCTCAATCACTCGCCTGCAGAGCCTCATTTCCGCTCTCAGATGGTCGCGGCCGGAGTCTATGAGCAGGGCGAGATGGTTGAATTCGGGGTGGTAGTGCTGAAGGGCGCTCTTCTGTCGGCCCATTTCCTTCGCTGCGGCTGAGAGGTGATCCAGGCGGCGCTTCAGCAGCTGCACAACTTCTCCTTGCTCAAGATTCTCACAGAACGCGAGTGCAAGGTGGAAAAGCCCGGGGGCATGGGGTGAACCACCGAGCGCCGAGCGTAGGAGATCCTTGAGCGCTTTCCGCCCCTGACTGGTTATCCGGTAGACGTTGCGTTCGGGTGCCTTTCCAGAGCGCTCACGGTTCACGGTGGCGAGGCCCTCCTCCGGAAGCCGAGCCAAGGTGGCGTAGATCGAGGAGGCAGAGAGGCGGGCCCAGTGCTCGAGACCCATCCGCCGTGCAAGCCCGCGGACCAGGTAGCCATGCATGGGCTGTCTGGCCACCATTCCGAGGGCGGCCAGGCGGTTCATGTCGCGCCTGAGAGTATCGGCCATGGAATCACCCCTGCTCCTGTGTCGGCGTAGGAGAACTCCAACTTGAAATAGTCTAGCATGGAATAGTCCTAGATGCAATAGATCCTGGGTCGGTTGGCTGTGGGGCCTAGGCCTTGGAGGTCTCGTCGGGGAGCTCTCTAGGAACCCGGCTGATGCCGGAAGCTCCGTCGCGCAAGCGCGACTATTTCTTCGATGTTGGTGCCGGCCCCGAGTGCGCGCAGAACCAACTGGAGGCTATCCAGCCCACGGGGGATGTACTCGGCGAATCCGGGCCGGCCCAAGCGCAAGCCCAGTTTCGTGAATGCTCCCAGGGCCTGCATCAGCCGCATCGCCGCTGCTGCGAGCAGGTACTTGTCTGCCATCGGGTCCTGTGGCAATGGGTAGGCCCCCTCCTGAGCGCGGCGAAGCTCGTGGTATCGCCCGGCCAGGCTCCTGCGCTCATCCTCTGAGAGCTCTACATAAGGGTCGAACAGGAGAGAAGCGAGATCGTAGAGGGGCGGTCCGAGCCGTGCTCCCTGAAAGTCGATCAGTACCACCCTCCCGGGTCGGATCATCACATTGCGCGACTGGAGATCCCTGTGGATGAGCCTAGGTGCGCTCTCTCTCGCAAGCGATCCCTCGAGCGTCTGGGCCATGCTCTCGCAATCTTTGCGGATGGCCTCGAAGGGTACCCGAAGGTTCAGTGCCCGGTGGATCAGCTCTTCGTGGAAGTATCTTGCCTCTGCGCGCATAGCGAACTCTGGCGTATAGGGCTCGTTGAGCCGGGCTGCTCCATCGGCCTGCAGAACCGCGTGGGAATGAAGGCGTGCTGCGAGCTCTACGACATCAGCGTAGCGCGCAAGAGCAGCTTCCCTGTCGGTGCGGACGAGCTCATAGAGGCGTTGATCCCCGAGGTCTTCTAGCACCACAAGCCCTCGCTCCGGGGCTGCTGCGATAAGCCTCGGCACGTCAATACCCCAGCGCGCGAGCAGCTCACGTATCTCCAGGAAGCGCCGTGCCTCTTCCAGGCCCTCCTTAGTCGGTGGCGCTTCCATGGCCACTGCCTCGATTGCGCCGGTACGGATACGCCAAATGCGCCGGCTCGACCCGTCCCCGGCCAGCCGCCTGAGCTCCGAGCCCCATTGTGGGGGCAGATGGACTCCTGAGGCGGCCTCTAGGAGCCGCTTGAGCCCTGGAGGTGTCCTGAGCTCCGGGCTGTTGGCCCTGGCCCCTTGTGTTCGCTTCTGGCGGCTTGCCTTTGGTGTCCCAGGAGGAGGTAGCGCTTCTGTCCCAGTGCGGCTTCTTGTGGCCTGGTTGTGGATTCCGGCTGCACCCCACGGCGTCAGGCACAAGCCTGCGAGCTCGATTCCAACCTCGATATCCGGCCCCACGATGGAGTCCTCCACCGAAGAGCCGGCGAGGAGCTTGCTGCCCCCGAGTACAAGGCTCCTGCGCACACGAGCGCCTGCTACAACCTCTGCTGCTGGGTCTACGAAGCCTGTTTCTGGCTCGCTGTCCCTGGCCAGGGTCGCCGCGCTAGATCCTGGAGGAAGGAGATTCAGCGCCGTCTTTCGGAGCCTGGGGCCATGGAAAGCCAGAAGGCCTTCGAGGCTTCCAAGATCAACCAGCGGGCCAGTGCTGACCACAGCTCCCAGTCGACCCTCCGATGCCAGTTGATGGTATACGTCTCTCATGTCCAGGAATGTCCCTTCGCTGAGTTCCTCCAGGAATGAGAGATTCACGATCTGACAGCCTGTGTAAGTGAAGCAGTCATCGGAGCCTTTTTCTGGGAGTATTGCCCGCACCTTCTCGCCCCCTACCTGCACGTTGCGGTTTAGGTCCGAGTCCACGAGGAGGAGCGTCACCGCATTGCCGCCAGTTGTGTGTGTCCGCAGCATCTTGCCAAGCGGTATCGGTGTTAGCGTGTCGACATTAAGTGTGAGAATCCAGGGCGATGAGAAGAACCGCATTGCATGGCGCAGACCTCCTGCCGTGCCAAGTATCTGCTCTTCGTGTGACATCACGACTTCGAAGCCGAAGTCGACCGCATGTACGTACTGCTCTATTGCATGGGCCAAATGGTGCGTGTTCACGACGACCCGGGCGCACTCGTAGGTGCCTGTTGCGAGGTGCCTGAGACGCAAGAGCTGGATTTCTATCAGTGGACTACCGAATACGGGAACCAGTGCCTTTGGGATACCCCGCGTGAGAGGCCGGAGTCTCGTCCCAAAGCCGGCCGAGAGTATCATCGCGTCGAGTTTCTCAGCCACTGCGCGGCGTTCCTCCACAGCCGCAGGTTCAGGGATGTCTCTAGCGGCTCAGAAGTCCGTAGATCAGGAATGGACGAACCTTCTCTTCGTAGCGAGCCAGGGATTCCCACCACTCCTGCTCGAGCAGCTCGAGTGGTTCTCCCCGATCCACGGCTTCGCGCACCCTGAATGTGCCGGCGATGACGTCTATCGGAAGCTGGTCAAAGACGTATTCGTAGGGTGGCTTGCTCCACTCGAACCTCTCCGGGTATGCCTTCCTGATGGCCTGGAGGATCAGGATAGAGGCGCGCACTGGGCGGTACAGGTTTCTATCGAGGACGTGTATCTGGAATCCCCTCACCTGCATGCCCTGGTGCTTGTCGAACGTTGGCTCATAGACGATGTCCCTCAGTACTGCTCCCGGGATACCACCCATCTGCTCAATGGCATCCACCACAGCGGCATGGTCGAGATATGGGGCTCCAAAGGTCTCGAAGGGTCTAGTGGTGCCCCGCCCTTCGGAGAGGTTCGTGCCCTCGAGCAGAACCTG